>DATDMC010000147.1:0-7532 GCA_036518995.1 Pyrinomonadaceae bacterium | reverse complement strand
AAGCCTCTACAGCTTGTGAATAGCTACAATCTTTAATCCGCCGACACCGCTTTCAATCGTAAAACTAACGCGGTCCTCAGTCGCCAGTCCATCGAGTAAGGTTTTGTCCTTGACGTGAAATTGCATCTGCATCGCAGGCATCAAACCCTTAATGTCTTCATGATTTATTTCGATTGAAGGTGTCGTTGGATCGATAGCTTTGATCGTGCCGACTGCCATATAAGTCCGTGTTTGCACTGCCGCCGCGGGACCCTCCGGCTCAGAATCCCTGTGCGCCTGCTTCTTCTCACAACCAATGATCAGCGGCGCCAGCAGAAGTATTAAGACGATTTTAAAGTGGTTCATAAGAGTATTCTCTGCGTCTCTGCGATCTCCGCGTCTCTGTGTTGAAATATGGTTCAATTGTGGAAGATCATTTTCAACACAGAGACGCAGAGAAACGCAGAGACGCAGAGAGTGGATCTCTCCTCTCAAAACGCTAATCTCAACCCGAACTGAAACTGTCGCGGATCAGCGGCCGCCGTTGGTTGCCCGAATGCCGGCAAAGGCGTGACACCAGAACCAAACGTATTGTTCGGCACGCTGAGATTCGATCGGTTCAGCATATTAAAACCTTCAGCCGTCACTTGCAGATAAGCGTTTTCTCTTAGTTTGATCTTCCTGCTCAACCGCAGATCCAGTGATGCAAAGTCAAAACCTCGCCCCGTATTCCTTCCGATACCAACCGGTCTATCGTTGTTGTTTGTATCAAAATTTCGATCACTGCCAAGCAAAACATTGAACGGCAATCTCGACGCGTAGGTGAAGATATAGCCCAACTCAAAATCGCGCAGTATCGATCTCTTGCTCGACGGAGATTGTAACGCTCCACTAACAACCAGCCGGTGACGTTGATCGTTGTCCGAAAGTCCCTTGTCGTCGCGAATATTGAAATTGTTCTGCACAGTTGAGAAGAAGAAATTTCCCGCGTCATCAAGCGCTTTCGACAGCGTGTATGACACGCGCAAGCTGGTCCAGGGTCGCAGCCTTTGATTGAACGAGACGACCATTCCGTCATAGTAGGAATCGCCTGAACTTTCGAAGCGAGAAATGTTGCCCCAGTTTGGATCGGGTCGACCAAGATTCGGAATTCCAGCGCTGGCCGGCACTGTCGGAACATTTACATTGCGTGAAAGCAGCAAATGCAACGCGCGCAGATGCAGGTAGCCCACGGAAATCGTGGCGCCGCCGGAAAGTTCGCGTTCAATCTGCACGTTTGCCTGTTCACTGTAACTGGCCTCGATGTTTGGATCGATTCGCGTGATGTTCGGCTTCGTTGGCAGTGACGCGGGTTGCAAACTCAGGACATTAGGAAACACCGGCGCGCCGACTTGATTCGGCGCCAACTGCACGACGATATATTTCGAACCATCACGCTGCAACGCATTCGACGTCGCCCGCAGCGGAATGCGATCGTAGAACAATCCAAAGCTCGCGCGAATTACCGTTTTGTGATCGTTTGTCGCGTAGGCCATGCCGAGCCGCGGCGAGAGGTTGTTTGCGTCCGTTTGAATTGGCGCGGGCAAAAATTGTGCGTCATATCTTAGACCCGCATTCACGGTGAGATTCGGTGATACGCGCCACTCGTCTTGAATGAACAGGCCAATATTTGGATTCGATTGCTTCTGATTGGGAACACCAAACGCCTGTTGAAACGTGCTGTAGTTTCCATTCAGGAAATTGTTGAGGGAATTGAACTGATAGACACCCTGCAACGCGCCTGGAAACCCTATATTTACGCGGTTGAAGAGAAAATCGGCGCCGCCTTTAATAGAATGACTACCGCGCTGAGTCGATAAATTGTCGACTACTTCAAACAGATCGATGTCTCTTGCAACCGGCGACGATGTGGCCGTTCCGAAATTTGCCACCCCTGAAATCGTGACTGATGGTCCAATCGGATCGTTAATCGGAGCTCCGAGCCTGCTACGAGTGAATTGCACCCTTGCTTCGTTGACGGTCGTTTTAGTGAGCGTCGATACGAGACTTAATTGCGTAGTTTGATCTGTATCATCGAGACCGGACCCTCTACTGACTGCGTTCAAACCGCCAACCGTGCGCGAGTTCTCTGCCAGAATGTGATAGAGACTGTAGCGTCCGCTGAGTTGATGTTGCTCGTTTAACTGGTGATCGAGTCGGACCAGAACGTTGGTAGTGTCGAAACTGGCTGGTACTACGCCGGTGTTAAGTAATGGACCACGATAGTTGACTGCCCGGAGTCGCTGGTTGATCGAAGCGACTGCGTTTGGAGCAATCGTTAAGACGGCAGAATAGTTTCGTCTGGTTTGTTCAAAATTTGAAAAGAGAAATGTCCGATCGTGACGCAATGGACCACCAAGAGTAGCGCCATATTGAACTTGTGTTAGCAGATCTTTAGAAGTTGCTACTGGATTGCGAGCATCAAAACGTTGGTTACGCCCAAATCCATAAAGACTGCCGCGCCAATCATTGGTCCCCGACTTCGTTAGAATGTTAACGACGCCTCCGGACGCGCGACCGAATTCAGCAATGCCACCGGAGGTCACCACCTGAAATTGATCGATAACTTCCTCACTGAAATAGGTCCCCGTCAGGTCCGCAGCGTCGTCGTTAGCCGACATTCCATCGACAACGAAGCTGTTGTAAAGATTTCGTTGACCGGCGACCGAGATTCCTTGTCCGGGAATCGCCGATGTTTCTGCGAAGCGCTGATTACTTCCGGTGTTGGTTGGCGAAACTCCCGGAATTAACAAGGCAAGGTCGAGATAATTGCGACCGTTTAGTGGCAACTGCTTTATCTCAGTCGGACGAATGGTCTCCGTGACCTGCGTACGAACAGTTTCGACAGTTGGCACATCGGCATTCACGTTAACGTTCGCGGATATTCCCTCGACTTCGAGTTTAACTATCAGATCGAGTGCCTGGCCCACCAGCAAAGTCAACTCTTTGCGTTGTTCGGCAAAGCCGGTGGCCGTGATGGTCAACGAATAGTTGCCGACGCGCAGTATTGGAAATCTGAATTGCCCGTCTTGATCGGTTGTCGCTGTGAATCGTTGATTAGTTTCAGCGTTAGTTGCCGTGACAGTTGCGCCGCTGACGACCGAGCCGCGCAAGTCTTCAACTCGCCCGGTCAGCGTCGCGGAGGTCACTGTTTGTTGCGCGTTCGTGATAGACGCAGACAAGCAGACTATAAAAGTAAGATAAATGAGGGCCTTCATTGCGTTTTCCCCTGGAAAATAGAGAGCAGCGTGCAGACACTTCGATTCGAAGTGCCTTACGCGATCGATTATTTAGGTTTGCGACTTGGGAATTAACGCAATGAGTGTGGTGGACCACGAGGACTGAAGACTTCAAGATCCGTAGCCGGCAGGGCAACAAACTCTGCCGTGGCATCGTTGGTTTGTGGTCTTGCAACTAAAGGCAGCGCACGAACGATAGGCGTTCGCTTGAATGGCTTGATGTGTTGGCTGGTACGCGCCGCGCATGATGAACATTCGCTTGCGCAGTTGTTGCCAACCGCAGCCATTCCCGGACTCGAAGTGTTTGAAGTGTCGGCTTCGTCGGCGACTATTGTTACGTCGTCGTTTGCGGTCTGCTTGAGACCACACATCTGCTCAGTCTTGACTTTGATCTTTACCTGGAGCTTGCAGTGTCCGGCCGACTGTCCGCGACAGCATGCTTTTCCAGTATCAATGCCGAAAGTACTCGCAACGATGACGCTCGGCACCAGTCCGGACAATAAGCACACGCCCAGGATTGCAGCGACTGAGAGTCGTGGCAGGAATCGGAGAAGTTTTAGAGACCTTTGCTTCATTGCCAAAACGAGGAGGTTAGCGAGTTGGCTAAGGCTACGACAAATCGCGGGCGAAAGCTAGTGTGAAGTTTGCGAATTATGGAAACCGGCGCACGCTGAAAGTGTTTCGTCTTAAAGCCCAGGGTTGAGCTCTGTCAACCCTGGGTAACGAGGAGACAAGCTGTTCAACTCCTTCGGAGTTGAGCGTTTTGTTTGTGCGGTTTACCCAGGGTTGCCAAAGCTCAACCCTGGGCTTCGAGACAAAACGCTTTCAGCGTTCAACGCGCAATTTGCGACCTCCGTCCTGACCACTTATCATCATCCTTCGCGAATGATCAGCCCCAGCACAACCACCGTGGTCGATCCGGTTTGTCACATGACGATAGATCCCGAATCGTCAGCCGGTTCTTTCGAGTACGAAGACGAGACCTACTATTTCTGCCATCAACATTGCCTGCAGAAGTTCAGCCAAAATCCGGCGCAGTATTTACAACCGGCTCCAGTTTCGATCACTCAGACTAAAGACAAGTCGATTTTTACTTGTCCGATGCATCCCGAAATCAATAATGCCGGACCAGGCCCGTGTCCGAAATGCGGGATGGCGCTTGAGCCACTTAACTTCGTCGCTGCCACCCAACGTACCGAATACACCTGCCCGATGCATCCTGAAATCGTTCGTGATGGGCCCGGGAGTTGTCCGATTTGTGGCATGGCGCTCGAACCGAAAACCGTTAGGCTGGACGAAGAAGAAAATCCGGAGCTTGTCGACATGCGCCGGCGTTTCTGGATCAGCGTCGTCTTGTCCGTGCCGGTATTTTTACTCGGCATGAGTGACTTGTTGCCGGGAATCAAATTGCCGTCCTGGTTACCATGGGTCCAATTGATACTGGCAACTCCGGTTGTTGTTTGGTGTGGCTGGCCTTTCTTCGTTCGTGCCGCGCAATCAATCGTTAACCGACACCTCAACATGTTTACCCTCATCGGTCTCGGTGTCGGCGTTGCCTATGTTTTTAGTCTCATTTCTACGATAGCTCCTGGAATTTTTCCGCATTCGTTTCGCGCGCACGGTGCTGGCGTGCCGGTCTATTTTGAAGCTGCGGCTGTGATTACGTCGCTCGTTTTGTTGGGCCAGGTTCTGGAACTCAGAGCGCGCAGTCAAACTGGCGCCGCGATTAAGGCGTTGTTAGGACTGGCGCCAACAACCGCAAGACGATTGGACCATGCAGGAAACGAACTGGATGTGCCGTTGGACTCGGTTAGACCAAACGATCTTTTGCGAGTAAGACCTGGGGAGAAGATTCCCGTTGACGGTGTAGTCGTTGAAGGCAGGAGCGCGGTCGACGAGTCGATGGTGACGGGCGAACCAATTCCCGTCGAAAAGTCTGATGGTGATCCGGTAATTGGTGCGACGATAAATCAGACCGGCACATTTGTGATGCGTGCGGAACGAGTCGGCTCCGAGACGTTGCTTTCGCAAATTGTTCAAATGGTTGCTGAAGCTCAGCGCAGTCGCGCGCCAATCCAACGGCTCGCAGATTTAGTCGCCGCTTATTTTGTTCCCATCGTCATTGCGGTTTCGCTTGCAACATTCGCAGTGTGGAGTCTGGTTGGACCAGAACCGCGTTTCATTTACGGCCTGGTAAATGCGGTTGCTGTGCTGATCATAGCGTGTCCATGTGCCCTGGGCTTGGCGACACCCATGTCGGTCATGGTGGCAACAGGAAAAGCTGCGCACAATGGTCTCCTGTTTCGCAACGCTGAAGCGATCGAGACGTTGAAGAAAGTCGACACCTTAATCGTTGACAAGACGGGTACCTTAACGGAAGGAAAACAGCGATTGTCTCAAGTTGTGGTGTTCGCCAATATTGATGAGAACTCGTTATTAGGACTGGCGGCTAGTCTCGAAAGAGGAAGTGAACATCCTTTAGGCGCCTCCATCATTGCCGGAGCGGTCGCAAGAGGATTGGAACTTACCAGAGTTAATCACTTCGAATCTGTAACCGGCAAAGGCGTTTCGGGTGAGGTTCATGGTCAACTTGTGGCTTTGGGTAATAGTAGTTTCATGACTGACCTCGGCGTTGATGTAAGCAATGTCCTTAATAAAGCAGAAGAACTCCGGACGAGCGGCCAGACGGTCATGTTTGTCGCAGTGAATAAAGAACTATCAGGTTTGATCTGCGTGGAAGATCCGGTGAAAGAGTCGGCGAAGGAAGCTATCAGCCAACTTCATCGTGAGGGCCTTAGCGTCGTGATGCTGACTGGCGATAGCGAAACTACCGCTCGTGCAGTTGCCGCGCGTTTAGGCATCGACAGAGTGATTGCTGAAGTGTTACCTGATCAAAAAGCAGCGGCTGTTAAAGAATTACAGTCTGAGAATCGCATAGTCGCAATGGCTGGCGATGGTATCAACGACGCCCCTGCATTGGCCCAGGCTGATGTGGGTATCGCGATGGGAACCGGAACAGACATCGCGATGAAAAGTGCTGACCTGACGCTTGTTAAGGGCGACCTGCGCGGAATCGTGCGCGCGCGCGTGTTGAGTCGACAAACGATGACGAACATAAAACAGAATCTGTTCTTTGCTTTTGTCTACAATTCACTAGGTGTTCCAATCGCTGCTGGAGTTCTTTATCCCGTTTTTGGATTGTTATTGAGTCCAATGATTGCAGCCGCTGCGATGAGTTTCAGTTCGGTGTCGGTAATTGCGAATGCGTTACGACTGAGAAACGCATCGCTGTGACTATTTTCTGGTACAAGTGGAGAACTACGTGGGACCAATTTGCATCGTAGCTGGTAGGAGGAAATCATTATGTCGCTGATACGCTTTTTCTGTGTGGTACTTGTGCTTGGTTGTCTGGTGGCTGGTGCTGCGTTGGCGCCCGCCCAGAAGAAGTCGCGCACTCAGGACGCTGAACGCCACGCGCGAGAGGCCGCAGACTCTTTCGGCGATATTATGAATGTCAGAGAGAAAGCCATTCCGAAAGAGCTGATCGATAAGGCTGAAGCCATCGCCGTTTTTCCTGGCGTAGTTAAAGCTGCATTCATTGTTGGCGGTCGCGGTGGTCAGGGCGTGATCAGCCGGCGAGTGAAAGGAGGCTGGAGCGCGCCGGCGTTCTTCAATATTAACGGCGGGAGCTTTGGACCACAGATTGGCGCTCAGAAAACTGATTACGTGTTCCTGATCATGAATCAGGACGGCATTGATGGTTTGTTGAAAGACAAGTTTGAGCTGGGCGGTGAAGCAGGTGTTGCCGCTGGACCAATCGGACGTGAAGCCGCTGCTTCGACTAGTCCGCGCTTAGATGCCGGAATTCTCTCTTACTCACAAAGTAAAGGTGCTTACATCGGCGCCGCACTTAAGGGAGCATACATCAGTCCTGACAATGATCTGAACGAAGCGATCTATGGAGTTAAAGCGAGTGAAGTGTTAACCGGCAAACCGCTTTCACTTGGTGAGATGCCGGCATCAGTACGAATCTTCCCACGCACGCTCGTAAGATATTCAATTAGGTGATGGAAGGTGCGCAGTACTTGAGAGGACGGGTCTTTCCTCATCGGAAATAATCGCTTTTGCAAAACTCAACTGGACCGGCTTGGCCGTCTGTTGTGAGGAATGGCTATGCCCTTCCGTTAACGCGCGCACCACAACTTGGGCTACGCCCTTCGTCCCGTAATTTTTAACCCACCATGAAACGGAAAGGCATAGCCATTCATCACAACA
>DATDMC010000146.1:0-52368 GCA_036518995.1 Pyrinomonadaceae bacterium | reverse complement strand
ATGATTGCAGAATTTACAAGATGGAAAGAGAGTTAGCTACTGCAAGGCGATAGCGAGAAGTTGAAACTCCAACCGACATAAAGTCGGTGGTATCTCGGGGGGTTTTATGTTGCTGGCTTAGGTGGAAGTTGAAAGACCACCGACGTAAAGTCGGTGGTATCTCGGTGTTTTTATGGTGCTGGCTTAGGTGGAAGTTGAAAGACCACCGACGTAAAGTCGGTGGTGTCTCAACGCAAGGGACCACCAGTGTTAGGTGGAAGTTGAAAGACCACCGACATAAAGTCGGTGGTATCTCGGTGGTTTTATGGTGCTGGTTTAGGTGGAAGTTGAAAAACCACCGACATAAAGTCGGTGGTATCTCAACGCAAGGGACCACCAGTGTTAGGTGGAAGTTGAAAGACCACCGACATAAAGTCGGTGGTATCTCAACGCAAGGAACCACCAGTGTTAGCGAGAAGTTGAAACCACCGACATAAAGTCAGTGGTCTCCAACATCGGACATTTCAACCCGACAGCGAGTGCGATCGAGAACTAGTTCCGGCCGACACCCAACTTACGTTGCACCAGCCGCTCAACGTTCATTGGTACGCCTTCGGATTTTGCTTTGCGAATGTAATCAGCGTCGATCTTGAAGATCTTCAACTTCACTAAATCTTCAACGTTGAGATCCGTCAGCCCTTCGTTGCGAACTTCGGCAACAAACTCGGGAGTGACTTTGAAGATCTGCATCTTCACCAGACTCTCAAACGGCTCTTTGTCAAAGCCCATCTGCGTGACCTTGGTCACAAATCCCGCGTCGATTTTGAAGATACGTGCTTTCACCAGATCTTCCATAGTTAAATTCGGGAAGCCGCTGGCTTTCATCTCACGCATGAAGTTTGAATCGACTTTGAAGATTGCAGCTTTGAAGAGATCCTCGACCTGAAGATTACCGAAACCCGATGAAACAAGATCATCGGCCAGAGCAGTGGTGACATTCAACGCGGTAGCCGCAAACAGCCGATCTCCCGAGTCACGATTTCCGTCTTCAGACCACGAACTCTTCTCAAAGTCGAAACCTCTACTCTTCATTGCCGATACAAAGTTCGGGTTCGCAGTAAATTGAAAGGTGCCCGAGCCTTGTCCGTTTTGAAAACTTCCTTCGCAATCGATGCGACCAGCCTCGCGTACAAGACTAAATTTTACTGGTCCACCGTTGGTTGCTTGTTCGCGCGTCAAACCTTGAAGATCGCTGTATTCAAAGCTCTGTCCCATTTGATGGCGACGGCCCTGGTCCGAGCGGCTCTCAAGATTAAGTTGAAGTTTGTTACCTTCGGATTTGGTTGAGGCTTTCCACTCACCGGCTAAACTACGTTGCGCACGAGTGGTTGGTGTGACAAACAAAGCCAACAAAGCCAGGCCAATGGCGACACCGGCGACAGTCTTAATAATCTTTGACATGGTGGTATTTCCTGAAGTTAGATTCGGTCTACGTTATGGGAACACCAGCCGCCGGGGTTTTGTGGCAGCATTTTCCGCAACGGAGTCAAAGCATTCGAAAGAAAGTTTCACCACCAAGTCTCAAAGGCACAAATCGAACTTTGTGTAATTTGTCTCGCTCATAAAAATGGTAATCGAGTTCATTCCGCGACGAAAATTTCATCGGCTAGTCTTTCTTCTGGCAGGCATTTACAACGTCTGCTGGGGTTTGTATGCCGCCTATGATCCACAATGGTTGTTTCGCTTTTCCGGTTTGCCGTTGCTGAACCATCCGCAGATCTTTGCGTGTCTGGGAATGGTTGTCGGAGTTTATGGAATTCTCTACTGTGAAGTTGCGCGTCTTCCGGAACGTGGCTGGTTGCTGGCCGCGGTTGGTTTATTAGGGAAAGTTCTGGGCCCGATTGGCTTGGCCAAACTAATCTGGGACGGCGTCTGGCCCAGGTCGTCGATTGTTTTATGTCTCACAAACGATTTCATCTGGTGGATTCCATTTGCACTCTATCTTTACGACGCATGGCCCAGTTATCGTCAAACTTTCAATCGCCACGATGCGCATGACTAAAAGCAAACTTTCAAAGTCGATGTCGTTGACTGAATTCGAGCATGGTTATTGGTACGCGACCGAGATGAAACGCTTCGCTGATTCGCTCGGCATCCCTTCAGCAGCCAAACTCAGAAAAGACGAACTCGAGAAAGCAATCACCGCTTACCTGCGGACCGGAAAGATCCAGGTTCCCACTAAACGTAAGTTAACTAAAGAAGGCGTGAAAGATATTGATCTCGGGTTGAGTCTGGAACTGCCGATCGTCAATTACACAAGCAACAAGATCACCAAAACATTCATTGAGAAAGAAGCGGCGAAGATCGCGCCCGCGCTGAAGAAGAAGTCTGGCGCTCGTTATCGACTCAATCGTTGGCGTGAAGAACAACTGACTAATGGAGTTCCGATTACTTATGGAGATTTAGTTAAGCGTTATGTGGAGTTGAATCAAGTGGAAGGTTCGTTTACGAAGATTCCGCACGTTAGATACATCAACTTTCTCGCCGAGTTTTTGGCAAACGAAAAAGGCGCAACACGCGAACAGGGCATCGCGGCCTGGAAGCAAATCAAGAAACTTGACCTGCCGAACACTTATTCTGCCTGGAAGAGATCGCGTAAGTCCTGATGATCGATCTCAAAAAAGTCCTGGCTCCGGAAAATCGAGGCTATCTTCTCGACGCTGCGGTTTTTGTGATCAACGCGGCGTTAATTTCCGTACTCGCGCGTCTCTTTACTCAAGTTACTGAAGCCGCAAATAGACAGGATCGCCTCGCTCGTACCGGCATAATCCCTGTTTTGTTTTGGCCTCGCTTTCCTGCAACCGATTGGAGCGCTTTTGAAGCGTCGTCGCGCGCATGAACGTGAACCTTATCTCGCACGTCCTGAACCGTCGTTTCTGTTTCATCCGGCTTTCTATTTTCTTTCGAAGCTGATCTTTCTAATCGCCGGAGCCGGCTTCGTCGTCGATATCTTTTACCCGGATGATGCGCCAGAGGGCGCCGATTATTTTGGACTTCCGCCTAAGCTGTTTTTCGCGTTGTTTCTCGGTGTTCCGGCAGTGGCAATTCTGAGCACCGCGATCGTCTATTTTTATTTTTGGAAACCGAAGCACAAGGCGATCTTTAAAGTGCTCGAAACACCGCAGTGCGAGGCAGTGGCTGATCTGTTTCTGTTCGTGAACATGCTCGGGTATCAAATGTTCTGGGCGCGTTTGATGAACGACTTGACGACTGACTTTCGCAGCATCGTTGGCCGGCTCGCGATGTTTGGCTTTTCAGCTTTGTTGATCTACTTTCCGCCGCGGTTGTTCTATCTCGCCGAAGATGGTGATCGACCGATTACCTGGCTGATGATATTGATAGCAAACTCGCCGGTGTTGGTAAGGATTCTCATCAAATAAGCGGCTCATATTCAACGCTTTCGTTATTGACATAGGCAATGAGTGGGACCAGAATGCGCCCCTGAAGAAAAGAAAAGCTACGTCACGTAGTGACATGTGACTTTAGCCAGCCGTTTTAAACGGCTGGTACCCAATGGCTGATGATCGCGTCGCTTAGCGACGCATGAACGCTGGGGAGAATTGATAACTTGATCGTCGCATCTGTCAGTGTTTCGTTCACGCGTCGCCACGCGACGCGTCGTTATTGGCTCACGCGGTTCCAGCCATTGAAACGGCTGGCTAAATTCAAATATCGCTACGCGATTTAGCTCGTCTTGCAAGCCTCATTCGGCTACTGTGAGTACCTCGACGGAACCTTTATGAACGACCTCGAACAACTACTCGAAAAGAACAAAGCGTGGGCTGAAGGAATCAAGGCCACCGATCCCAATTTTTTCAACTCGCTCGCGGAACAACAATCACCACGTTACCTTTGGATTGGTTGCTCAGACAGTCGCGTTCCGGCCACTCAACTCGTCGGATTACAACCGGGCGATATGTTTGTACACCGCAACGTTGCGAATGTTGTGGTCCATACCGATTTCAATTGTCTTTCCGTGTTGCAATTCGCTGTGGATGTTCTCAAAGTCGAACATGTGATCGTTTGTGGTCACTATGGTTGTGGTGGAATAAGAGCGGCCTTACAGAATTTACAGTTTGGGTTGATCGATAACTGGCTGCGACACGTTCAGGACGTAATGCATAACCATGAGGAACTGCTTGAAGGTATAACTGACGAGGCGCTTCGTTTGGACAAGCTTAGTGAATTGAATGTTGCTGCGCAGGTGATGAGTGTGAGTCGGACCACGATCGTACAAAGTGCCTGGAGTCGTGGACAGCAACTGGCCATTCACGGCTGGATCTATGGAATAGGCGATGGATTGCTCAGAGACTTAAAGATCAGTGTTACCAATCAGAGTGATCTTTTTACGGCGGTCCCGAAATGATTCAGCCATTCGAACTAAAACAGGATCGTCCGATCAACGTGCACGGAGGTCTCTCCACCGCGCCACTCGTCTGGCAAACCCTCAAGGCGAGTTTTGCCGGCGACCTTGACCGTTTGAAAGAGCTAATAAGTGAAGAACCTGCGCTACGCACTTGCCAATATGACTACACCAGCCCGTTGCTGCTGGCGGTGCGAGAGGGACATTTGGAGTTGGTGCGAGAGTTGATCAACCAGGGCGCGCTTGATCCAAAAGCTTATAACCATCCGTTCTTAAATCCTATTCTGACAATGGCGGAGGACCGTGAATATCACGAGATTGCCGCGCTCCTGAAGCAGTCGCTGGCAACACCCCGATTAACGAAAGAATGGGGCGACACGGGCGGCGTTCACTTCGATCGAACTGACGACGATTTATTATTTGAGAAAGCAGTGCATTCCGACGATCTCGAAACAACGCGACAACTGTTGGAGTCGCAACCCGAGCTTGCTACAAGTCCTTTTTCTTCGTGGGGCGAAGGTGTGCTGTCTGTGCCGGCGAACCATGCCAATCTACCAATGATCGAGTTGCTGATGAGTTACGGTGCGCAAGTTCCAGACATATCGAAATGGCCGCGTTCTTACTATTTCAAGCATGAACACGTTGCTGAGTTTCTCCTTCGTCACGGAATGAATCCCAATCACAAAAGTTGGCGACTCGTTACGTTGTTGCACGATATGGCGCAGGAAAATCAGCTTAACAAAGCGCGCTTGTTGTTGGACCACGGCGCGGAGATCAATGCAATCGATGAAGAGTATCGCTCAACTCCTTTAGGTCTCGCCGCGCGTTGGGGACATCGCGACATGGTCAGATTGCTGCTTGAACGCGGCGCCGATCCACACAAAGCAGCCGCTTCATGGGCGACGCCGGCAACTTGGGCCCGCAAGAAAGGCCACGTTGACATTGAAGCTGACCTGAAAGCGGCCAGTTAGCCTTCACCTATTCAGCCCCCGAGACACGAAGCCACAAAATTTGATTTAATCTCTTTCGGTGACTTTGCGTCTTTGTGGTTACTCTTACGATGTGACCTTTTCCATATCCCTTACGAACACCTCGAAAAATATGTTGATTACAATCAAACCTCGCGTGCGTTTTTGTGTGTCGGTATTAATTGCCTTAGCGCTAATTCTGATCGGACCCGTGCGATCCCAACGCATCACTGAAGCCGCTCTTGATTCACAAACTCCCGCGCAGTCGAGTGGCATCATTCAAGTCGCGTTGCCAGCCAACGATCTGGTTTATGACCCGGTAACTCAACGGATTTATGCGAGTGTACCCAGTAGTGCAGGCACTCGCGGCAATAGTCTTACGCCAATCAATCCGCAAACTGGCGCGTTGGGTGATTCGATCTTCATTGGTAGCGAACCAGGTAAGCTCGCCAAGTCAGACAACAATCAGTACATCTACGCGGCCCTGGCTGGAGCCAACGCGGTGCGACGCTTTGATCTCACTACGCAGACACCCGGTCTTCAATTTGGTTTGGGCAGCCCGCAGTTCCCGGGTCCTGCATATTCAGTTGAAGACATGGCTGTGGTGCCTGGGCAACCAGAGTCGGTAGCAATTTCCAAACAGGTAGTTGGTGTCAGCGCCAGACACGGCGGAGTGTTTATTTATGACAACGGAGTCCAGCGTCCTCAGGGCACTGGTTCAACTTCGTCTACTGTAGCGGGCAGCAATGTAATCGAGTTTGGTCCGTCAGCTTCCATTCTTTATGGTCACGACAATGAAACGACCGAGTTCGGTTTTCGCAAAATGACGGTCAATGCTTCTGGCGTCTCAATCGATTCAAATGTGAAAGATGTAATTTACGGATTCAATGATGACATCAAATACGACAACGGCTTTATCTATTCGAGTTCTGGTGAAGTGATTAATCCTGAAACTGGTCGTTTGGCGGGCGAGTTTGTCGGACTGGGATTTCTGAATCAGTTTCCGTCACCTGCGCGCGTGGTCCCTGATTCGACCCTGAACCGCGTCTACTTCGTAACAAATGCAGGATCCGGATTGCTCCTCGTTCGCGCCTTCAACCCATCCACTTTTCTTCAAACGGGCGCACTGCTAATTTCCGGGGTGACCGGCACGTTGAATTCCTTCATCAGGTGGGGCCAGAATGGTTTAGCCATCGCTACGTCTGACAAAATCTATTTACTCAACACCGCGAATCTTAATGAATCCGGACCAAGTCCGTTACCCACTCCGACGGGTGTCGCGATTGGAATTACCAGGTTGGATCTGCAGACCAACGACCTCGTTTACGATCCAGTCACCCAGATGATCTATGCGAGCGTTCCCAGCGGACGTTCGTACGCCAACTCGATAGTGGCCATCAATCCCGCAACTGCTTCACCCGAATCTTCGACCTGGATTGGCAGCGAGCCTGGTCCATTGGCGCTCACGGACAATGGTCAATATCTCTATGTTGGACTAAACGGCGCCGCGAGCATTCGCCGGTTCAATGTTGCTACTCGAACCGCGCAACTTCAATATTCGTTGGGTGTGAGTCAGTTGAACGGCAGCCTTTTCCCGGCAGACATTGTGGCCCTTGCGGGTAGTCCGAACTCGGTTTCAGTTGTACGGAAGAATGGTTTAACAATCTCTTCTGAGGAAGAGGTCGCGATTTATGACGACGATGTTATGCGTCCAACCATCACCCAGTCATTCAGGTCCATCAATCAGGCAGAGAGATCCTCACAGCCGAATACGATTTATGGCTACAAGCCAGGTGACTTGTTTAAGCTCACGATCTCAAGTTCGGGTGTATCAGCCGGGTCGGCGTCGGACCTGATGCCGTCTGAGAATAGCTTTATCAAGTTTGACTCAGGCAAGCTATTGGGTTCGAACGGAACTTTGGTCGATCCCGAAGCTGGAACGACACTCGGAACCTTCTCCGTTCCCAACACTGAAGCTTTTGTTTCAGATGTAGCACTTGGAAGGGCTTTCTATGTCTACTTTAGTGATACGTCGGCCGTGCTTCAGGTTTTTGATGCGAATACCTTTTTGCCAATCGCGACGTTGAATATCCCCGGTTTGGTTGGCACGCCAAAGAAATTGATCAGATGGGGAGCGAATGGCTTGGCGTTAACTACCACGGGAGCGCAGGTCTTTTTCATTCAGGGTTCACTGATTGCCGCACCTACACCTACACCTACACCGACGCCGACTCCCACGCCTACACCAACTCCAACCCCAACACCGACGGCGACGCCGACACCATTTCCACCAACACCCACGCCGACGCCTACTCCAACTCCAATCGACCTCGTACTCGAGGAGAATGGTCCAACATCAACTGAAGTGGCGGCGTTTGATGCTTTGCTATTCCTGCGCGATCCCTTTCCAGTCATCAATCCGGGAAACTGGCTAACCCAGCCAGCGGACCGCAACACGCGGGTCTTAGTGTTTGTGAATAATCTGCAACTTGCGCAAGGAGAAACGCCCGCTACGGTTATCGTGGGTTTGACCGACAGTCAAAATCACAACATCGCCGTCGCCGCTGAGTCCGTAACGTTTCTTCCCGGCATTGGGCTTACCCAAGTTGTGTTTCGACTACCGGACAACATCGCGTCGGGTACATGTTCGATTCAGGTTTTTGCTCACAGCCAAATGAGCAATGCGGGAACGATTAGAATCAAATAACGAATGGCCAGGATAACTAACGTAGTTTTCGATCTCGACGGCACGCTTACCGATCCTGCGGAAGGAATTCTGCGGTGTATTCAACACTCACTGACGGCGTTGGAGATTCCGTGTCCACCAGATGTCGAGTTAAAACGTTTCATTGGACCACCGTTGCGCGAAGTTTTTTGTCAGCTTTGTGATTCTGCTGATGAAGTGTTGGTTGAACGTGCGGTGACGGTTTTTCGTGAACGCTTTTCAACGATTGGTTTGTTTGAGAACACGCCTTACCCGGCCGTTTCACAAATGCTGATCGACTTGAGCGGCGAGTCGTACAACCTGTACGTCGCCACCTCGAAGCCCCAGGTTTACGCGGAACAGATTCTGAAACACTTTTCACTGGCCGATCACTTCATCGAAATTCATGGAAATGATCTCGCCGGCCACCTGGACGATAAGGCAGAGCTGTTGCGGGATCTGTTGGAGCGGCGAAACCTCGATCCGCAAGCGACAATCATGGTTGGCGATCGTAAACACGATGTCATAGCCGCACAAAAGAATGGTGTGTCGTCGCTTGGTGTGACGTATGGTTACGGCTCGAAGGAAGAGTTAACTGAAGCTGGCGCGAATTATCTCGCAGAAACTCCAGGCGAGGTTGTGGACTGTATTGTTGAGTTAAGTTAATGCCATCGACGCTCCCGGTTAGTAGACTGGAATTCCATATGAATGTTTTCAGCCATTCTTAGTAGTCCTTCAGGTATATAATCCGCGATCGATAAAGGAGCCGAAGGTTACTCGTCTGGGCTGTGCGCGGTCCATCATTTACTCATGGCTAATTTCCCCTTCGCTTGTTTCACGCTCAAGTGGGACGAAATGTTTGTTCCCAGCCAGCCGATCGTCGAGACGATTATGCGTGGCTCGTTGACGTATCTCGCGATTTTTCTGCTGATGCGTTTCATCCTTAAACGAGAATCGGGTTCTATCGGCATGGCTGATTTGTTGATGGTCGTGGTCATTGCCGACGCCGCTCAAAATGCGATGGCTGGCGATTACAAGTCGATCACTGACGGCATAATTCTCGTGACGACGATCATGTTCTGGAATTACGCGATCGATTGGCTTGGTTATCACTCGACCACCATGAGACGAATTCTGCAACCGAAGCCACTTTTGCTGGTCAAGGACGGGCGCATGCAAAAACAAAACATGCGCAAAGAATTGGTATCGAAGGACGATCTAATGGCGGAGTTGCGTGAGAACGGAATCGACGACATCGCGAAAGTTAAAGAAGCGCGCATTGAAGAGGATGGTCACATCAGCGTGATCAAGTTTGAAAAGTGAATCTTTGCCGGTGCTTCATATCAACAACTCACCCGACTTCATTCAACTATTAAATCGTGGTTATTGAACGCCTCAACGCTTTATCACCAGCCGCCTTTCAACGCGATTTCGTGCGTAAGAATTGGCCCGTCGTGATTACCGGTGTTGCTGACGAGTGGCCGGCGATCAGGCGCTGGACTCCGGATTACCTTGCTTCAAAATTTCCGGATGCAAGCGTTGTTTACACTGCGTGGGAAAGTGATAGTCCTAAAAACGATCCCGCTGACTATTACCAGAATAGACGTAAGCATCGGACACAACTCGGTTCATTCATCAACTTAATGAAGACTGAGAAGGACTTTTCACGAAACTACATCACTCAGTTTCCAGTCTTTCGTGAGCTTCCCGAATTAGCTGGCGACATTGGTTCGCTTGATGAATACATGCAGGTCCCGCGGAGCCTGCACGGTCGTTTCAAAAAACCGCCAACCATGTGGCTTGGGCCGGCAGGCACAGTCACGCCCATTCACTTCGACGGGGCGGACAATTTGCTGGTCCAGCTTTTCGGACGTAAGAAGCTGACCTTAATTCCGCCGAGTCAATCGCGTTGCCTTTACTATCCGTGTTTGCGATTGGGCCATGTGCATTACAGCCCGGTTGATGTTGAAGATCCGGATCTGGAACAGTTTCCAGCGTATCGTGAGGCGACGCCCTTCGAAGTAACGTTGGAACCAGGTGAGATGTTATTTATACCGGTGCGTTGGTGGCACCACGCGAGATCGTTAGACCAGGCGATCTCGCTAAACTTTTGGTGGTTCTCGATACGAAGTTTGCTGCGTATGCGCCATCCGTACTTCACGTATCAGAAGTACCGCTTAACGAAGCGGCTGAAAGTCAGTACCACCTCGCGGTAGCGGGTGGGTGAAGAGTCAGTACCACCTCGCAGTAGCGGGTGGGGAGAGTCAGTACCACCTCGCGGTAGCGGGTGGGTCCGGGGAAACGTTTAGGAGAACCAAATCTTGGACCGCGAGCAAATCGAAAATAAACATCGAGACTTAATCGATCGCTATGGCGCCTGGACCTCGCACAATCATCAACTCAAAGACGATCTCTACACCTTCACTAAGGACCAGCCAAAGTTTGAGGAGCAACTCACCAATCATGCGGTGCACATGCAACGCATTCTGCAAGTAGTTTCAGATGTGATAGAGCGACCGATTAGTAGTTTGCGGGTGTTGGACCTTGCTTGTCTCGAAGGAATCTACGGATTGGAGTTTGCAAGACACGGCGCCGAAGTGGTAGCCATTGAAGCGCGCGAACCCAACATCGAGAAGGCGCGGTTTGCCGGTGAAGCGCTTGGTCTAAGTAACATCACTTTTGTTCAGGACGATGTGCGGAATCTGAGTGTTGAGAAGTATGGAGAGTTTGATGTCGTACTTTGTCTGGGCATTTTTTATCATCTGAATGTTCCGGATGTATTCCACTTTGCCGAGCGTATTTTTGAAGTGTGCCGGCGGCTGGCGATCGTCGATACTCACATCGGGCTCACCGCAAACGCGTCGCACCAGTTTAAAGAACATGAGTATTGGGGTTGGACTTTTCGTGAACACAATGCCGACTCGTCTCAGGCGGATCGATTGAAACAACTCTGGGCTTCACTCGACAATGAGACAAGTTTTTGGTTTACGCGTCCATCGATCTACAACCTGCTGGGTAATTTAGGCTTCTCTTCGGTTTATTCCTGCAGCATCCCGGCCACGCCGCGAAAAGGCCCCGACAGCGACACGTTTGTGGCGTTGAAAGGAACGAGGAGTAAATTGCTAACGACGCCGACGATGAATGATCAGCCTTTGCAACATTGGCCCGAGCAAAGTCAGGTTGGTGTCTATTCCGCCGAGAATAAGCAGGTTGGGCCATTGCGAAAGTTGCGACGTTTGGCGGGACGGTTGGTAAAGTGAGTCAGTGGTCAGTAGTTATTATTCAGTAGTCAGTAGTTATTATTCAGTAGTCAGTAGTTAGTAGTCAGTTATTTGTGATTAGAGGCCGCAATTTGTTTGGTTTACCGCGAAGCGGTTATGTCTTAGAGCCCAGGGTTGCCTCAACCCTGGGGAACGCGATCGATTTGATTTATCAACCGCAACGCGGTTGCGTCGGGTTGCCGTTCGGAATCGTTGATGCCGGTCGTGGGTAACCACACCGACCGTTTTTTATCCGTCCGAAAAATTCACACGGCGGGCGCAACCCGTTCCGGGTTGGTCAAAATCATCGCTCTGACCCAGGGTTGCCTCAACCCTGGGGAACGCGATGGATTTTGATTTATCAACCGCAACGCGGTTGCGTCGGGTCGCGCGTTCGGAATCGTTAATGCCGGTCGTGGGTAACCACACCGACCGTTTTATACGCGTCCAAAAATTCACGCGGCGGGCGCAACCCGTTCCGGGTTTGATTTATCAACCGCAACGCGGTTGCGTCGGGTTGCGCGTTCGGAATTGTTGATGCCGGTCGTGGGTTATTGGAGGCGATTCGTCCCAACCAAACCACACCGACCGTTTTTTATCCGCGTCCGAAAAATTCACATGGCGGGCGCAACCCGTTCCGGGTTGGTCAAAATCATCGCTCTGACCCATGGTTGCCTCAACCCTGGGAACGCGATGGATTTGATTTATCAACCGCAACGCGGTTGCGTCGGGTTGCGCGTTCGGAATCGTTAATGCCGGTCGTGGGTTATTGGAGGCGATTCGTTCAAACCAACACCAACCACACCGACCGTTTTTTATCCGCGTCCGGAAATTCACGCGGCGGGCGCAACCCGTTCCGGGTTGGTTAAAATTATTGCTCCGACCCAGGGTTGCCAAAGCTCAACCCTGGGCTTTGGGACGTCACCACTTCGTGGTGAAATCAACTGAACTGAACTAATCCCCGACCTCTAATCCCTGATCCCACGCCCGACCTCTGATCCTCGATCCCGACCTCTGATCCCCGACCCCCGATCCCCGGCCCCTGATCCCTGTCCCCTCACTTACTCCACGCCGCAACGACCACATCCGACTTCAACTTCCCGGTATTCTCCAGCTTCAATTTCCACTTCCCACTCCTTACATTTGACTCAACAAATATCGTTCTGAAGAAGCCTTTCGCCTCGGCGGAGCTTGCGAGGTTCTTGCCGCGTAGGGTTCCGGTCTGATCAAACAGCGACACCGAAACACCTGCGTCAGCCATGAACGAGACACCGAAATTCGATGCGGCCGAAACTGGAACCTCCACTTCAATCGACTGGTTCGGGTCGAGCACTACTTCCTTCGCAAACGTAGGACGCGAATCCTGGTCCCCGTCGGCGATGACGCTGAATTTATAAGCCGCATTGAAAGAGAGTTGCGGATGGTTAAAGTTACTTCCCGCTTGTGTCGGGAACTGCGATGCGTCCGGAGCTTCAGGATTGTGATTTCCCTTTGGTCCAATCGCGAGCCGCGGTTTGACGAAACTCGAGAAGTCTTCCGTCCCGGTCAGGTCAGTATGAACGTTCTTCGACAACGCGTGGTCCTTAACATTCCAGATTGCTGATTCGACCGGTACTACACCATCGTTCCAAACCACGCTCTTGCACATCACCGGCAATGGATTGCCCGCGAGCGCTGAAAACTTCACGCCTTTGCGATTGAAGTTGACGCGGTTGAACTCGGCCACCACCGAAGGCTTCAACTGACGGACGGCTTCAACCTGTTTACCAAGAATGTCAAACGTCGCATTCATCACATCCGCACACGGGCTGCCAAGATTCGGTGTACCCAACATGATCAGATGCGAAACTTGTGGGCGCCCATCAGGCGAATTAGCCGGCATAAACTGATGAATGTAATGACGCGAGATCAAGCCACCCATCGAATGCGCAACAATATCGACGTGCCAGGCATTGCGATCTTCCTGCGCGTAGCGAATGTACTTTCCGAGTTGCTGCGAATTCTCGAAAATTCCGTTGGTCGGATCAGTCGATAGAAACGCGCCGCCAGTGTTCATCACACCCTTCTCAGGTTTCTCGCCGACCGGGAAAGCTTTCCAGTCGTAACTGTGCGACGTCGTGAGAATGTTTTGCCACGTTTCCCACGCCTTCCAACTGCTCCATAGACCATGGACCAGAACGAGCGGCTTGGGCGCGACTTTCAGATTCTTCGTTAACTCGTCAGTCTTCTTGCCATTCTCTTCAAGCTCGGCTTTGATTCGTTGGACCAGCCGCGGTCGTCCATCGTCGTACCAGGCATAACCGGATGAATCCCACACCATTTCCACGTCTCGTTGTTCACCGGGATCCAGGCGAACTGAAACCACATTGTCGTCGAGCGCTGCATCGGGTCGCGCGCCGTCCCATTTGTCACCCTTGTAAGTCTCTTTGAATCTGACATCGGCATACTTGGTTTCGCCCGAGGCGTTAAGCACGGTCGCTTTGATCTTAACCATGTTGCCGTCGATCGTGCCGATTTGTTCGACAACGTCTTGCCAGTCGTCGAAGTTAGGAAATTTTGGATGTTGAAACTTCAGATCGATCAAACGAAGCGGTGCGCCACACTTTTGCAGGCTCCAGGTAATCGTCTCGGTAACGTTCTGCCAGGTCTTTGCTGAACTACCACTGATGCGATTTGGATCAGACGGATTGAGTCGCTGCACTTCTGACTCCGTCGATTGTCCATCGATGCTTGTTTCAGTCGCAGGCAGGCTGCTGCTTTTCACTTCTTTAGGTGTGCACTGCCCGCTGCAACTGCCACTCGTGCTGCCTGACACTTTCCCTTTGATTGATGGCAAGCCAACGCTTACCGTGTAAGTGCCGTCAGTATTGACGCCAACGTTTACATTTGCTTCGACGTTGCTGGCCTGACCAGTCGTTTCCGTGCGCGACGTTGATTCACACGACATCTCTTGCCATGATCTGCCGCGATCACAGGAATTCTTTTCGCGCGCGACCACCTTTTCACTCGAGGTCATCGAGTGATTTATATTGGCGCGACCAAGGCTGACTCCATTTCGCTCCGGACCTTCAATCACAGCTACAGTTGCTTTGTAGTTGTAGTCCATCTGGAAGTTGGTTGTGTCTTCACCACGACCGGAGACGCGCGGCACCGTCTTATTGTTAGTGCTCGATTGCGTGCGGGTGTAGTTGATGACGCCGGTCCACGCGCCTGAGCAACTTCCGGCGTTCTTAGTAGACTGATTTGCCGCGACCTGCTGGTTACCGGTGCGAGACGCGCGCCGCGTTTGGGTAACAACCGGAAAGCTATTAAGGACGAGCGAAATAAGAAGACTAAAGATGAAAAGTGGTTTTTGCGATTGTCGTAGACGGGCGAGCTTCGCCATAATTCAACCCCCAGAAGATCGTGTTGCCGCAGCCGCAGAAATTGGGCTCTGATCGTCAACGCGAAAAGCACATGGGATTTGGGTCACGCGTCGTGAAAGTTTCTGAAAGGGACCGCAGGCGTCCTCGCCTGCTTACCTGGCCAACAGAGAACCTCGAAGGCGCTTGTTGCCGCCTAATTCAAGCGTCGCAACGCGACGCACGCCCATTGGTTGATCGCTTTCCAGCCGTTAAAACGGCTGGCTAAATTCAAGCGTCGCTACGCGACGCATGCTCATTGATTGATCGATTTCCAGCCGTTGAAACGGCTGGCTAAATTCAAACGTCGCTACGCGACGCACGCTCATTGATTGACCGATTTCCAGCCGTTAAAACGGCTGGCTAAATTCAAATATCGCTACGCGACGCACGCCCATTGGTTGATCGCTTTCCAGCCGTTAAAACGGCTGGCTAAATTCAAACGTCGCTACGCAACTTTTTCTCTGTTACGATTCCAAATATTCCGAGCATCGGAAGTCTTGAATACCTTCCACCAATTAGGAGAGCACATGGCCAATCACGCCAAAGGAACTTTTGACGTTAAGTTAACCCCGGAACAAGACGCTTTCGGCGAATCTGTTGTGGGCAGGATGACGATCGACAAACAATTTCACGGTGATCTCGAAGGGACCAGCAAAGGGCTAATGGTGATGGCCGGCACTGCGGTACAGGGTTCCGCTGGCTATGTGGCGATTGAAAAAGTAAGCGCTACAATCGATGGCAAGAATGGGACTTTCTATCTGCAGCATCACGGCATCATGAATCGCGGCGACGGCAAGTTAACGGTAGTCGTAATTCCTGATTCCGGCACTGATGGACTCACTGGCTTGACCGGTTCGATGTCGATCAACATTGAAGACGGAAAACACTTTTACGATTTTGAGTACACGATCTGATTCGTTAAGGTAGGCAATCATGAAACGACCAATACGCATCCTTCTCCAAACGACGATTCCCGCCATTGAAGACGACTGGAATATTGGTCGGTTCTCACTTATGCATGAGCACCTTAGTTCATTGAAAGACGAACAAGGGAACGCGCTATTTGCAGTCACCGCGCGCAACCGCGAAGAGTCGCCGGCGGGCGATGATCGAGTACTCAGTGCATTAGATGAGTCTGACTTTGATCAGTTGTGGCTCTTTGCCGTTGATGTTGGTGATGGTCTAAGTGTGAGCGATTGCCAGGGCATCACTCGTTTCCGCCAACGTGGTGGAGGCATCATGGCGACGCGCGATCACCAGGATCTTGGTTCCTCGCTTTGCACTCTCGGAGGCGTCGGCGCTGCCCATTTCTTTCACACAAAACAGCAGGAACCAGACGCCGCGCGGCATGAGCGTGACGATCAGGACAATCGAGACATTAGTTGGCCCAATTATCATTCCGGGGCCAATGGCGATTATCAAACGATCAAGGTTGTCGATCCCGCCCATGAACTTATGAGAAACCCGCTAAACGCATCGGGTGTCATCGAGTATTTTCCTTCGCATCCTCACGAAGGAGCGGTCGGAGTACCGGCGGGTGAAACGTCCGCGCAGGTAGTTGCAACGGGGACGAGTCAAACAACAAATCATTCGTTCAATTTAGTGGTTGCGTTTGATAGATCGGATGATCGGCATGGCAACACGCTCGGCAGGGCAGTTGCGGAGTCGAGTTTTCATCACTTCGTTGACTACAATTGGGACATAGCAAAAGGCTGCCCGAGTTTTTTGATCGAACCACCGGGACATCAGATTCAGCAAGATCCGTCGAAGCTCGAAGACATTAAGACCTACGTGAAAAATGTTGCCAGTTGGTTAGCGGGTTAGTGAGAAGCGGCTAACCGAAATCCTTTGCGAAACGGATGAGGGTTATACTGGTTTGTTCTTACAACACAGGTGAAGAACGTTATGAGTGGCTTATTAGATCGAATAACTTCGAATCCGGAACAATGCGGAGGCCGGGCGTGTATTCGAGGTATGCGAATCCGAGTCATCGATATTCTGGATTTGTTTGCGTCCGGCCTAAGCGCGGAAGAGATTCTTGAAGAGATGCCGGATCTTGAAGCTGAGGATCTGAAGGCTGCACTTCAATATGCGGCTCGAAGGCTCGATCACCCGGTTCTTGCAGCATGATTATTTGGGTCGACGCTCAGATCTCGCCAGCGATAGCTAACTGGATTAATACGGAATTTAAATGTAGATCTGTAGCCGTTCGAGATCTTGGCCTGCGAGATGCCAAAGATTCCCAAATATTTGATGAAGCTCGATTAGCGAACGCCGTAGTATTAACGAAAGATAGCGACTTTGTTTTGCTTCTAGAACGTTTTGGTCCACCGCCGCAAATTATTTGGTTGACTTGCGGAAACTGTTCCAACGCTCATCTAAAGACAATACTGTACCGGTACTTAAACACGGCGATCGATTTGCTCTCCGCAGGTAATGAGCTTGTCGAAATTTCTTAATCAATAGGTTCACGTCTACTTGGTTTTGTTTTCTACTGTTCCCAAGGTGCGAGTAAAATGCGTAATCTTCGTAGACTTCTCTTTGGTTTTCTATCCATTTTCCTTGTTCTGACTTTCAACTCGACATCGTTTTCCCAAACACCTTCACCCACGCCAACTCACGCCAATGTCTTACGTGGTGAGTATGGTCGTTATCGCGCCAACAACGATCTGCTTTATTACCACCTTGACGTTCGCGTTGATCCGGAGAAGAAATTTCTAAAGGGAAGCACGTTGATTCGCTTCAAGATGTTGAAGTCAGACAATCGCATTCAACTCGATTTACACGAAGCACTAAAGGTCGATGCGATTGAGTTGATGACCAGCGAGGGTGCACACACAAAAACAAACACGCCGTTGAAATACTCGCGTGACTCAGGCGCCTTGTTTGTAGACTTCCCCGCTGAACTAGCCGCCGGTCGCACCTTTACTATCAAAGTTTATTACTCAGGAAATCCGTTGGAGACGGGACGGTTTGGTGGCATTGCTTTCAGAAAAGATCCAGCCGGTCGTCCGTGGATCAACACCGCCTGCGAAGGTGAGGGAGCGAGTATCTGGTGGCCCAACAAGGACCAGTGGCGCGACGAGGTGGAGTCGATGAATATCAGCGTGTCGATTCCAAATGATCTCGTTGATGTTTCGAATGGCAAGTTTATAGGTAAGACAGATCTGGGCGATGGCTATACGCGTTGGGATTGGCTCGTTCAGTATCCTATTAACAACTACAGCGTCTCGCTAAACATTGGTCACTATGAACACTTCTCCGATCGTCTTAGTGATCTTGCGCTCGATTTTTATGCCTTGCCCGAAGACCTCGACAAAGCGAAGAAACAGTTTTCGCAGGCGACGGGAATGATCAAGGCCTTCGAACATTACTTCGGCGAGTATCCTTTCAAGAAGGATGGTTACAAACTGATCGAAGCGCCGTATTCCGGAATGGAACATCAAAGCGCCGTGACTTATGGTAACCATTTTGCCAACGGCTACCTCGAGAAAGACTGGACCGGCGTCGGCATTAGCCCGCGTTTCGATTTCATCATCATTCACGAGAGCGGCCACGAATGGTTTGGTAACAGTGTTACCGCGGCCGACGTGTCAGACATGTGGATTCACGAAGGATGGACCACGTATCTCGAATGTCTTTATGTCGAATTCATGTATGGCAAGGCGGACGGTCTGAAGTACACGAACGGTTATAAGCCGAAGGTGCAGAACCGCCATCCGATCGTGCCCGAACGTGGCATCAACGCCACTCCGCCACAGGACATGTATTTCAAAGGCGCGCTGTTTCTAAACACGTTGCGCAGTGTCGTTGACGATGATAAACGCTGGTTCGCATTGATTCGCGCTTTTTACCAACGCTACAAATACCAGAACATCATGACCGAGGATTTTGAATCGTTTTTCAATAAAGGAATCGGACGCAACCTGACGCCGGTTTATGAACAGTATCTTCGCCGGACTGCGTTGCCGGTTTTGGAGCTGAAGTTTGCGAATGGCTCAGTGTCGTATCGTTGGCAGGCTGACGAAAAAGGTTTTGCGATGCCGATTAAGGTTGGCAAGAAAGACAACTGGCAAGTGATTCAACCGACGACCGAGTGGCAGACCATGAAGACTGATTTGACCAGGGACGAATTCGACGTTGCTACTGATCTGTATTTTGTAGATGTAAATAAGAGCTAAGCGATTTCAGATTGAAGATTGGATCTTCACTCAAGGGTTGAATCTGAACTCTGAACTCTGAACTCTTAAATCTGAATGGTTGGAGGACCTTATGCCGAAGATCAATTGGACCCGTTTGATCATTGCCGGTTTAGTTGCCGCGGTGATCATGTTTATGACTGACGGTTTCTTTCACGAGAAGTTGGTCAAGACTGACTGGCAGGCAGTTTATGCCGCGTTGCGAGCCAAAGAGCCCGAACCGCACGGGGTGAACATGGCCTACTTCGCGCTGTTCGAACTCGGGCGAGGAATGATCACGCTGTTGTTGTATGCCCTGATGCGTGCGTTCTTTGGTGCTGGTCCAAAGACTGCAGTGTTGGCAGCGATTGTTGGCTGGTTGGCGTTCTCAGTAACAACACCCGCCCAGTTTATTCCGCTGGAATTTATTTCTGTTGCGCTCTGGTTGAAGATGTGTGGGTTCCATTTGGTTATTTCGATCGTGGCGACGTTGATAGGTGCTGCGCTGTATAAGGATTGAGGCGCAGCCCGGCGTTTGAGGGAAGACGTACATGGCAAGGCGGAGCCACGCCTCACAACGGGCGGCAAAGCCGACGCGAGCATTCGACTTTGGACCAACGACCGGCAAATCCTGAAAATCTTCGCGCGGCCCACAACCTCGCGCGCAAATTTTTTCTAACCGAAACTGATCCGGAATCAATTCGTAAAGCTGTTCGACGCTGGCTAGTCGCCATACCGTGGGTCGTTGTTTTGATTCCTGCGATATTCTGGTTGCGGTTTGGCGCCGTGACTCCGCTGGGGTGGGGACTCACGATTTTCTTTGTCGTTTATTGCCTGTTGTCAGCCATTGGTCTCCACTTCCTCATCCGACCTGAATATCACACGCCAGTTGTTTACAAGAACGATTGGATCGATCGTATCGGCGCCTTCTGGTTGGTGGCGTGTGCTTTGGGGCCACTATTCGGCTGGATGTTGACGACAGGTTTTTGGATAACAGCAAATAGCTGGCAATGGTTTTATGGAGGACGAGTGCTGCTCGCGATTGTGCTGCCTGTTATTACTTCGTTTGCATTGTTACGGTATGTGCGTGGACACGGCGCCCCGTTGATGCTGGCGTTGCTGGTTGGTGTGACTGCGTTACCGGTGTGGAGTGGCTGGGCGACGCTTATCGATTTGAAGAATGGACCGGTCGTTGAAAATGATGGTTCCAAATTGCCAAGAACTGATCGAATGCTGAAGTGAAAAATGTTCGATATGCTTTTGCTCGGATATATCTCTGCGTACTCGGCGTCTCTGTGTTGAAATCGATGTTCGCGTAGTGGCCGCACAAGTTTTTAACACAGAGACGCGGAGTACGCAGAGACGCAGAGAAGATCTCGACCAGCTTCGATGAAAAGGTTAATGATGCGATTATTTGTACTGTTTACTCTGACACTGGGTCTGACGTTGATGACTTTCGCTCAGACGTCGTCTTCAGATCCGGTAATAACTTTGGAACGCACGGCGTGTTTTGGAACGTGTCCGGTCTATTCGTTGAAAATTTACAAAGACGGCAGAGTTGTGTACGAAGGAAAAGAGTTCGTCAAAAAGACAGGTATGGCGGAGGGACGAATTAAGAACAAGGCGCTGGAAGATCTGGTCGCAGAGTTTATGAAGTTGAACTACTTCGATCTGAAAAAGAACCCTGATTGCCCGATCTCAGCGACAGATTTTCCGGCGGCGATGACTTCACTTAACTGGAAAGGTCGTCACCACGCGGTCGAGCATAATCAGGGTTGCCAGGGATCCGAATTGTTGAAAGAACTGTCGAAACTGGAAGACAAGATCGATGAGGTTGTAAATACCAATCAGTGGATCAAGTAATGTCCAACACGCCGACAACATTTCAACCACAAAGGCACGAAGACACAAATCCTCGAGAGATGTGAAGAGACTCTAATGCATGCACTATTTTTTGTGACTTGGTGTCCTGGTGGTTAAAAATCCGGTGGCTAAACTAACCCTTGTTCTATTGTTGCTAACGGCTCCGGTTATTACATTCGGACAATCGCGTCCCATCGTTGATTCACAACAAAAAATCACTGCTTACACACTTCCTCCCGATCGCTATCAGCAGGCACACGAACTCAATCGCACAGTCTTTGTCTTTCGCCTTGTCAGTATCGTTTACACAATCATAGTTCTGCTGTTCGTGCTCTATGCCAGGCTGGCGGTGAAGATTCGTGATCTCGCCGAGCGTGTTTCTGGCAAGCGTTTTTTACAGGCACTTATTTTTGGTCCATTACTGGTCCTGCTCCTTGTGCTTTTCCAACTTCCGGCAGATACCTACATACATCGCGTTAGCATGCAATATGGTTTGTCAGTCCAGGGATGGCCATCGTGGTTTCTCGATTGGACCAAACAACAACTGCTGAGTGTAGTTGCAGTGACACTCTTCATTTGGCTTTTGTACGCAATCATTCGGAAAAGTCCGAAACGTTGGTGGCTTTACTTCTGGCTGGCTTCGTTGCCAATCGTTTTATTTATCGTCTTCATTCAACCCTTCGTGATCGATCCACTCTTCGATCGTTTTGAGCCGCTTGCTAAGAAAGATCCGGCACTCGCGACGAGTCTTAATCAAATGGCCCAACGAGCCGGCGAAGACATTCCGGTAGACCGAATGTTTCGGATGAACGCGAGTGAGAAGACAACGACGCTGAACGCTTATGTCACCGGCCTGGGCGCGTCGAAAAGGATTGTGGTGTGGGACACGACGATGGCGAAGCTGACGACGCCGCAAATCGTCTTCGTCGCGGGTCATGAAATGGGCCATTACGTTTTGCATCATGTGTCGAAGGGGTTGGTGTTAGCTGCATTCGGAACGTTGATCCTGTTCTATTCAGGCTACCGGATCAGCGTTTGGTTTTTAGCAAAGAGCAGTGGACGCTGGTCAATCAGGGGCATTGACGATTATGCGTCGCTGCCGTTTATGTTATTGATTGTTTCGTTGCTGCTGCTGATTTCGACGCCGGTTGAGAGTGGCGTGAGCCGGTACTTTGAACACCAGGCCGATCAGTACGCGTTGGAGATCACGCATGGTCTAACCGCAGATTCCGGGCAGGTTGGAGCACAGTCGTTTCAAGCGCTCGGGTATGTAGGTTTGTCTGATCCCGATCCAAATCCGGTTAATGTATTCCTGTTTTACGATCACCCGACGATTAGTGATCGCGTAAAGTTCTGTCTTACGTACGATCCGTGGGCCAACGGAAAATCTCCCGAGTTTTAGCTTGTCGGGATTTATCTCTGCGTCTCTGCGTACTCAGCGTCTCTGTGTTGAAACCGATGTTCGCGTAATGGATCCAAGTTTTAACACAGAGACGCTGAGGACGCAGAGACGCAGAGAAATCCCCGACAAGCTAAAGCCTATCGGATATTTTCTTACAACTGCCGTTGAAGCGTGCGCCTTCTTCAACCACTAATGCGGGCGCCTCCACCTGTCCTATTACATTCGCTGTCCGGCCGAGTACCAACTCTTTCGAAACGTGAATATCGCCTTCGACGGTCCCATTGATCTTTGCGACCGCGACCTTGATTACGGCCTCGGTAATCTCAGCGCCCGAGCTGACGATCAGCGTTCCATCTGATGACGTGACGTTTCCAGAGAAGTGTCCATCAATCCGCAGCATCGATTTGAAGCGAACTTCGCCTGAGAAGTTAACAACATCACCGACAAACCCTAGCCAATTGTCTTTGTTGACGTTGATACTACGATGCCGGTCACCGTTGCTTGCAATCGCTTGAGTGCTCACTGGGGGTCCTTCTTTCAATTGTATTGGTATCCTGACCCATGAGGAGGGTAGAATTCGCCGCCGTCGCCTGCCGCTGCGTCTTCCGTTGTGTCAGGGAAATAAGAAGAAAAACTACTTGGCGACTATAGCATCTGAGGAAGCAGGTGAATTATTACGATTAGATTGTGTTTGAGACTTTGTGTCTTCGTGGTGAAATCGTATGCTCGGTTGATAATTTAGTTCGTGGAAAGTGAGCAGCGCGAAAATGAAAAAGTTATTGTCATTTGTAATGGCCGCTGGTTTTTCCTTGAGCGTGGCATCGGTCCTCAGCCGCCCCGCAAATTCGGAAGTTGTAGTCAACGACGATGCGCCGGCGGCGGAGCTGATCGCGGGTTACAGACAATGGACTCGTGTGAACCCTGAGCCGCAGGTTGTGGCATCGCAGATCGCCATACAATGTGCGGCGCCAACGCTCACGCAACAACACCTCGAAGATGGTAATCCGCATCGCGACAAGCTCGTTGTCGTTTATGTCAACGATGTCGGTCGCGTCGCGATGATGGAACAAAAGCAACCCGTGTTTCCGGTGGGCTCAGTCGTTGTGAAGGAAAAGCTCACAACTAAAGACAGTGCAGTGCCCGAACTATTAACGGTGATGCGGAAGCGCGAACCTGGTTACGATCCTGAACGTGGTAACTGGGAGTACATGGTGTTTGATGGTCCAGGTAAAGTGCTGCAGGCGAGCGGGAAACTCGAGAAGTGTCAGGGATGTCATCTGCTTGAAAGAAACACTGACTACATCTCGCGCCGTTATTTACCCGCGGACGTTTGGCAAAAATTGAAGTGATGATTCTCTTCAGTTCCGGCGGGCGACCGCATTTGCTGAACCCATCGAAGTGCCAGCTAAATTTAGAGATTAAACCACGATGCAGATTCATGAAGGACTTAGACTAGGCGATCTTGGTTACGTTATTTATCTTCACGGCACTTTGTACGGGAAGGAATACAACCTCGATCGCACGTTTGAGGGATACGTTGCCGCGCGATTGGGCGACTTTGCGATTCAGTTTGATCCGCAGAAGGATTTCTTTGCCGTCGTTGAAGATGGCGGAGATATCGTCGGTTCGATCGCGATCAACGGTGTAAACGAAGACAATGCGCTCTTGCGTTGGTTTCTGCTTCATCCCGACACGCGCGGCAAAGGATTGGGAAAGCAATTGCTAAACCGCGCTCTGGATTTCTGCCGCGAGAAAAACTTCAAGACTGTGGATCTCTGGACCATCAGTGAACTGAAAACTGCCGCCCACCTTTATCGTCAATTCGGCTTTCAGCTCGTTGAAGAAAACACAAAGGAACTTTGGGGCGGCGCTCGCACCGAACAGAGATATCAGCTTCATTTGAATAACGTTTGAAATGCCATCAACGAAGGTGGTGGATCTTTCATATCCTCTCTACACCTTGCATGCCAGTTTGCCTTGAAGTTTTAAGTCTGAGGTGAGATGGAATAGCTCACCCACAAAGGCACAAAGATGCTAATCAGTCCTTTATAAGTTTTTGTGTCCTTAATGTCTTTGTGGTTCAAATTCTGTTATTCGCCAACCTCACTCACAACTTTTTTCTTCTTCACGTCACTTATTCTTGTAACTTTTCCCGAACCCACGTGTTTTAGAGGATGTAGCGCAGCTTATGGCGAGCCAGGATGAAGAGTTCACCATGCTGTTTCAGGATTTCTATCCCAGTCTTTGCCGGTTTTTGGAATGTTTACTCGCGGGTCGCAAAGAACTAGCCCAGGACCTGGCACAGGAGAGTTTCCTGCAACTGCATCGGACGGCATGGGGAACTTTGCCGCAGGGCGAAGCTCGCTTCTGGCTCTACCGCGTCGCGCGCAATTTCGCGATTAACGAATTTCGCAAGTCGCACACGCGTTACCGGCTCTTTGATCGAGTGGTTGAGGCAATGCGGCCTAGCACGCGAAACCCGGAAGAAGAGTATGAAACTCAGGAGCGCAAAGAATTGATTTTGAAGATGCTCGCGACGCTACCTGAGGACCAGCGCGTGGCTTTGCTGCTGCGCGAACAGGAACAACTGAGCTATCGCGACATTAGTCAGGTACTCAACGTCTCGGAAAGCAAAGTTAAGGTCGACATCTTTCGAGCTCGGGAAGCATTACGAAAGCGTTTGGAAAAAGGCAACGCAATACACGCAAGGGTAGCTGGCTGAATTAACAAGATGACCTGCAATTTTACTGAAAAGATTTCCGCGCTGATCGATGGAGAACTTTCGACGATAGAGACGCGCGAAGTTGAGCGTCACTTGATGATTTGTCTTGAGTGCCAGGAAACGCGGGCCGAGTTTTTTAGTCTGCGCACTCAACTTGGTGCAGTGCCGGTTGTTTTCGATCCTGTTGTCCAGCGCGAAGCTTTGTCGCGAATTATTGGAAAGCCGAAAGTTGACAAGGCGAGCACGAATTGGCGTTGGGTTTTCAATCCGGCAGTAGTAGCAGTGGCGTCGTTACTGATTGTGGCAGTGGTAATCGGGTTGTTGTTGTATCCACGCGTGAAGCCTGGTCCAAAAGCCGATGATCTGGTGGCCGGCAATCGCAGAAAACCGGTCGCGACACCGGCGGCTTCTCCAAATGAACGGGCCGGAGAAAGAACCAGGCCTGGGCCAAAGCCGGTTCCGCCGGCCAAAGACAACGGAAAGAAAGCACCGGTCAGGAAGCGTCCGCCGGTGATTGTGGAACCACCCGAAGACAACATCGCCAAGGCTGTTCCAGCCGCTGATTTAGATGGTGCACCGGTGAGGGCCGCAGACACGGAAACGATGACTGCGATCCATTTTCAGAAGTCGGAATTATTGCTGCGTTCGTTTCGGAATGTGCGAAGTAAGAATGCGAATACGTCAGCCGAACTCAGTTATGAAAAGCGGTTGGCCCAGCAACTGGTCTATCAAAACATGATGTTGCGCAAAGAAGCCGACGCTTCTGGCGATGCCCAGGTTGCTTCGTTGCTTGAAAGTCTCGAACCCATTTTGCTCGACATCGCGAATCTCCCTGCAAAACCTGCGGCGAACCAGGTGCGAGTGATTAAAGATCGGGTCGAACGCAAGAACATCGTGGCGCTGCTGCAGGTTAATTCGACCGCGTTGGCCCGAGCGTTGGACTGAAGAAGATTTAAGATTTCAGATTGCAGATTTCAGATTTTTGCTCCAGAGGAGCGAGGGGAATCCAATCTGAAATTTGAAATGTGAAATTGAAATACCTCGAATTCCTTGAAGGACAGCTAACGATGAAACATCTGAAGATTCATTTCCCCCGCATGCGCACCGCACTCGCAATTTTTTGTTGCCTGAGCTTTGTCGCTGCCGTTCTGGTCTATACACAACACGCGATTGCTGTGGACCAGGACATCGTCAAACTAAACCGCATGGTCCAGGCGAATAAGGGCAACACGGCCGCCATGTCGATCTTTACTCAGGGTCGCGACCTGATCGAAGCGCAAAATTGGCAAAAGGCAGCCGAAAAATTCAACGAGTTCATCAAAGGCTTTCCCAAAGACAAAGACGTTGATGCCGCTCTTTACTGGTATGCGTATGCGTTACAAAAACAAGGTCAGAAAGACTCGGCTGCTCTGCCACTGCGACGATTGATTGAGCGTTATCCGAATTCTAGTTGGCGGCGTGAGGCCGAAGCTCTGCTGGTGACGATGGGCTTTGGACCAATCGTAAGAGAAGTCAAAGACAACGAAGACTGCGACATCAAGATCCTCGCGCTGCAAAGTCTTTTCCAGGCTGATGAAGAACGGGCAATCAGCATTGTTACCGACGCCTTGAAGTCGACCTCGACCGCGTGTCCAGGTTTTCAGTCGGCGGCCGTTTCTCTGCTTGGTTCGCATGGTGGAGCGCGCGCCGTTCCCGTGCTGCTCGAAGTTGCGCGCACCAGTCCGGATTTGAAACTTCGATTGACGGCCGTGAAGCGACTTGGTGAGCAACACAATGAGCAAGTAACCGATGAACTCATCAAGTTGTACGACTCCGATCAAACCAAAGAGCTACGTGCGCAAATCCTGCGAGCCCTTGTCGAGGGAGGATCGCCGAAAGGAAGTGCGAAAGTTATTGAAATCGCACGCGGTGGAAACGACATCGCACTGCGTCAGTATGCGATTCGGTGGATCGCGGAAATGCGTGACGCGAACTCGTTAGACGAGTTGCTTCGACTTTACGACACAGACAAGACCAAAGAGATCAGGTTTCAGTTGCTTCGTGCATTTGGCGATCGCGAGGACCCGAAAGCCCGCGCGAAACTGCTGGAGGTAGCAAAGTCAGGCGAAACTCCGGAACTGAGAATTGAAGCGATTCGTCGTCTCGGCGATCGCGGCAAACTCGGGATGGACGATCTCCTCGAAATTTGGAACGCGGGACCAGATCCGATAACCAAGCAAGGTCTACTAAGAGCGTTTGGTGATAGTGACGATGCGCGCGCCGCCGCAAAGTTATTTGAGATCGCTAAAGGAACAGATGCGCCCGATCTCCGCAAATTTGCCATTCGTCAACTCGGTAACAAAGATGACGAACAAACCGTTACGCAACTGGTCACCATGTATGACGGTGAGCAGAACGTTGAAGTGCGTAGTGCATTGCTTCGCGCGTTTGGTGATTCGAAGCAGAAAGTCGCAGTGCGCAAACTGATGACCGTCGCTCGCAATGATGCGTCGGTGGAGTTGCGAAAGATGGCGGTTATGTATTTGGGGCAGAGCAAAGATCCGGAAGCGTTGAAGTTTTTAGAGGAGTTGTTGAAATAGGGAATGGTTAGTTGTTTACCGCGAAGCGGTTGCGTCCCAAAGCCCAGGGTTGCTTCAACCCTGGGAGCCTACGGGGTTTAAAACCAACCCGGAACGGGTTGCGTCCATGCGTAAATCAAATTAGTCCACGTGTTAAATAAAATGGGGTCCGTGCAATTAACAAACCGCGACTGATCGTTAATCAAACCGCGACCGGCATTGATCAATTCTGATTTCGTTACTGGGACGCAACCCGTTCCGGGTTGTTCATTTTCTGGTAATCCTACCCAGGGTTGAAGCAACCCTGGGCTCTGGGACGTCACCGCTTCGCGGTGAAAACCGTTCGATCACAACGACGGGCCACTGACTACGGACCACTGACCGAAAGGATCACAATGCGTTATTCAAATTTCTTATCATCACTAATGTTGGCCATCGCACTCGCGACAGTCGCCTGCGCAAATGGGAAACCAGTTGTTACTGCAGAGGCTGCTTCAAACACAGGCGATCCTGAGGTCCAATCTGCGTCGACTACGTTGCAGAGCTTCATACCCGTTGAAGGTGCTGATCTCATGGCCAAACTCGACGCGGCGCGCGATCGTGCCAAAGCGAAGCAATCGTCCTACTGGTCCGCTTATGCTTTCGACGTGCGTCCGGGCGTCGCAGTCGATCCCGCTGTCCGCGAGTTTCACGGTTCGATGAATACGATTGGCGACAGTTCAGTTTTTATTGGCACGACTGCTGACGGAATGACCGTCGAAACAAAGAACCTCGCGATCTTTCTTTTGCGTGATACGGCGAATCAGATCACGCGGATGGAAGTCTATAACCTCGAACGCAAACGCGAATACAGTGGCTATCCGGTCTACTGGCTGGGTCGCGCGAACAACGAAGAGAGTTTGAACTACCTGCGCGCACTCGCGGCTGCAGCCCCGCTCGATATGTTGAGTGAACGGGCAGTGTTGGGAATCGCTTTGCATGATGATCAGCGAGTTGGTGGCATGTTAAAGAGCTTCGTTTCTAGTTCGCCTAATCAGAAAATTCGTTCAACCTCAGTTTATTGGTTGGGCCAGGTTGGTGGTGAAACTCCTTTTCTTGCCGGCTTAGTGCGAAACGAAGCTGAAGACAAAAAGTTGCGGCGCTCGGCTGCGTACGCGATTGGCCAGAGTCACGATCGCGGTGCAATGGCGACGATTCAAAGTCTTTATGATGCGGTCAAGGTTGGTGAAATTCGTCAGGGTTTAATCAGCGCGGCCGGTGATGCCGATGACAAACAAGCGGCTTTCACGTTTCTACTAAGTGTCGCAAAGAATGACGCGGACTGGGAATCACGACGAACTGCGGTGCGCAATCTCGGCGAGTTTCAGCGCGACGATGTAGTCGATGAGTTGATGAAGATTTACTCAGCCGACTCGAATCCTGAGGTCAAACGTGGCGCCTTGAGATCGTTGGCCGAAACAAAAAATGCGCGGGCCCAGGCGAAGTTGTTGGAGGTCGCAAAGAACGAACCGAATCCGGAATTGCGTAAACAAGCGATTCGCGTGATGAGCGATCGTGGCGAAGCGGCGGTGGATGATTTGATCAAGCTTTTCGATGCCGAGCAATCGCAGGATGTGCGACGAAGTACGCTACAGGCATTGTCGGACATCAAGAGTCAGAAAGTCGAAGACAAACTATTTGCCGTCGCGGGTAGCAACGAGAACATTGAAGTTCGCAAGCAGGCGATTCGTTTGTTAGGTGAGCGAGCAGGTAAGAAGAGTTTTGAATTTCTTAGCGCGACCGCGCAAAGTGCCGATGGAAATTCGGAAGTTCAGATGCAGGCGGTCCGTGCGATTAGTGAACGGCATTCAGAAGAGTCGGTGCCATTGTTGATCAAGATTGCCAAAACGCATCCTAATCAACAAGTAAGAAAACAGGCAATCCGATCGCTGGGCGAATCGGGTGATCCACGCGCCGTCGAATTCTTCCGCGAAGTGCTGACGAACGAAGAGTAATTTGTCCGATTCTTCCTCTGCGTCTCTGCGTTCTCGGCGTCTCTGTGTTGAAATACAGATCATTGAGTTGGACCAGGATTTAAACACAGAGACGCAGAGATCGCAGAGACGCAGAGTTTACCTCTACCTCACCACTTCCAGCTCAACCCACTGCATCGCTTCTTTGTGTTTAATCAATTGATCTTTCACGGTGATCTGCAAGAAGTAAGTGCCACTCTCCAGACTCGGGTCAAGCCGCAGTGACCCGGTTGCGATGAGTCGTTCAAGATCTTCCTGGTTCTTCGCATCGATAGGCATGTCGGTGGTGCCGAGTATTTGTTTGCCTTCGTGCATCAACTGAAGTTTAAGAGTTACCCTCGGCAGGTGGGTTGTCGGATCAAGACTCGCGTTAAAAATTCCGCAAGCAAACCTCAGCCGCGCACCCGGCGCAAACTTACGCACCGCGCTATTCGCAGTTGAATCATCCGCACCGCTGGCGCCCGAATTACTAACCACAATGCCTGACATTGCCAGACTCTTATTAACTAAATCAGGCACTTCAACAAATTGACCTGCCGATCCAACTCGATTGGTCGCGACATCACTCGCGGCAACTCGAAGTTGATAAGAACCAGGTTGTTTCACCGGAACATCAAACTTGAACAGGATGCCTTCGTTTAGTGCGCGCTCATACGTTCCTGGACTAAGCGTGATCTTTCGGTCAAAAGTAGTCTGATTTACAACTGTTCCATTGTTTCCAAAGAGTATGCTGCGAATTTGAACCGTGGCTTCGCGATTGCCGTCAGCCGTGGTCGTAAAGGTAAGGTCCTTAGGATTGACTGACGCGAGGGTTCTGACGACTGAACCCGATTCTTCGTTAGTGAAGAGTGCAGTGAGATCGAGTTGTAAATCCTGCGCGCCAAACGGAGACATCAAGGCCACAGTGACCTTATCACGTGGCGATCTTTTTTCTTTCTCAGTGGCTTCGTCATTGATGCCCATGAACCCGAAGCGCGTTCGGAGTGTGTATCCGGATTTTTTGACGCGGGCTTTGATGTGATGAAACTGGCGATTGAATGTTTCTTCTAATGGCCGATAGCCGATCAAATAGTAGCCGCTTTGGTCCTCAAGTATTTTGTCTAACTGAAAATCGTTTGAGTTACGAATCAGGAAGCCACCAGTTTCTTTAGCAATTAAGTCGGCGCCTTCACGATTGAAAGTGACTTGTTTATTTCGGTCTGACTGTACGCTGATGATCTTACTCGTGACTTCCCTCGGCGCTCCGCCAATCGCGTCTTTGGCAGTAAGACCGGTGTACTGTAAGCCTGAACTGTCCACCGCATAAATCACAACACTGGATCGAATGGCCCGTTCGGCGATTTTCTGTAATTGCGCGTAGAAACTACGATTGTCAGCGCCCGGATCGCTATCAAAATTACCCGAATCGTCTTTCACTGAATTCGACGCTTTTTTCGGGGCCGTCGTGGTGAAGTCCTGCTCCTCACGTGGTAGCTCATCTGAGAACACGATCAGGGATTTGCGTCCCGGCATTTCACCCATGCCATCGACGATGAAGCGAAGAGTGCGAAGAGTTTTCCGAATTGATACGAGACGTGAGTAGCCGCAACCTGACGCTTCACTTACAGCTTCGAGGGCCAGCATATTGTCGACACCAACCCGACTACACATGTTCCAGTTCACCTGGTTCAAGGCTTGATCGATCAAGCGACGGTCATTTGTGAATTGCTGTAGCGCTCCGACGTTGCCACTGGTGCGAATGATGGCTACGAGATCGTTTGGCGCAACCTGTTGATCGATAAATTTGCGGAGTTGGGTTTTTACTGTCTTGATGCTTTGTAATGAGAGACCCAGATCATCGACCACGAGCGCGATAATTCGCCGCGGTTCGTTAGGATTTACTGTGGCGGTGGGTCCTGGGCGCAGGCCGTTGTTGCCGGTCACATTCTGCGCATTCGAATCAGTGACGTTTGAGATAAAAGCAAAGCTCGAAATCTCCTGCTTCTTTCCATCTTCGAAGATTTCGAAGTCTTCAGCCGTCAAATCACGCACCGGTTTTCCATCTTTGGTAACAACCGCATCGACCTGGACCAGGTTTGTCGTGATCTTCACGACATCGTCTTGTTGGTCCGTGGGTTTTTGTGGCTGTTGCGGCGACGGGGTTTGGGTCGCAATGGGAGAAAGCGCGGCACAGAGAATTACAAAAGCAAGTAGTAACCTGGGGATCATTTGAGTAGGCTCCAGTCGTACGAATTGGAGAGAGAGTTGTGACCTGGGGAGATTACGCTGCGAATCGAGAGACAAATTACTCGCTTTGATGATTTCTGACAACCGTTGGCCGGAAGGCAGAAGGCAGAAGGCGGAAGGCAGAAGGCAGAAGGCAGAAGGCAGGAGACGCGCGGCTTCTTGCTCCTGCTTCCCGTGCATCCTGCCTTCTGCTTTCTGCCTTCCGCTATTTCACGATCTCAAAATCGATCCACTGCACTGCTCGTGCGGGTTTGTCTTTTACTGATGCGTCCGTCGCAATCAACTGCAAATAATATGAGCCGGGTGTTAGTTCGTTTCCGAGTTGCAACACGCCAGTCGCAATGAGATGCGTGAGATCAGGTTGGTTCTTAGTATCAACAACCATCGGCGGACTCGTCAGGACGGGTTTGCCGTCTCGATAAAGCTGGATCTGCAAACTGACGTTAGGCAACTGCGAACCCGGATCGAGAGCAGCGTTATAAATCCCACAAGCAAAGCGAACAGTTGTTCCGACTGGAAAGCGTCTGATTACGGGGTTCGTGCGTTTTTCCGATGGACCATCCTGCGCGGCGCCTATCGCAATTCCTGACAAGGCGAGACGATGATTAGCAAGATCCGGAACCTGAACAAACTGACCCGCCGAACCGACCTTTGAAGACGCTACATCCAACGCTGCCACTCTAACCTGGTACGCGCCGGGCCTCTTGAGTGGTAGATCAATGCTCATCGTGATTCCTTCGCGCAAAGTCTGATCATAAGTTGAGCGTGGCAAAGTTATTTTGCGATTAAAGGTTTGTTGGTCGACGATCGCTCCATTACTGCCAAAGATGATCTCGCGCAATTGAATCGCGGATTCATGTGCTCCGTCGGCGGTTTCATTGAACGACAGATCTTTCGGATCCAGAGAAACTAAGACCCGGATCATTGATCCAGTCTTGTCGCTGGTGAAATAAGCGTTCATGTCGACCGGAATTTCCTGGGTCTTAAACGGTGACATGAGCGCCACCGTCGCTTTGTCTGTCGGAGTGCGCTTCGACTTAGCGGCGTCTTCTTCACTCATACCGAAGAAGCCGTAGCGAGTTCGCAAAGTCATTCCCGATTTTTTCACCCGCGCTTTGATGTGGTGAAACTTGCGATTAAAAGTTTCATCGGTCGGCCGGTAACCAATCAGGTAATAGCCACTTTGGTCCTCGAGAATCTGATCGAGCTTGAAACTATTTGAGTTCTGGACCAGGAAGCCACCCGTTTGTTTGGCGATTCGTTCTGCGCCTTCCCGGCGCTGTTGGATCAGTCGTGATCTCTGACTCATGAGGCCACTGATCCGAGCATTCATCTGAGGCCCGGGTGTTCCCGCCAAACTATCAGCAGCCGTAAGTCCTGTGTACTGCAAGCCTCCTGCTTCGATCGCGTAAATGACCACGGATGACCTGATCGCCTTTTCGGCAATTCGTTGGAGTTGAGCGCCGAAGTTTCTGGTATCGGCTCCGAGCGTTGGCGCGTCACCTGATGAGTTTTGCTCGCTAAAACTAGTGATGTCCTGTTCCTGCTGCGGCAGACTATCGGAAAAAATTATCAGTGATTTTCGGCCCGGTATTTCTGCCATCGAGCCCACGATAAATCCCAGCGCCCGCAGCGTGTTGCCTACAGAATTAACGGACGAGCCGCCACATGGAGTGTCCATTCCTTCATCGGGCACTCCCTGCATCGTAGGCCTGGCAGTTGGAAATACTGTCAGCCCCACGCGACTACACATGTTCCATTTCACCTGGCTCAATGCTTGATCCAGCAGCCGGCGATCGTTGGTGAACTGTTGCAGTGCCCCCATTACACCGCCGGTGCGGATGATTGCCACCAGATCATTCGGCGCGACTTGTTGGTCGATAAACTTGATCAGGTTTTTGCGGACCGTTGAAATACTTTCCGCCGACAATCCCAGATCATCAACGACGAGAGCGACGACTCGCCGCGGCTCATTCGGATTCACAGGGGCCGCAGGCGGAGCGTTCTTGTCTCTAACTACCGGAGCGGCGGTTGGACCAGCAACATTTGAGATGAACGCGAAACTCGATATTTCCTGCTGCTTGTTATCTTCGAAAATTTCGAAGTCCTGGGCGGTTAGATTTTTGACGGGCTTGCCATCTTTAGTCACCACGGCATCGATTTGGACCAGGTTGGTATTGATCTTTACAACGTCATCCTGATCGACTGTCGGAGCTGTTTGAACAGGCGGCGGAGGTGCTGGTTGGGGAGTTTGAGAAAATGTTGAAAGGCAAGTGGCGAAAATGAGTAAAGCGGCGAGGAGTGGTTGTCGCATTTCACAGATCTCCTTCTGGGTCTACGGGAGAGACTGTTGTGGTCCGTAGTCAACGGGGAGTTTATTGACTACGGACCAACGAACGGCGATTAGATCGCAGCCAGTAATTTCTTCCATCTGGCCCACGCGTCGTCGCGTGCTTTTTTGTTTGCTTTGTAAGCAGTCAGGGCCTTTTGGTAGTCGGCAGTGGCTTTGTCGTCAGCTTCTTTGTTGCCGGTCGGTGTCGGTGCAGTTGGTTCAGGCGCTTCACCGGCACGCATGAACCCGTGCCCAGCGCCGTCGTAAGTGACCGGATCAAAAGTCTTCTTCAACTCAGACATGGCCGCAATTGTGGGTGGAAGCGTTGCATCGATGCGCGCGTCGTTACCGGCATAGAACCCATAAACAGGCGCGCCAATCTTTGCGAGTGCAGTCTTGTCGGGAGTGTTGTCCGCGTTAGCAGGCGCCGAACCATAAAACACAAAGGCCGCTTTCAAGTCCGGACGATTAGTCGCGAAACGAAACGACTGGCTACCACCCCAACAGTAACCGGTCACTACCACTTTTCCATTCGATGCAGGTAACTTCGCCACGTAGTCGGCCACGGCGTTCAAGTCACCAGTGATCTGATCCGGAGGCAGACTCATAATCGCCTTGCCCACACCGTTGCGATCGAGCGAACTTGTGCCGCCGCCGTTTGGTCCCATACCTGACAGCAGGTCGGGAGCAATCGCGATATAACCCGCTTCGGCGAGTTGATCGGTAAGACTCTGAACCCAATCGCTCATGCCGAAAATTTCATGAATCACGACGACGGCAGTCGCTTTGTTCTTCACCTCGGGATAAACAATAAAGCTACTGACTTCGCGCGTGCCATTTTTTACTTTCACCCATTCCTGGTGACGCGGTGACTTGGCCAGACGCGCTTTGGCCCAATCCTGAGTTTCGACAGCGTCGGCCGGCGTCATGTGATTATGATTGCTCATGTCTTGTTGAGCATGAGCACAACTAGTTAAGAGAAACAAGCCCACTAAAAGGCTGAACAGATTTTTCATTAGTCAGCTCCCCCGAATTCGTCCTGATGATTTAAGAGAAGCATTATCGTACCGAAAGAGGCTGAGGTTAAACAACTGGACTCTCGAGTTCGGAGTTCCGAGTTCCGAGTTTTGAGTTTCGAGTTTTGAGTTTTGAGTGTCGAGTTCTGAACTCGAAACTCAAAACTCGAAACTCAAAACTCGAAACTCGGAACTCCCTTCTCATTTCCCAAACGCCCCCACCGTCTTCACATGTTCTGGTCGGACACCGACGCCGATCACGTACGCCGGTATCCGTTGCAGGATCGGAAATATCCGGAAGAGTTTTAAGAACCACGGAGCAGAAACTTTGCCCACGCTTGATAACGTTGGACGCAGCACGCGGTTCTGCACAAACACCTGACCTGCCTGAATCACTTTAGTTGGAAAGAGTCGACGCTTCTGTACTTGTTCAAGATCGGCAGTAGTAACCGATCCACGCGCTAATTTGCCTGCTAACAAGTTACTCGTCGCCACCGCATCCTGGATCGCCAAATTTATTCCTACGCCACCAACAGGCGACATCGCGTGAGACGCATCGCCGATACACAACAAACCCGGCTTGTACCAACGCGGCAGACGATCGACTGCTACTGTCAGCAACTTGATCGGTTCCCAGTCTGTTAAGTCGTTTACTCGATCCGACAAGAACGGCGCAACGCTCACGATATCATGGTGAAACTGATCGAGCCCGCGCTGCTTCAGCGTGTCAAAACTTCCTTTCGGAATTACGAAGCCACACTGCCAGTAGTCTTCACGATCGATCATCACCATGATCTTGCCGTTGCTAAACCGGCCGAGCGCTTGTGCCGGATCAGTCGGTTTCCGTTTGATGCGAAACCAAAGAACGTCGATCGGCGCACCAAGTACTTCCACAGCAAGTCCGGCGCGTTCTCTTACGGTTGAATGGCGTCCATCGGCGCCGACGGTCAATAAAGCGCGAATCTCAATTGGACCATCAGACGTGTTTACTTTTGCACCTTTTATTTCATCACCCTCTGAAATTAGATCCGTAACCTGAGCGTTCATCATCAGGTGAAACGTCGGATAGGTTTTCGCGTGACCTGACAGAAAGTCGAGGAACTCCCACTGCGGCATCAAAGCGAGGAACTTGCATTTCGTCGGTAGATGAGTGAAGTCGCCGATAGGAATTGTGTCGTCGCCGATCTGTCCGGCTAGTAGGGTGACTTCCTGATGTGGTCGCTTGAGAAAATCGTCGAGGATGCCAAGCTCGTGCATGAGCTCGAGAGTTGAGGGATGAATAGTGTCGCCGCGAAAGTCACGGAGGAAGTCGTTGTGTTTCTCAAGCACAATGACGTCAACGCCCGCGCGCGCTAACAGTAAGCCGAGCATCATGCCCGCCGGACCGCCGCCAGCGATGCAGCACTGTGTTTGCATCATGCGCGGATCTTAGCACGGGAGAAAGTTTCGAGTTCCGAGTTCCGAGTTCTGAGTTCTGAGTTTTGAGTTCCGAGTTTAAAGTTTCGAGTTTAAAGTTTTGTCGCCAGCCTTCGAAACTCGAAACTCGAAACTCGAAACTCGAAACTCAAAACTCGAAACTCGAAACTCGAAACTCGAAACTCGAAACTCTTGTTTTCCCTAACTTCTTCCACGTGGTCCTGCTCTCGTGTATTATGGCGCGCGCTTTTACATCTTTGCTGAATGGCCCGAAAAAGGTTTCTAAGTTATGAAAAGCTCGAAACAAATTCTCCTAATGGCTTTTGTGGTCTCCGCCCTCTTGCTCATTGGCTGTTCCAAAACTACTGAAACAACAAACACTAATACAGCGACGAAGACTGCTTCGCCTGCCCCAGCGACCACTACCCCATCAACAACCGCCAGTGCAACTGATATTGGCGTTCCCGAATGCGATGAATTCTTGAAAGCGTATGAGGCATGCGTGAAAGACAAAGTGCCTGCCGCTGCCAGACCAACTTTTGAAACTGGTCTAGCTAATTGGCGCAAGGCCTGGCACGATCAGGCTGCCAATCCGCAAACCAAAGCGGCGTTAGCGACTGCCTGCAAGACGGCGCATGACAACTCCAAGACTTCAATGAAAGCCTACGGCTGTACGTTGTAATCAAACCGACCCTTGGGTCTTTGGACCTTCATTATGTCCGAAGACCCAGGTCGATTCTTTACTCACCTCATTGTCATGATCGCCGCATAAGTCTCAATCCCGTCCCACAGATTCCGGATCCTGATGTTCTCGTTTTCAGCGTGTTGATTGTTGTCGTAGTTTGCGATTGGCACTGACATCGTTACCGTTTTCAAGTTTTCAGTAATTACCGAAAGCGGCAGACTTCCTCCCGACGTCGGCAACAACACGACTTTGTCTTTCTCTGTCGACTGCACAGCGGCAATCAGGGTTACAGCGATCGGTAAATCCAGGCGCGTTCGTTCGGCGTTGTAGCCGCCGGCACGGACCACGACCTTTGCGATTAGCGGATATTTCGCCCGCTCGTCGTCAGTTGGATCATGATCGATGATGAAATAACCCTGCTTACGAATGTGGTCCATCAGGCGCTGGACCTGTCGACGATGATCGTTTCCTTTTACTAAACGAAGATCTAAGACCGCGGCAGCCGTCGTTGGAATAACGTTGCGCGCCAGTGCGCCGATGTCACCGCTGCCGAAACCGTTGATGTTTAGTGAAGGCACATTGATCAGTTCCATCAAACTCTTGCCGCCACCTTCAGTACGACTTATGCCGAGTTGGCGCTTGAGTTGTTCGTCATATTGAGGCGCTTCGGCGATCGCCCGGCGCTCAGCTTCGCCTAACGGCTCGACATCCGAGTACCATCCATCAATCAAAACTTTTCCCTCGCTGTCTTTCATCGAAGCGAGCAGTTGGGCCAACATCAGGGCGGGATTGGGCGACCAGTTACCGTAATGGCCGCTATGTAACGGTCGCTTGGCGCCGTAGACAGTGACATCCACGTTCACATCGCCACGTGCGCCAAACACAACCTGCTTTACTCCAGACTGGTGCACTGGACCATCGCAGATGATCCACGCGTCAGATTCGAGTAGTTGCTGGTTGAGTTTAATAATCTCACCGAGGTGACCCGAGCCGGCTTCCTCTTCACCTTCAAAGACAAACTTGATGTTTGACGTTAAGGCGATGCCGCTGGCTTTGAGTGCATCGAAGGCGGTGAGGATTGCCATAACGCCGCCTTTGTCGTCTGAAGCTGAGCGCGCATAAATTCGCCACTCGGGATTGATCGGTTGGCCGTCAGTCTTCGTTACAATTTGTCCGCCTGCTTCCAGTGCAGCAGAACGGAAAACGGGAGACCATGGCTGGGTCCCGGTCCATTGTTTTGGATCAGTTGGCTGGCCATCGTAGTGAGCGTAGAGGACCAGAGTGCGTTGCGCGCCAGGAGTCTTCCATTCACCATAAACGACAGGTGGAATATTCGTGGTTTGGGCTTCGAGCAAGCGAGGACTCAAGCCGCGTTGCTTCATCATTGACACGATGAGGTCAGCGTTCTTGCGTATGTTTGGATTGTCGGAAGCGATGTTCGGAATTGCGAGTAGCGAAAGAAACTCGTTCACGATCCGGTGCTCGTTGGTGGTGCGGTAGTCTCGGACCTTTTGTTGGGTTGATTGGGCGTTGAGCGAAGTGCAGATCGCGAGCAGGAGAATGAGTGAACGAAGCATGTAGTTTGTGGTCCACAGAAGAGATTGACGAGAGCAATGAGGATTATGACGCAGAGTAGCTGCAATGAGGAAGACGATTTAATTCCATGGACGGCAGTCTGGGGATTGTTCAGGTCACCTGAACGAATGAGATTCCGTTCTTGTGAAGTGGCTGAGCTAAGCAATAAATCTGTGTGCTCTGCGTAATCTGCGGATAACTATCGGCTTTGCCGCCTGTTGTGAGGCATGGCTCCGCCTTGCCGTAGTTAGACTTAAGAATATCCTAATTTTTGAGGAGGAAGCTTACGGCAGGGCAGAGCCATGCCTCACAACAGGCGGCGAAGCCGATGCTTATTTCATCAAATCCAATACGACCGACGTCATCGCCTTAACACCCGTTCTCAAAGTCGATTCCGGCACGGGTGCAAACAGCGCGGAATGTAACGACGGCAACGGTGGACCACCTTCTTTACTCGCTTTTACCTTCGCCGGATCAACTGCTCCGAGCCAGAAGATCGCTGACGGGATCGACTGATCCAGACTTAGATAACCAAAGTCTTCGCTCGCCATCATGGGCGAAATCTGGACCACATTCTCATCACCGAGTGCCCGCTTGAATGAAGCTACCATGCGCTCGACCAGCTTCGGCTCGTTATAAGTGGCGGCCGTCACTTCCGTTTCACTTACCTTCACAATCGGAGCACGATCTTCCGGAATACCGGCGGCGAGTGCGACACCTTTCGTAATTCGCACCAGCGACGCAAGGATGCGTTGGCGTACTTCCTCTTTGTAAGTTCGGACCGTCAACTGAAGATTTACTTCGTCAGGAATAATGTTGTAACGCGTGCCGCCATGAATCGAACCAACGGTCACCACGGCCGGATCCAGCGGAGAGTTTTCGCGGCTGACAATTGTCTGGATAGCCATCACTACCTGGGCCGCGACCACAATCGGATCTTTTGTCGCTTCCGGTTTTGATCCATGTCCACCCAGGCCACGAATTTTGATGTCGACCGCCGTTCCGCTGGCCATCGCATAACCAGGCGTAAAACCAACTTTTCCGGTTTCGAGTTCGGCGTTGTCGTGGAGTGCAATCGCGTAGTCAGGTTTAGGAATCTTCTGATAAAGGCCATCACGCAAAACTGCGCGTGCGCCGTCAATAGTCTCTTCGGCTGGCTGGCCCAGAATTACGAGCGTGCCATGCCAACTACTTTTCAATTCCGAAAGTGCTTTTGCGGTGCCGAGCATGCTGGTTATATGAATATCGTGACCACACGCATGCATCACGCTCACCTCAACACCCGCATCATTTTTTGTTTTAACTGTGCTGGCGTAAGCAAGTCCCGTTTGCTCGTTGACTGGTAATGCGTCGAGTTCGGTCCTGATGAGCACGGTTGGACCAGCACCGTTCTTCATCACGCCGATCACGCCATAGCCGGTCCATTCCGGATGTTCATACTTTCCGACCCGTTCAGTCACCGTGTAACCAAATTTGCGCAATTCACCGGCAAAGAACGCCGAAGTTTTTTCTTCGTGATGAGAAAGTTCGGGAGCGGCGTGCAGCATCTTGTAAGTCGACAAAAGCCACGGCAGATCGTCAGCGATCAACGGATCGAGTCGTGCGTTGTCCGGTTGGTGATGAAAAGCGCCAGCGAACAAAAGGGAAAGTGAAATTAGCAGCAGTGAAGCGACTTTCATCGGATCTCCAGGTTTAGAGTTTAGTTAACGCGCGACGCAATTCGTGATGATCGTTAAGTGGGTAGGAAAAGTGATTCAAACGTCCGATCAGTCCACTCTATGCGATTGAACATGGATGGAAGATGTCCGGCGAAGAGCGATGATGTTCGCCGGACATCGTTTGGGTTCGTTATCTGCCGGCTTCGAGACCGCGCTTGACCTCATCGATAGCGCGATTGACGAGATTAATCGCGTTGGCGCGATGTCCACCTTTATCGGCGGTCGCTTTGTCGAGGTCGCTTCTGGCACTTTGCAGGAAATTCAAAGCAGCTTCCATATGCGGTTGATCGGGCGCAAGAGGCGCATTCGTTTCGGCGTGATTGTGGCGACGTGACCACTCGATTCCTTTATTCACTTCGGAAAGCGCTTGATTTACCAGGCCCAGGGCCTTCGCGCGATGTCCACCTTTATTGTGTTCGGCAGTCAACAAGTTTGCTTTTGCGTTTTGCAGGTTGGTTCTGGCCGATTCCATGTTCGGCTGATCGGGAGGCGTGGCTCGTACTAACGCGCACACCATTAGTAATGACAACAAGACATAAACAGACTTACGTGTCATGGTCAGGGACTCCTGATGAAGATGATAAAAAGCGTCCCTATCGTACAACTGCGGTGGTTGGTTGTCAGTAGTGAGTTTGAGTTTCAAGTTCAGAGTTTTGAGTTTAGAGTTTCAAGTTTCGAGTTTCGAGTTCAAAGTCCAAAGTTCGGAGTCCAAAGTTCAAGGTCCAAAGTAGCTGGCAGCCTAACACCCACCACGAAACCCGAAACCCAAAACTCGAAACTCGAAACTTGAAACCCGAAACTCAAAACTCACTCCCCCCGGACTATTCCTCGTTTGCCTGGGAGAGGCTGAACCAGTTTCCGGAGTTGTCGCGAAATACTGCTTCCACTCCATACGGGCGTTCGGCCGGCTCAGATACAAACTCGACGCCCTTCGCTTTCATTTCTTCATACGTTGCGCGACAGTCGTTGGTGTTGAAAACTCCGGCCCCAAGTATTCCTTTGGCCATGATCGCCTTGAGTTGGTTTGAAGTTTCTTCATCCATTAACCTGCCCGGCTTCGGTTCCATCAAAATAATTTCAAAGTCTGGCTGATCGTTTGTGCAAATGGTCAACCAGCGAAAGTCTTCGCCGACCATCGCGTCAGTGTGGACCTTGAACCCGAGCTTGTCGCGATAAAATTCGAGTGCATCATTCTGATTGTTAACAAAGATAGTGGCATGCGACATCCTGCTGATCATTAGTTGTTCGCTCCTGAAATGAGAATGAAGTAAGGATAAGTTAAGTAGAAAGAAAAGGCTTATCGAAAATTGCGAAACAATGACCGATATACTTAAGAGGTTCTTGAAAAGTCACAACTCTAGTGGCGATGAAGTCAGTACCGTAACGCGGTAGCGTCGGGTGTCGCCATAAACTTAGGCCCACAATCCAGGCTGCCCCGACGCGACCGCGTTACGGTACTGACTTTCGCTATGGCAGCGAAAAGATTTGTTGGGTCGAACAGGCAAAACCCGGGAGGATCGGAGTCGTGATTTCATCGTCCCCTGTCGCTTTTGCGGCCGACTGCAGAACTTTGCTCTTTAGCCTGTATATCTCAATCACTCGCTCATCCCGATCAACAATCCAATATTCCTTAACCGCATACTTTTGGTAGAGCTGGTGCTTGGCGACCCGATCCCGGTGCAAATTTCCTGCTCCCGCAGAAAGTATTTCTATGACGAGCGATGGCGCACTATACAGTCGTTCATTGGAGACAATCTGATCTGCTTCTTCATGGCTGAAAAACACGATGTCAGGAATGACTCCATTGTAGTTCGAGAGTATAAGACCAATCGTCGAGACAGCTATTCCCATCGGATTTTGATCAAGATAGGTTCGCATGAGGTGGACAATATTGTCCGAAACAATCTGGTGCGTGAGGCCAGGTGCGGATGACACGTAAAGTTCTCCTTCAATGAGCTCGTAGCGATTGCCGTCGTCGGCAGGCATCGCCTCAAGATCTGCAATAGTCATGAGAGGTACGATATTGGAAACCATATAAACTCCGTGGCGGTGAGATACACCAAGTGTACTAGCTCAACCACTGAAATCAAGCTGGAACTCGCATGCACCAGGTAAGACGGAAGAAAATGTCGATTCTTCCAGCTTCTACAAAAAAGTTTCTCTGCGAACTCGGCGTCTCTGTGTTGTAAAACTGAGCTAACCTTTATTCGAACACCGTTTTTCAACACAGAGACGCCGAGATCGCAGAGACGCAGAGAAAACAAATATCGGTGACGCGCGCTCTACAGGTTCTGCCGGTTCTTCAAGATCTTGACGAAGGACGCTGAGCGCAGTTCCTGCAGTGTTAAGCCGGAAAGTTCCAATGCTTCTTCTTCGGTTAGCGCGCCGCAGTTGATCGCGCGCAGAAAGTAATTCAACAGACCCTGGCCCGTCGCGGCGTCGTCAAATACGTCACCCACGAGTGTCGCTTTAGCTGCTTTCTCGACAAAGTTTTTCAAGCGTTCGGATGCGGCCGCAAGACTCTCGAGGAAGAATGAATAGACTGCCGCGTAACGGGTTGGAAGTTGGGCCGGATGTAAGTCCCAACCTTGATAGAAACTCGTCGTCAACGAGTGTTGAATGTGATCGTAATGCAGCTTCCACGCCCGATGGACCACTCGCCGGTTCTCGTCGATCTCTTCTGCAGTCAACTGTGGTCCACCTTCAACAAATCGATGCGGAGCTACCGGCATGATGTTGGTCGCCCCGTCCGACAGCCAGATTCCGGTGCCGGCAAACGACACCTGCATCATGTTCTTAGCGAAGTCGCAGGCAGGATGCATCATGTGTTGGTGCGCAGCCGTGATGTTGCAGCCAGCAGTGTAGTCGTAGGTGCCAAAATGAGCAGCGATGCAGCGTCCCTCAGCGGCGCCTAACAGCCGTGGCAGATTGATCTCGCCGCGATGATTGATGATCGACTGTGTCGTCTCGATCATCATCTCAAATTTCAAACTTCCTTCCGGCAAATCGTTCTGCTTTTCGAGTCGGTCAAGCAAAGCGGCCAGCGTTGAAACTTGTTCGGGGATCGTGATCTTCGGCAGGGTGACGACGAAATTCTCAGGAAGTTTTCCGCCAGTCTTCTCGGCGAGCGTTGAAACAAAGATATCAACTGTCCGAAAACTCCGCGTTCGCAACTCTTCGTTAAAAGGTTTAATGCGAATACCGATAAACGGCGGCAGCGTGCGGTTGGTAATCCCTTCAGCCACTTCAACCGCGGCAGCTTCAGCGTGTCCGTCTTCTTCTGCGTCCGGGCGATTGCCGTAACCATCTTCGAAATCGATGCGAAAATCCTCAACGGGTTCGCGCAGCAACTTATCACTGATCCGGTTGTAGATTGTATGGGCCAACCAGGCAGGTTTGTTGTCGTTCCTGAGCCGGTCTGGTTCGTTTTCCAGCTCCGAGATCAAATCATCCGCATCATTGATCGACTTGGGGAGTTGAGTTGAGCCTGGTAGATCAAGCGCGTGGGCCAGGGAGATGAAGTCAGGCGCAAACTGATCGAGCGAACGGCGCGCAAGAGCGCCTAGCCGCTTAGCGGTGTCAGACTTAAAAAGATGAGCGCCACCGTAAACAGTGTGGACCGGTTGTCGACGACCCGACTCACCCGGGTAATGCTGTACAAATTCTTCATTTGCTTTGCGTAATGAGTCGGTTAGGTCGCTCAACGACTCGGCTGAAAGTAAGGCTTTCATTGGTTCCTCTCGATCGATTTGGATTCGGTATATCGAGTGTAACGGGCAAAGCGCAAACTGAAAAGCGTGATGTTCGATGCGCTTAGAGCCTCGAGCAAGACTCAACTACGCTGCGGCTCGGCCGTCTGTTGTGAGGAATCGCTCTGCCTTTCCGTCTCATAGGCTTTTTGGTTCTGGGCTGTGCCCTCTTTAGGCGCGTCATCACACGGGTGGAAGGGCGTAGCCCAAGTTGTAGTCAACGCCTTAACGGAAAGGCATAGCCATTCCTCACAACAGGGAAGGCGGAGCCCCTCCTCACAACAGACGGTCAAGCCGCAGGCTGGTTGAATTTTGCAAAAACTCTAAGGCATATCGGACATTCGGCAACCTCAAGTTTTTCTCAACCAGTTGGATCTTTAATTTCTCTGAAATCCAAGTCTCGGTGATCCAGGTGGTCCCGACGACGACTCAGCGGTTGCTGCCAGTAATGCCGCATTGCTTGGCACAATCGTGGTGGCCTCTGCGGGAATGAGGGACCGGGTGAAGGAACGGTTGGCTCGCCCGCAGCAGGTCGCTATGTAATCGCGGCCGGCGCCAACAACGATCCGGCGAGCGGCTCGAATCACGCGAGTAGTGACCGCGCAAATTCTCCATAGCCCAGAGCGCGTGCTGCTGCGTCATGGTGTGACAACTCTGGGCGAGGGTTGTCTTGCATGGCGCACAGCACGCACCGCATTTCGCAAACGCTTTCAAATCGGCAATTCACAATCGGCAATCGGCATTCACCCAATCTCTCCCATCACGCCGTTCCGATAATCTTCCACCGCTTGATAGATCTCTTCGCTAGTATTCATCACAAATGGTCCATAGCGCGCGATAGGTTCGTTTAGCGGAACGCCTGCGATTAAGAGAACCTCGAGCGAGTCAGTGCCCGAGTTTTGAATCGTGACCATATCGCCATCACGTTCAAACATAACCATTTGTCCGCGCGTCGCCTTCTCGTCGTCATTGCCGAATCCACCTTTACCATTCACCACATAGGCAAAGGTGTTGAAGTCTGATTCAACTTTCTGCGCGACTTTTCCACCCGGCTTGATCGTAAAGTGCAGATAGATGATCGGCGTGCGCGTTTCGATGACGGCTTTCACCCCAAGTGATTCACCGGCAATCACTCGCACACTCACTAACCCATCTTTACTGGTTGCAACTGGAATCTGCGCCGCCGGTATCTCCTGGTAACGAGGCGTGATCAGCTTGTCGCGCTTGGGTAAGTTGACCCAAAGCTGAAAACCATGAAGTACTCCACCGTCCCGGGCAAACTCGTGTTCTGGCATTTCGGAATGGACCACCCCCGCGCCCGCTGTCATCCATTGCACATCACCTGGCGTTAACTTGCCCGCATTACCCTTCGAGTCTTTGTGCTGCATGCGACCTTCAAGCATGTAGGTGACAGTTTCAAAGCCACGATGTGGATGGTCCGGCGCGCCTTTAGCTTCGCCCGGCGCCAGTTGCTTCGGGCCCATTTCATCGAGCAGCAAAAATGGGTCGAAATCGGAGAGCGCATAAGTCGGAAACGGTCGATGAACGAGAAATCCCTCGCCTTCCAAAGTCTCAATGCTGTTGATAATCCCTGACACAGTCCTAATTTTCTTATCGGTCATTTCTGAAAATTCCTCTTGGTAAACTTCTAATGCAGGAGGCTGGAGTGCAGCGATAGGCGGCACTCCAGCAAAAACTCTTAGCCAATCGACGGTTGGGCTGCAGGTTGACGTCGCGACGCGAGTGTCAAGCCGGCGCCTACGAGCGATGCGACAATCAGCGCCACTTTCACTGACGACAGACCAAAGAAGCTCAGTGCCAATTCACCATCGAGTGAATATGCTCCGGCTCCGGTCAATGCCAATGCGAGAGCTGCGGCTCCATATAGAAAAGCCGGCTCATACCCGTTGTTTTGCACGAAGAACCCATTCTTCAAATGCACGCTGATGGCGGCGACAATCATCGCCGACAGGACCGCTGCTGCTCCCAACGGCGTAAACAGACCCAAAACCAACAGCAGTCCGCCGCCAAATTCACTCAGGCCAGCCGCGGCTGCGAACGCGAGACCGGGTCGAAATCCGATAGTCTCAAAGAAGCCGCCCGTGCCTTTGAGTCCATATCCACCAAACCAGCCGAATAGTTTTTGCGCTCCATGCGCGGCAATCGCAGCCCCAAACAAGACGCGCACAATCAGTAACCCCAAATCCAACGACATAAGTTCCTCCTCCAACGTCTCGAACATTGCATAGCCAACCTACTTTTAGTAAGCTACAAAAGGAGAATAAGGCATCTTACTTACGTTAGTCAAGTAGGCAACTAAATGTAGGTTGGATCGAAAGGTGGATACGTGGCAATTACTAAGGCGGGAAAGAAAGTTTCGGGTAAGAAATCTGCGGGTGATAGTCATGAATCGTCACAGGTGTGCGCGAAGTTTCACCACGCGGTGGAATTGATCGGAAGAAGATGGAGTGGCGCGATCATCAGCACGATGATCACGCAGCCGCGTTGCTTTAACGAGTTTTTGACGGCAGTGCCGGGACTTTCCGATCGATTGTTAACTGAACGCTTGCGCGAACTGGAAGGAGAAGGCCTGGTGCGACGAACGGTTATCGCTGGTCCGCCAGTGCGCGTGAGTTATGAGTTGACTGAGTCGGGTAAAGATCTCGAGCCGGCAATTGAAGCGCTGGGAACGTGGGCGGAGAAGTGGATGCGGTGAGCGGAAGGCGGAAAGCAGAAGGCAGGCGGATCCTCTTTGCGTCTCAGCGTTCTCAGCGTTCTCAGCGTCTCTGTGTTGAAACCGGTGTTCGTATAGCGAGCCTGGAATTAAACACAGAGAGTGTCCTAAAACACTAATTCGGAGCAGAAAAGCCTGCTCCGAAATGCTTGTGAGGGGGTCGTGTGTTGCTGGGGTGAAATTTTATTTGTTCGAGTGCAGGCGAGGACGCCTGCGGTCCTAACTTCCAATCCAACCGGCGTGTCCATTACCAAACCTAGACAATTCCGTCAGTCGGAAAGATAAAGCCTCTCAAAATTCTCGATCTAAGCTGGTCGCCACAATGCATTTTCATCGTGCAGCCTTCCTTTCGGCATGTTCATTGCTCATATCAAGTTTTAGCGAGAGCTGAGAGCGTTTTTCTCGCTCTTTGACCGATCTTTGGCAACTTGGTATTTCACGTTGACCGATCAGCCGGTCAGCGTGATTACCAGACGAGGCCGATGACCACTGAGGCGATTCTGGCTACCAGGTCGTCGCCGATGACGGCATCAGTTCTTGAACCAATCATGGTGCCCTTAACTGAGTCGCTTCGTGAACCAATCATCGTGCCGGTAGCTGATTCGGTTCTTGACCCGATCATGGTTCCGGTCGCTGCCTGGGTTCTTGACCCGATCATGGTGCCGGCGAAGGTGCTGCTGGAAAGTGACAAGGTCAATGCTGCTATGGCTACGATGCCTTTAAGGTTTTTCATTTTCGTCGATCTCCTTGTGGACGTTGCTGTCTGCTTGGCTAGGGTTGAAAGGGAGAACCCGACTTGGGGAAGTTCGTTCTCCTTCTCTTTTCCCTGTTTCTTCATGCCTGCTTCTATTTCAAGAGGCGTGCCAGTTCCAAAATAGCTTCAGGAGGATATCTAAGTTCAATAAAATCAAGGTTTACGGGTCGCAACCAAAAAACTGGTGATTCAGGCAAAAGAATGGTTAGTTGGTAAGCAGTATACGCTCGAAGCGCGCCTGAAAATCACTAAACCCCTTACTCTCTAGCCTTTAACGGCCCTTCTATCTCACCTAAACGCCATGTATACGGCAGTGGCACTGGATACTTGCTATGCAATCTAACAAGCGCAAATTCATCGTCGAGCAAGGACTGGTAGCGGTAGATCCGGCTTCGTTTCTTCTCAAGGGGCCAACCTTAACCGCCAGTGAGGAAGTTAGTGCGTGTTGTGCTATCGCTCGGGAAAAACTCGAGTCAGGCGATTACGAGGCGGGTTGTGCGTCCTTACAGCGTTGGTGGGTACTCGGCGAATGGCCCAAACAAGCCGGTCTGAACGAAGCCGCCGCGGCCGAACTACTGCTCGTGGCGGGCACCCTCAGTGGTTGGGTTGCCAGTTCCAAGCACACGACTGGCGGACGTAAACCGGCTGAAGCTTTGTTGAATGGCGCGATTGCGATTTATGAGCAGTTGGGTGACAAAGTGCACGCCGCCGAAGGACGGATTGAACTCGCTTGTTGCTATTACAATCAGGGAGTTTTTGATCTCGCTCGCACGACGCTACAGGCAGCACTCCGTGAACTAAGCGAAGACCATTGGGAACTCCGCAGCGTTGCCCTGATTAGATTAGCGGTTGTCGAACGCTTTTGCGGTCGTTTGCACGATTCGCTGGCAATGTTGGATGAGGCAAACTCGTTACAACGGGACGCCGCTGACTGGCCCAAAGGTCGTTTTCATCTCGAGTATGCAAACACACTGAAAGACATCGGGCTCGCGGAAGATAGAAAGAGTTATCTCGAACGCGCGTTGAGTCACTACGAAACGGCGCTTACCCACTTTGCCAGAATAGGCAATCATCGTTACACCGCAATCGTCGAAAACAACCTGGGTCACTTGTTATCGACCATGCTTCGTTTCGACGAAGCCTGTCGTCATCTGGACCGTGCGCGTAGTTTGTTTGAACTGTTGAAGGACCATCTTCGTCGCGCACAGGTTGACGAAACACGGGCCCAACTTTTCCTGGCTTCAGGAAAATATGATCTGGCTGAAGAAGCGATCAATCAGTCAGTAGAGACACTGGAAGTCAGCGGTGAAGATGCATTCTTGGCGGAAGCACTTACAACGCGTGGCCTGGTCTTATGTCGACTCGGAAAGCGGCATGAAGCAAAACCGAGTTTGGAGCGGGCCCAACGAGTTGCCGAACGTTGTCAGGACTCCGAAGCTGCGGGTCGCGCGCTGCTGATCATGATCGAAGAGATGTGTGATCAACTTGCGGACGATGAGCGTCGTGAGATTTGTGCACAAGCGAATCAACTGCTCGCGAATTCACAACAAGCCGCGACGCGAGAACGTTTGCGTAAATGTCAGCAGATGGTTGCTGAAGCGCATAAGAATTATGAAGCACAACGCGAGCAGGACATTCACGCGCGGAAGATGGCCGCGCTTGGAGAACTCTCGTTCGGGGTGGCCCATAACGTTAACAACACGCTGACTGGAATTCTCGGCCGCGCTCAACTCCTGCTACGCAACACCAGCGATCCGGCCAAACTCGAAGCCGGCATCGAAATGATTATCAAGAGCGCGGAAGATGGTGCTCACATCATTCGTCGTATTCAGGATTTCGCCCGTCAACGACCGAGTCGCGAGTTTGAAGTGTTGTCAGTTGCCGATCTGCTTAAGGATGCTTGCGAGATGTCGCGACCGCGTTGGGAGTCGCGTTCCGAGTTTGCGCCAGTTCGTTTCGTACTTCATGCCGACTGCAATGCCTTTGTTAAAGGCGATCCGGTGGAACTGCGCGAAGTGCTCGTCAACATGGTCTATAACGCCGTCGATGCAATGCCGTCTGGAGGCGAGGTACGTGTCTCCGTTCAGGAGACTCGCGACCGTGCGATCGTCTGCATTGCTGACACGGGCACCGGCATGACCCCGGATGTCAAACAACGTCTCTTCGATCCCTTCTTTACGACGAAAGGCAAGGCCGGCACGGGTATGGGGCTCGCGGTTTCGTTCGGTATCATCCGCCGTCACGAAGGTTCGATCGATGTTGAAAGTGAACAAGGTCGTGGCACTACCTTCAAAATTTCGCTGCCAAAAGTCGAGGTTGCCAGTTCACGTAATACCGACAATTCGATTTCGTCTCATGATGAATCGGAAGGTGAAAGCAAAGTGCGTATTCTCGTCGTCGATGACGAGGAGCATGTGCGCGATGTATTGATCGAGGCGTTGGAGTCAGAAGGTTGTGAAGTGATGTCAGCGCAGAGTGGCGAAATCGCGCTCGCAATTTTCGATCAGCATCAAGGGAAGTTTGACGCTGTGTTTACTGACATCGGCATGCCCGATATGAGCGGTTGGGAACTCGTGACTGAAATCCGCGAACGTACGAAGACCGTGCCGGTAGCGATCATCAGTGGCTGGGCGGATGCGATCAGTGTTGAGACGAAAAATGAAGTACAGGCAAACTGGATCGTGCCGAAGCCGTTCGACATTAATAAGATTTGCGACATGGCAGTTGAGATTGCGCAGATGAAAGCAGCGAGCATGTAGTCCCTTCGACGGTAGAGATTTAAGTTCGCTTATCAGCAGCGCAGTAATCCCATCGACGGCAGTCGATGGATGGTTCAAATCAACCTACAAAACACCTCATATCGCAGTGCGAGAATCCCACAGACGGTAGTCTGTTGGGTTGTTCAAGTCCAACCTTAGCATCCCGACAAGATTTACAAGATTAACAATATGATCAATCACTGGGTAAAGATACGCCTGCCTGTGGGCTTTCCAATCGTGGAGCGGAGTTGTTTGTAGGTTGGACTTGAACTGACCATAGACTGCCGTCTCTGGGCTTTAGATTTTGTTAATCTAAAGGGTTCTTTTGACGAACAACGTCTTCATGCGATAGTGTCTCACGCGCTTCTGCAGCCCTGTTTCCGTTAGAGTTTCGTGCCAGCCAAGACAATCGCATTGGGTTCTGACCGTGCAGCCAAAATAATGGCGGTGCGTGCCAGTGTCGTTCGAGTTGCCGCCGTCGATCCTTCATGGGCCGACGCGAACGTAGTCGCGCGGCGCGTTGAAGTGAGTGTGCCCGCGATGCCGCTCACTGATTGGCAACTCATGCAGGGCGCACAGGAACGAGCTTTTGCTGCGCGCGCGTCGTTACAAAATCGACGGCTCGATGCCGATATTTATGTTGGCCTCGAAGGTGGCTTTCATTCCGTTTCGATCGAAGGTGAGTGGCATACGTTCCTGCGTGGCTGGGCTTATGCTACAGACGGCGCCGGGAAAGGTGCTTTCGGCGCGACGCCTTCGATTTCAGTTCCACCCGACATTGTGAAAAATGTTGTTGAAGGTCGAAAGGAATTGGGTCTCGTGATCGATGAAGTAACCGGCGGTCGCGACATCAGAAGTAAGCAGGGCGCGTGGGGTGTGTTAACGCGTGACCTGGTAACCCGCGCGCTGAGTTTCGAGTTGGCACTTATTGCCGCGTTCGCACCGTTTTATAATCCAAAGTTGTATCCGTAAGACTTAGAATTTAGAGAGACGCCTGCGCTCCGTATATCAAAGAAGAGCTTAAATCAGAGATGGATGAATTAGTCGCACAAGTTAACCACGAAGAACCACCACCGTATCATCGTCCCCATGCGGGATGGATAGAAGTAATTGCCGGCTCGATGTTCTCCGGTAAATCAGAAGAACTGATCCGACGTTTGCGCCGCGCGAAGATTGCGCGCCAGAAGGTCCAGGTGTTCAAACCAGTAATTGACTCCCGATTTTCTGACAACCACATTGTTTCCCACTCTGAGGTGCGCCACGAATCGTTGAACATTCGCACGGCAAACGAAGTGATAGAAAAGCTTGAGCCAGACACTGAAGTTGTCGGGATCGATGAGGCACAGTTTTTTGACGAGGAGCTGGTAAACGTTGCCAATGACCTCGCGCGGCGCGGAGTGCGGGTGATCATTGCCGGGTTGGACCAGGACTATACAGGTAAGCCGTTTGAACCGATGCCGCAACTACTCGCCATCGCTGAGTACATTACCAAGACGCACGCGATCTGTATGAAGTGTGGTCAACCAGCAAACTACTCACAGCGCACTTTTGAATCAGAAGAGCGCGTGGCTGTGGGCGCATCGGACAAGTATGAAGCGAGATGTAGAGCTTGTTTTGTTCCGCATGCAGATGCGCCGACTGTTCATGAGTAAAGTGTCTCTGGTCTCGACTTTGCCGCCTGTTCATGAGTAAAGTGAGTCTGGGTGTCGGCTTCGCCGCCTGTTGTGAGGCATGGCTTCGCCTTGCCGTAACGAACTTGAAAATATTTTGGGCTCCGCCCTCTTCCGTCGTAAAGAAGGAGGGCGGAGCCCAAATTAATTTTAACGGGCTTTGACGGCAAGGCAGAGCCATGCCTCACAACAGACGGCAAAGCCGAGTTAAGCGAGAGCTTCAATAACAGCGCGGCAAGGCAGAGCCATGCCTCACAACAG
>DATDMC010000145.1:0-20673 GCA_036518995.1 Pyrinomonadaceae bacterium | reverse complement strand
CTGTATCTATTGCGTGACCCGACGCTACCGCGTTACGGTACTGACTTCATCGCCACTCGAGTTAATCAGATCGAACATCAGATGCGAGTCACTTCTTGGCGTTTCGCTCCGCGAGATCCAGCAACTCCTGTGGCATCCATTTGCCAACGCCTTTTGACGTTGCGTCGCTGATACCTACATTGCGGTTATGCCAATCATCCCGATCACCTTCTGGACCACGAGCGCGTTCGTAGTTTTCGGTTTGCTCCAGACTCAGCACTACGCCGTCAGCGACTTCTTTCCAGTCCTGAAACTGAATGCCGCGTCTAATAATCGGCAAACCCGCGGTCCAATCTTCCTCGGGCGCGCGATCATCCTGTTCGGGAATCGTCAAACTCGTCAGCGGCGGAAATGCGCCACCGGAACACTCCTGCACAAGCAGATCTTTTATTTGTTTATACGACCACTCAGGATGTTCCTTACGCGCCGCTTGTGCACGACGAAAAATATCGGAGACGCTTCGTTGCTGCTGATCCATTTCGCACCTATTGCAAGTCAGTACCCCTCGCGGTAGCGGGTGGGTTGTAAGTCAGTTCAATCTACCTTAACTAATCACAAACAGCTAACGACTCGACACGCGCCGCAGCACGATCACCAAAGCCGTCAACACAAAAGTAGTCGCCGCTGATAACAAGCAAAACTGGCAAAACGCGTGGATCACAAACGCCTGCAGATAGATCAACCACAGGCTGACCAAACACATCACCAACACCAACGGAAGTAACAACTTTCCCGCGATGTGATAGCGAAACAGTGCCAGGATTGCCAGACTAAAAACTGTGAAATAAGCGAGAGCGCCAAGTCCGGCGAGCGGGTATCCGGCGATCGTTGCGTATGAACTGCTAAGCACTTCGGAGCAGCCGTGGATGACAGTGCATTGGACGCTTTCGCCGGTGAGGTGCTCGACGGTGAGATACAGGGCATCCGTAAGTCCGCAGATGGAAACGATCGCGATGACAACGTAGAGCACGTTGACGCTTCTGCTGGAACTCGCGCTCGTCATTTATTAGCGTCGATCGCTGCCTTGATCAAAACGCTGAGTTTTTCAGCCGGAAGTTGATCAAAGGGGACTTCTTTGTTGTTCAGGAAAACTGTTGGGGTTCCTTTGACGCCGAGTGCGTGCCCGCGTTTACCGTCCAAAAATATTCTTTGCGCAACGACATCACCGTTCACGTCTTGTTTGAAGCGCTCAACATCCAAACCAGCCTGTTTGGCGAAGTCTTCAAAAATTGGCCGCACATCGAAGGCTTCATGCCAATCCTTCTGGTGCTCGTAAAGCAGATCGTGCATCTCCCAAAACTTACCCTGGAGCGCGGCCGCTTCAGCCGAACTCGCTGCCGCAACTGCATGTTGGTGAGTTGGCACGAGCGGAAACTCGCGGAAAGTGATCTGTAACTGATCGCCAAACTGCTTGTGCATTTCCACCAGAATCGGGTGAAGCAAACCACACGGCGGGCATTCAAAGTCACCAAACTCTTCTAACTTAGCGGGGGCTGAATCTGGTCCAAGCTTGTGGGCCGGTTCGGCTCCGGCAACGTTCGTATCGCCGGTTGGCAGTTGGTTGCTGTTCTGATTGGCCCCATTGGAAGTTGGCGCAAGTGGTTGCACTTTGTTTGGGGAACGCCTCAGAAAGTAAAAAGCGCCGATGGCTACGGCGATGATGATGACAAAAGGAAGTATGCGTTTCATATCTGAAGTAAGGGTGTTGAGTTAGACCACCGCGGCTGCGAGTGTCGCAGCCAAAGACCTGAAAATATCGCGGCCATCACTTGAGCCAAGTAGATCTTCGCAGGCCCGTTCCGGATGGGGCATTAAGCCTAAAACATTACGACCACGACTACAAATGCCAGCAATGTTGTCACGAGCTCCGTTTGGATTTGCTTCTGCCGTGATGTTGCCATCTCGATCGCAATAACGAAAGACGATGCGGTCCTCGCGTTGCAATTCTTCGAGCGTTGCATCGTCGCAAACATAATTTCCCTCGGCGTGAGCAATCGGAATACGAAGCACGGCGCCTTTGGTTAACTCGTTTGTGAAGGGGCTATCAGAAGTTTCAGTGCGAACGTAAACATGTTCACAAATGAAATGCAGGTCACGATTACGTATCAACGCGCCTGGTAATAGACCAGCTTCACAAAGGATTTGAAAACCGTTGCAGATACCTAAAACGAAACCACCCTTGTCTGCAAACTTTTTGACGGAATTCATGACCGGGGAAAATCTGGCGAGCGCGCCGGCCCGCAGGTAATCGCCATAAGAAAAGCCGCCAGGAATTATCACGGCGTCATAAGAACTGAGATCGGTGTCGCGGTGCCAGATGAAATCGACGGGCTGGCCCACGTGTTTTGAGATGACGTGATACGCGTCGTGGTCGCAGTTGGATCCAGGAAAAACGATGACGCCAAATTTCACGTTAGGTAACTCCTTACTTGTTGTTCGATCTACTTTAGCTTCTCGGAATAATCTCTGCGTCTCTGCGTACTCGGCGTCTCTGTGTTAAGCCCGGCGTTCGAGTAATGGTACCCACGTCTTAACACAGAGACGCAGAGACGCAGAGATTACTCGATAACTTAAAGACAGCATATCGGTGCTCTAGGCTTCAATTTCAACGCGATAATCTTCGATGATCGGATTCGACAACACTTCGCGGGCGATCCGGTCGACTGATTCGCGGGCCTTATCGCTGTCCACCGAACCATCGAGGGCGATTTCGAAGTATTTCCCCTGTCGCACATCCGCAATACCGGCGTAACCGAGAAGTTCCACCGAATGCTGGATGGCCTTGCCCTGTGGATCAAGGACGCCGGATTTCAAACTTACGTAAACTTTGGCTTTCATCCGTGTTCAGCTTTCAAGTAAAATTTATGCTCAAATATTGCCTGACAAACACTTGTTGGCATAATATCTCCGCCTCGTAAGAATAGGCCCATTGCCTTCTGTCTTGATTGACACGCTCTTAGTCGGTCGAGGCAGTTTCTAATTTGCGAACCCTTTACAGGAGAAACTTATAATGCAAAACCCGCCGCCCGGCCAACAGACCAGCATGGGATTGGCTCAAAACGTTGCCGCTGCACTCGCCTACATCTGGATCGTCGGATTGATTTTCTTCTTCATCGAAAAAGAAAATAAGTTCGTTCGCTTTAACGGTATGCAGTCGGTTCTATACGGTGTTCTGTGGATGGTTATTTTCATCGCACTGATGATCGTTAGCGTCATTATTACTATTGTCGGAGGCGTGGCTTCCACGGCTGCCGGAGATGCTGGCGGAATAATCGGTATATTGCTTTCGCTCATCCAGTTACTGGTTTGGCTCATCGTCCCACTGCTTTATTTTGGTGGTTTGATTCTGGCTGCGGTAAAAGCTTACCAGAACAAAGTTTTCAAGTTCCCGCTGATCGGGAATTTTGCAGAGAAATTCGCGGGTGGCGTTTCCTAAGATTCTTTAAGCGGGCGACAACTGCTTGTCGCCCGCTTAACTTATCAAAAGACCCGCTCAAAAATCTGGTCCACGTTTCGTAAGTAGTGGTCCAGCGAAAAAACTTTCCTCACTTCAGCTTCAGCAAGCAGCTTGCCAATATCGCTGTCCGCGAGTACGAGTTCCAAAAAGTCCTGGCCCTCGTCCCAAACTCGCATCGCATTACGTTGGACCAGATCGTAGGCTTCCTCTCGTGAAATTCCCGTGTTCGTAAGGGCCAGCAGTAACTGACCGCTAAAGATCAGACCTTTAGTTGCATTCAGGTTTTCCAACATCCGTTCGGGATAGACCACCAAACCATCGATCAGGTTTGTGGCTTTCTGCAGAATGTAGTCGAGCGCGATACTCGAATCGGGTAACACGACGCGTTCGGCAGACGAGTGTGAAATGTCGCGCTCGTGCCAGAGCGCTACGTTTTCGAGGCCGACAATCGCATTTGCGCGGATTACTCTGGCCGTTCCACAAATGCGCTCCGAAATGATCGGATTGCGTTTGTGCGGCATTGCACTCGATCCTTTTTGTCCTTTCGTAAATTTCTCCTGGGCTTCACGTACTTCCGTCCGCTGCCAGTGGCGAACGTTCAGCGCAAACTTGTCGAGTGACGAAGCGATGATGGCGAGGGTGGTCAAGTATTCAGCGTAGATGTCGCGCTGGATTACCTGGGTTGAAACGGCCGCCGCTTTCAGACCAAGACGCGCGCAAACTTTCTCTTCTACCGAGGGATCAAGGTGAGCAAACGCACCAACGGCGCCGCTGATCTTACCTACAGCCACAGCTTCACGCGCGCGCTGCAGTCGTTCGCGATTGCGACGCATCTCGTCAAACCAGAGTGCGAAAGTTAAACCGAACGAAGTTGGTTCGGCGTGAATGCCGTGCGTGCGGCCAACTTGTGGCGTGTTTTTGAATTCGAAGGCACGTCGCTTCACCGCTTTTAACAAGCCGTCGACTTTCTTCAACAGGATGTCGGCTGAATCACGAAGCAGCAACGCGTTGGCGGTGTCGACCACGTCAGACGAGGTCAAGCCGTAGTGAACAAATCGCGACGCTTCGCCAATTGATTCGGCGAGATTGGTAGTGAACGCGATCACGTCGTGATTAGTTGTCTTCTCGATTTCGTTGATGCGTTCGACGGTGAAACTGGCTTTTGTTTTGATCTGTTCGAGCGCGTCTTGAGGGATGACGCCGTTTTCAGCGTGTACCTCGCAGACCGCGATTTCGACGTCGAGCCACTTTTGAAATTTGTTTTGCTCGGACCAGAGCGCGCCCATCTCGGGCAAGGTGTAACGAGTGATCATAGTGTTGTTCGTCTAGTGCTTTGATCTTGGTTGGATACTACTGACTTTATGTCAGTGGTCGTTCAGTTTCGAGCTAATCCGGGACGCCGTTGGATTTCGGATACCACTGACTTTACGTCGGTGGTCGTTCAGTTTCGAGCTAATCCGGGACCCCGTATGTATTTTAGATACCACTGACTTTACGTCAGTGGTCCTTCAGTTTCGAGCTACTTCGGGACGCTGTTGGTTTTGGATACCACTGACTTTACGTCGGTGGTCCTTCAGTTTCGAGCTACTTCGGGACGCCGTTGGTATTTTGGATACCACCGACTTTACGTCGGTGGTCGTTCAGTTTCGAGCTACTCCCGCGACACCGTTGGATTTCGGATACCACCGACTTTACGTCGGTGGAGTTTCAGTTTCGACCTACTTCGGGACGCTGTTGGATTTCGGATACCACCGACTTTACGTCGGTGGAGTTTCAGCTTCGACCTACTCCCGCGACACCGTTGGATTTCGGATACCACTGACTTTACGTCAGTGGTCGTTCAGTTTCGACCTACTCCCGCGACACCGTTGGTATTTTGGATACCACCGACTTTACGTCGGTGGAGTTTCAGCTTCGACCTACTCCCGCGACACCGTTGGTATTTTGGATACCACCGACTTTACGTCGGTGGAGTTTCAGCTTCGACCTAATCCGTGGTTAGCTTGAACATGAGGCTCCGCCGACATAAAGTCGGCGGTATCGAAAGATCACATCGCACCGTGGTTAGCTTGAACATGAGGCACCGCCGACATAAAGTCGGCGGTGTCTAAACCCCACAAAACACCATGGTTAGCTTGAACATGATGTACCACCGACATAAAGTCGGTGGTGTCTAAACATCCAAAGCACCCGTGATTAGCCTGAAATTGAGAGACCACCGAAATAAAGTCGGCGCTATCCAAAGATCACACAGCACCGTGGTTAAGCCTTCAATGTAGCGCAGTCGAGTTAACTAAATATCTCGCTAACGCCCAGCGACCGTTTTCATCGACGAGGGTAAATGTCTCCATCGCTTCGGCGTGCTCAAACTTCGTCTGATAACTAATGATGAACGCGTGACCTTTTAACGCTCCGCCCGAATTCTGCTGTTCATTGGCCGAGTTCACGGTGCGACTTTCAACTTTGCCAAGTTTCGTATGCAAAGTCTTCAATACCTCCGCTGATTGTTCGCGGGTCGCGTCGCGTTTCCATAGGTCAGACGATTCATCATAAACCTTGTCATAGCGCTCGTTCGCAATATCGTCCGAGACCGTTCCCACCGCGGATTCAACTTCGCTGGGAATCGTGCTGCGGCCTTCTTTCAACGCACATCCCGTTGCGAGTAGGACCAGCAAAAGTCCCGCAGCAAGCGCTCTCATATTTCGATCCAGGGGGTTGGTTCTTTCGGATAGGAAAGCGTGATTTGCGTTTCGGTAGGAAACAGCGGCGCGCGTTCATACAACGCGACTTCGGCCGTGATTTTGGCCAGGTAAGGATTATTAGCGCGCTGCGAAAGATGAGTCAGCACTACCTGACGCGCGCAGCCATCAAACCCGTCCTTCAACCAGTCAGCGAGATCTTCGTTTGAGAGATGGCCCAACCGGGACAAGATTCGTTGCTTCAGTTCCCACGGATAACTATCGCAGGCCTTCAACATGTCGCGACTATGATTCGACTCGATCACGATCGCGGCACACCCACGCAGTCGTTCCGTGACCAGCGTTGTGATGTGACCGAAGTCCATCAGGGTGGCGATCTTTACGCCCTGGTGAGTTGCCGTGAATCCAAAATTGTCTACTGCATCGTGAGGAATAGTGAACGGATGAAAGTCGATCTCGCCAATGCGAAAGTCGCGACTTGATTCGATTGTTTCCACTCGATCGCGAAGTGCTTTTGACCGGCGCTTTGGTTCGTCGTTGGCGACATTTACACGCTCGCTAACATAAGCGTCATGTGTTATCGCAGACATGTAAACAGGACAATCGACATCCTTCGTTCCGAGCAGGACGCGAAGACCACCAGCATGATCACCGTGTTCGTGCGTTACCAGAATTCCGTCGAGATCCCTGATGTCTTCACCCATCAGGGCGAAGCGACGAGTGATTTCTTTTGCGCTGAGACCGGCGTCGACGAGGACGCGTGTGTTGCCTGCGACTATGAGTACAGCATTACCGGTTGATCCGCTGCCGAGAACGGTAAGTTTCATGAAGCTCGCTCTAAAATAAATGAAGAAGGGCGAGATGAATTTATCATAAAACAGGAGCGGAAGGGGTCGAAGATATAGTGCTCTTCTCTGCGTCTCAGCGTTCGCAGCGTCTCTGTGTTAAATCAGGGCCGATTAAACTAACGCCAATTTCAACACAGAGAGAACGCTGACACGCAGAGGTTCAGATCTCGAGACGTGAACGATCGACTTTGAAACCGTTCAGATCGCCAAGCGCGCCGAGAGATACAAGTTCAGATCGGAAATATGTTTGCGCAATCTTTCTGAGATCGTCTGCAGTTGCGGCGCGAATTTTTTCAATCACTTCGTCGGGCGAAATACGACGACCATGGACAATCTCCTGTCGCGCGAGTGTACTTGCTCGGGCACTCGATGATTCGAGTCCTAATAATATCGACGCGATTGCCTGTTCCTGTGCGATGCGTAGTTCTTCGTCAGTTACATTCGTCTTCACTACGTCGCGCATCGCTGCCAGTGAAAGATCAACTACCTCATCGAGCTGGTCCGGAGAAGTGCCGGCATAAACATTGAACACGCCAACGTCTGAAAAAGCACTACCACCAGCGCCGACCGAATAAGCGAGTCCGCGTTCTTCACGAACTTCCTGCCAGAGTCGACTCGACGTTCCACCACCAATTACCGAAGCGAGCAAACTGGCTGCATAGCGATCTTCGCTGAGTGCATCGGGCCACGGCGTGGCAATTACCAGATGGGCTTGTTCAAGTTCACTCTTCTGTTCGATCAAAATCGGAGCTGCGGGTCGAGGACTCGAACTGATAACGGGATTGGGAAGACTGACGCCACCATCGCAACCGCCAAACGCGCGCCCCACCAACTCCAGCAGCCGCTCGTGCTCGATATTTCCCGCGGCCGCAATCACCAGATTCGGATACGAAAACTCGCGAGCATGAAAGCCAACCGTCGTTTTGTGATCGAAGGTAGGGACAGTTTCTTTTGTTCCCTCGATCGGACGGCCGAGTGGTTGGTTTGGAAAATATGCGGCGTTGAAGAGTTCACCCAACAATTCGTCGGGCGTGTCTTCAACCATCTTCATTTCTTCAATAATTACTTTTTGTTCGCGTTCGAGATCTTCCTGGTCAAACTTCGGGTGCGCGACCAAATCGGTTAACAGATCCATCGCTTCCGCGAACGAGGTGTCCGCAACCTTAATAGCAAAGCCCGTCAGCTCATGAGTTGTATAGGCGTCGAGATGTCCACCCAGACGGTCGGTTTCAATGGCAATATCGTGGGCTGTTCTGCGTTGCGTTCCTTTAAAAACGGCATGTTCAATGAAGTGGCATATTCCGTTAAGGTCAGCCGTTTCATGACGTGAGCCGCGCCGGACCCAGATGCCGGATGTTATCGAACGGAGCCCGGGCATGTGCTCGCTTAGCACCACGATACCGTTGGGAAGTCTTGTTGATTGAACGTTGTCTATCATTAGTTGGAAACCAAAAACTTGAAAAATTGCGCTGAGGCTAAAAGGGGAGCTGATCCTAGCACGCCCGAAAAGTCGCGCCAAGCCGGCCCATAACACGCAACTATTCTTGACATATTTTCACCGGCTGGCGGAGAATAAACGCCTGTTTCTGGTCGTTCCGGCTAAGTCTCCCGCCGCAGGGTGTTGTCCCGGCTGGTTTGCGGCAAACGAACCCGTCAGACAACTAACTGCCTGAAGGAGACATCAGCTTCTTTGTATTCATCAGTCCGACGTCGATTTCGTTGCTGCTCCCCAGCTTCATTTACTTCCGATTGAGGGTTTCGCTCCGGAGGTCCTTTCGCATGAGAAGAGCTTTAAGTCTTGGTTTGTCTCTCTTCGTCTTTACGGCGTTTGCTGTGACTGAAGCGCAAGCCGCCTCTCGCGCGAGGGCCGGAATGGCCACTATCACGGGCTCGGTTCGAGATACCAAAGGAAATCCGTTGGCTGGCGCGTTGGTAACTTTATTACGCGAGGGCACGAAGCAAACCACCAAAGAAGCGACGACAGACAAATCTGGCAACTTCATCGCGAAAGTCCTGCCAGGTCGCTATGGAATCAGAGCTATCGCCAGTGGATTTAGTGAAGTTGTTTTTGCCGCCGTGGAAGTTCGTCCTTCTCAGGAGCTGATCTATCGTTTCAATCTCGAACCCGTAGGATATGGCAACACGCTGCCGGAACGTCGTCGTGATCGCGACGACGTGAAATGGGTCCTCCGCTCCGCTCAAAGCCAGCGCTCAATTTTCCAGATACAAGAAGGCGAAGACTCAACTATCAAGACCGTTACTGACCAATCGGCGACGGCAACCTTAGAAACCGCACCCGAAACAGTAAATTCCGAGTCGAAGTCGGATCCAAACGACAAAATTCACGGAGTCGTTGAATCATACGTCGCCAGCAACGCGTCAGAAGGTTCTTATGCAGGTCTGAATTTTGCCGTGTCAGCACCGGTAACAGACGGCGTCGAGTTGATCTTCGCCGGCCAAACGGGTGTCGGGCCGGACGCTCCCGAGCGTTTTGAAGCTTCGACGAGGTTCCGTTTAGGTGAACGTCACAAAGTTGGAATCAGTGGCGGTGGCGCAAAACTCGGGTCGCCGGTTTGGTTGACTCGTCCTGCTAATCAGGCGGACGTGCTTGGTCAGGTTTCAATGCGCGCTATCGACGAATGGATCGTGCGCGACGGCATTGTCATCGTAATGGGTTTGGACTACTCGAGATTTGTTGGCGGCGGTGGCGCACACGCGATTACACCGCGTATCGGAGTACAGTTTGATGCAAACGCACGCACGCGAGTGAAAGCGGCTTTTGCTTCCGGCGGTGATGAAGACGGTATTCAAAGTATCGCCTCATTTGAAAATGATCAGATCGTGTTTCGCCAGCAGCCAATTCGTCCGGTGGCGTTTGTTGATGGCGAAGCAGTGCTCGAACGCAGTCATCGTCTCGAGTTTGGTATCGAACGAGTTTTGGACAATCGTTCAAACGTAGAAGCAACGGCATTTTTCGATACAACGTCAGGACGCGGCGTTGGGCTATTAAGCGTATCCGGTAGCGCGTTCTCCGGAAATGCAGGTGATGCGTTTTCCAGCGTCGCAAATCAGGAAGGTTCTTCGCGCGGCATGCGCCTCGTTTATACGCGGCGTCTAAATCGAGTTTGGACTGCGCAAGCAGGTTATGCTTTTGGACGCGGTCAACAATTGGCCGCGGGCGGCATTACAGATCCCGGCAATATTTTTGAGAACAGTCTCTTTCAAACTGCGGCGTTCCAGATGGCCGCCGGCTTTAACACTGGTACTCAAGTCCGCACAGTGTTGCGGTTCTCACCTCAAGCAACTGTCTTTGCGATCGATCCTTTTGCCGGAAGATTAGGCGTCTACGATCCGTCGCTCAGCATTCAAGTCACTCAAGACTTGCCAAGCTTTGGTTTGCCGGTCCGCGCGGAAGCAATCGTGGATGCCCGAAATCTTCTCGACACTCAGACCACTTCAGACAGTCGGGAAGCGATTACGATCGTAGGCGTCAATCGTCGTTCGGTTCGTGGCGGAATCTCGGTCAGGTTTTGATGGAGCCTGAAGCGATCAGTCCCCCAAAGCTGACCCCAATCCTCTGCTCACTTCAACTCGTTAATCGATAGACCACCGTCCAAAATCTCGGAAAATCCGAAAAGTCGGATTACTGTCTTGCAAAGGTTGTCGTAGCGATGCTTTTGAGTTGTTTTTCTGCCAAGCTTTTGGCGGTTCTGGTGTGCGAACTGAAGGACCGAAAAGTTTTCGCTATCAGGAACATACCTTGCCTAAAACTTGGGGATCTGCGTTTGGCGGAAAGTTGAAATGGATTAGTTTGCAGTGAAGGGTTCAGTACTCACAACCAAGACCTGGTTTTTGCTCACCGGCGCAGCTCTGTTAATTAGCGCGGGCATCCTCAATTTCAACCAACGCACCCGGCATCAAACACCTCCCTGGGACGGCGTCACCTGGATTGATACAAAAGACGGCGTCACCGCCAAAACCATCGAGAAGAATTCTGCGGGTGAACGGGCCTGGTTGTTGCCGGGCGATCATCTGTTGGCGATCTCGGTCGATCCGGACAGCAAAGGAGAACCGATTCTCAATGCGAGGTCGGTGCAAATCTATCTCGATGAGGCAAAGATCGGCGGCCAACTCCATTATTTGATGGAGCGGCCTTCATATCCTGAAAGTACCCGTTTTTATTACGCGGATCTGGACAACCTCGGCGCCGTCCATCGTTGGACGCCGCGAGTGCTTTATATCAATCTGCTCGGCCTTGTTTATCTCTTTGTCGGCTTCTTTGTTCTGTTCAAACAAGGTGGTCGGGCGCCTTACGTATTGCACTTCGCAGCCCTGTGTCTGGCAGCGTTTGTATTTCACTTCTACACGCCAACCGGAACTTACAGAGACTTGGATCTGGGCATTGCCTTTCTGCGCAACGCAGCGTTCATTCTTTTCCCGGCGCTGTTTTTGCACTTCTGTTGGCTCTATCCGATCAAACAACAGCTATTCGCAACGCGACGTTGGCGCGCCCTTGTTTTGTATGGGCCGGCGATCCTGCTGGTTGCCCTTTCGATACCACTCTTTCTGCGCGACGAGTTAGCGAAAGTCCTGCCCTTCATTCACCGGATACCTGTCACCGAGACGTCGCTCGGCCTCTTTTACGGGGCCTGCATGGTCCAGTTTGTCGTGGCGCTGGTCGCCAGTGCCGCGCTTTTGATCCGCACCTACTTCACTTCCAAAGCGATGATTGTGAAGCAACAGGTGAAGTGGGTAGTTTGGGGAACGGTGCTGGCCGTTACGCCATTCACCTTGCTTTATGCGGTGGTCTATTTGTTTGGCGCCCCGACCGATCGTTGGTTGACTGACGTTGCGCTCTTGCCGCTCGCGCTGATCCCGTTTTCGTTCGGTTATTCAGTTTTGCGCTATCGCTTGATGGACGTAGAACTGGTAGTGCGCCGCGTTTTCGTTTACGCGCTGACAACTCTCGGCATCGCGCTTTTGATTGGCACTGTTGTTTACCTGGGCGGACTTTACGCCTTTGGTGCCGATCAGGGATTTACTTCGGGCGAGATAACTCTGCGCGTGGTAGTTGCAGTACTGGCGATGGCGGCGATCGTTATGGTGGCGGCGCCGGTAAAGAAATTTTTGCAGGAACATGTCGATCGCCTTTTCTATGGCGAGCGTTACGATCTCAGAAACGGCTTGCTCGATTTTGGTCGTACCTTATCTGCCACTACTGCGCTCGACCCGTTACTCGATTCATTAGTGCGTCGCCTCGAAGAAGTGATGAACGTCGGGCGTATCGCCATCTTCATCGAAGATAAGCAAGCGCCTTCCGGTTATTCCATCGCGCGCTCAATCGGCCTCTCCAATGAAACGATCGTGCCTCCTGATTTCCGCGAAATGATTCGTGTAAATTCAGCGGAATATGGAATCGTTCGCGTCGACGATCTTGATCCGGCTCCGGGCGCATCGTTAGGTGTGAAACGTTCACTGCATTACTTCGTGCCTTGCGTGGTTCGTGGCCGGATGGTCGCCGTTATTGGACTTGGACGTTCAGTTGATGGCGCGTTGTTGTCGTCGGAAGACGTGGAAATTCTGATGACGGTTTCGGGTTACGTAGCAGTTGCGATTGAAAACAGTCTCCTTTATCAGGACCAGCAGGAGCGCGCTTCCGAGTTGAAGCTTTTGAAAGAGTTCAACGAATCGATTATCGAATCAATCAATGTTGGTTTGCTGGCGGTTGATCTTGATGGACGGGTCACTCGTCTCAACTCAGCACTCGAACACATTTTGGATCTGCGTCGCGATTCCGCGGTTGGTAAGCGAGTTGAAAATCTTTTCTCGGAAGACTTCGCTGAAACGTTGACTCAGGTTCTCGGCAAAGATGGCTGGCGTCTCAAAGATATTCGCAACATCTACAAACTCCACACCGCAACGCGTGGCAATCGTTCGCTCGTTTTAAACATCGCGTTAGCTCCACTGCAGGATGCGCAGGGACAGACTGGCGCGCTCGTCGTCCTGGAAGATGTTACGGCGCGCATCAGTCTTGAAGAGCAACTGCAACAACGCGAGAAACTTTCGTCTATTGGTTTGCTCGCCGCCGGTGTTGCTCATGAAGTGAATACACCACTGACTGGCGTTTCGTCTTACACGCAAATGTTGCTGGGCATGTTATCCGAAACCGATCCGAAGCATGCCTTGCTGCAGAAGGTGCGAACGCAAGCTGAGCGAGCGACAAACATCGTCAATAACCTGCTCAACTTCTCGCGCACCGGAAACGCAACGGAGTTTGCCGAACTCGATATCGCCCGCGTTTTGGACGACACGCTGCAACTACTCGAGCCACAGTTGCGTCGTAGTCAAATTGAACTCGTTCGTTCCTATGATCCGGAAGCGCCGTGGGCGTTTGGGAATGCCGGCAAGCTGCAACAGGTCTTTACCAATTTAATCCTGAATGCGCGAGATGCGACCCTTGATGGCGGGCGCATTACGATTGAGACCAGTGCTGCCGAGGACGGTTCTTTATGCGTCGAGATTTCTGATACCGGTGTTGGTATCGCGCCAGAGAATGTCGCCAAGATCTACGATCCGTTCTACACCACAAAAGGTGTGGGACAAGGCACGGGATTAGGACTGGCGGTGACTTATGGAATAGTTCAGGAACATACCGGACGAATCGGTGTTGAAAGCACTCCGGGACGTGGAACCACTTTCCGGATTACTCTTCCGAGTGCTCGTGCCCGGGCGCGATTGCAAGCGGTAGGTGATTAAGTATTCGATTCCCGCGAAGCCGTTTCGTCATTTTGAATACCAACTTGAGAACGGCGCAACCGCGTTGCGGTTGAAAATCGATCTTGGCTGATCCCAGGGTTGAAGCAACCCTGGGCTTTGGGACGTAACCGCTTCGCGGTGAAATCCAATCGTAAGCGCTTCGCGGTGAATGTTCGTAACTGCTTCGCGGTGAAATCTAATCGTAAGCGCTTCGCGTGAAATCTGTTCGTAAGCTTTGCGGTGACATCTAATATACGGCCACTCCCTTTTCACAGTCTCGCTTTGTGGGTCTGGTAGTTACCAGGCCTTTTGTTTTATTACCCGAAGTCGCTAAACTAATCGGCTTTGCAGACCATCTAACAGTCCTAACTGATGAAGACCGAAAAGCGTAACTCAAAAAAAGGTTCAGTACTGGTTGTTGACGACGAAGAGATCATGCGGGAAGTGTTGGAAACACTTCTTACTGCTGAAGGCTATCGTGTAGATCTCGCCAAGACCGGTGAAGAAGGCCTTGAAGCGTATGGCCGCCGCGCTTTCGACGTCGTGTTGCTCGACGTCTCGATGCCGGGCATTGGTGGCTTACGCGCGCTCGAAGAATTTCTCAAGATGGATTCGGAGGCAGTGATTGTGATGATCACTGCTTACGCCACTTTCGATACCGCGATTGCCGCCTGGGAACGCGGCGCTTTTGGTTGCATTCGCAAACCATTTCAGAACGAACAGATCACGGCAACTATCGCTGCCGGTATCAAACGTCGACGTAAAGAAGAAGAACGCCGCACGTTGCGCCGCGCGATGAGTAAAGCGGTAGATCGCGGCGAGATCATCGGGCGCTCGGATGTGATGCAGGAAGTGTTTCGCCTGGTGGAACAAGTCGCGCCGGCTCGTTCGACAGTTTTGATCACGGGTGAAAGTGGGACCGGTAAAGAACTGATCGCGAAAGCAATTCACGAAGCGAGTACGCGCGCAGGTAGACCATTCGTAACGGTAAACAGTTCAAATATTCCTTCTGAATTGCTTGAGTCGGAATTGTTTGGCCACACGCGCGGCGCGTTTACGGGCGCCATTGCCGCGAAGAAAGGTCTGTTTGAAGTCGCCGATGGTGGCTCGATCTTTCTTGATGAAATCGGCGACATTCCACCGGAAACACAGGTAAGACTCTTGCGCGTGATCCAGGAACGCGAGTTTACTCCCCTCGGTGACACGACGCCCCGGCGAGTTGACGTACGCATTGTCGCAGCGACTAACATCGATCTTAAGGAAGCAGTCCGGCAGGGAAGTTTTCGCGAGGACCTCTATTATCGATTGGCGGTAGTGCCGATTGAACTTCCGCCACTCCGCGATCGCGTTGAAGACATACTGCCGTTGGCCCAACACTTCATTCAGAAGTACAACGAAGAGAACGCGCGCGAAGTGGCCGAGCAAATGGCCCCGGAAGTTTTGGCGTTGCTCGAAGCCTATTCATGGCCCGGCAACGTTCGCGAACTCGAAAACGCGATCGAACGCGCTGTGGTAATTGCGCCGGGCAACGAGATAACTAAAGAGTGCCTGCGACCTGAAATCAGTGATCCCAAATCCGTAGTCTCGTCGTCGCACGACGGCGCGAGTAGTGCTGCAGTTGGCGAAATCGGGCGCGGCATAAACTTCTATGAAGAAGTGCGTCGCTTTGAAATCGACCTGATCAGACGTGCCCTGGACCAAACAGGTGGACATCAATCGCGTGCGGCCCGGCTCCTGGGTATGAATGCGACCACGCTCAACTCAAAAATAAAAACCTATAACATCAATCTCCGACCCTAAGCCGAAGAAATGATCAGACGCGATCTCGATGGGTGTCCAATTACCGCAGCGTTGCAGATGCTCGGTGACAAGTGGACGCTCCTGGTAGTTCGCGAACTGGTGAAAAGTCCGAAACGGACGATGGAGTTGCTGAGCGATCTCTATCCGATTAGTAGTCGGACTTTACTTGGGCGAGTGCGCGACATGGAGAAAGATGGTTTGATCGCGCGGTCCATTTATGGCGGCAACGCGCGGCATATTCAGTATGAATTGACTGATAAGGGCAGGCTGCTGTTGCCGTTGCTTGATTCACTGCGAGAGCTTGGACTCGCCCTGGAATGTAACGAGTGTGAAGATCGACTGCAGCGACTAGGGGCCTATTGTGATTGGTGTCCGCACGACCAGAGCCACCGACCTTCAATCGAAGAAAAACCCACCGAACCTCTTCGTCGACACCAGGACGACTCGATCGTCTTGTTATGAATTCTTCTCTGCGTCTCCGCGTCTCTCTGCGCCTCTGTGTTGAAAACAATGGTGCGTTAAAGCGGACGATCATTTTCAACACAGAGACGCAAAGAAACGCGGAGACGCTGAGGAAGACTCAGTTTTGGTTCTTCACCATGTGTCCATCTGCAGTGATGATCGCCTTATGGTCCGGTGTGACGTGTTCGCCGTCAACGGTGACCTCTTCCCCGTCAGGCATTGCTACCGGCAAGTGGTCCAGGAAACGCTCAGCATCGATCGCCGACATACATCCGGTTCCTGCTGCTGTGATCGCCTGTCGATAAACTGAATCCTGCACATCGCCACACGCAAACACGCCCGGAATATTCGTTGCTGTCGAATGACCCGAAGTTTTCAGGTAGCCAACGTCGTCCATATCTAATTGGCCCTTGAACAATTCCGTGTTTGGCTTGTGTCCGATCGCGATGAATACTCCCTCGCAATGGAAAATTTGCTCTTCACCTGTGACGAGGTTCTTTAGTCGAACTCCGTTAACGCCATCTTGTTGCGTGCCGAGAATTTCCTCTAACGCCGTGTTCCAGATGAACTCGATCTTCTCGTTGTTGAGCGCTTTGTCCTGCATGATCTTCGACGCGCGCAACCGATCGCGTCGATGAACGACATAAACTTTCGCTGCATAGCGCGTCAGGAATGTCGCTTCCTCCATCGCCGTATCGCCACCGCCAACCACAACCAATCGCCGATTGCGAAACGCGGGCAACGGACCATCGCAGGTAGCGCAAGCTGAAACTCCGTTTCCACCAAAGCCGTCCGGGACCTTTGCCTCACCCGGTATACCAAGCCATTTAGCTGAGGCGCCGGATGCAATGATTAACGTTTCGGCTGAGATCGTCGGGCCTTCGGTGTAAAGCAGGAATGGCCGTTCGCTGAGATCTACTTCAGTGATCCAGGTTTCCAAAAACTCGGTCCCGAAGCGTTCTGCCTGTTTGCGAAATTCCTCCATTAATTCAGGCCCCTGAATTCCTTTGGCGAACCCCGGAAAGTTTTCAACTTCAGTCGTAATCATCAACTGGCCGCCCGGAGCGGTCTGCTTTTCAGCGCTGGGTGGAGCATCGATTACGAGCGGTTTAAGGTTCGCACGGCCGGAGTAAATTGCGGCAGTCAGGCCTGCTGGTCCCGATCCGATAATGACGACATCGCGTTTCAAAGTTTCGTTATCCATTACTAAACGATTATTCTCCTTCGTGCGAGTTAACTGTTGACTGGTAAATAATTGGCCTAGAGAGCAACGGAGTATAGCCTTTTCGGCTGAGCGTATAGTATAACTACTGATACTTACGGTAGTCGAACCTGGGCTTTGGCGTTCTAAAACTGATCGAGGCCTCGGTTCTTTGAGAGATGAGTATCCCAGGGAGCGGTTCGAAAACGATTGAGACGATCGCCGTAATTGGCGCAGGGACTATGGGTCATGGCATTGCCCAGGTCGCCGGCGGATGCGGATTTCGAGTCGTACTCAATGATGCCGATCGCGATTCGCTGGCCCGCGGCATTCGCACCATCGAAAAGAATCTTGCCAAAGGTATTCAGTTAGGTAAGTTAACGGAACAGGATTCCGAACGCACTCTGCAACAGATACACGGCTCGACGATTCTGGAAGAATGTGCGGCCGCCGATTTAGTCATTGAAGCTGCTCCCGAGAAGTTGGATCTGAAACGAGAAATACTTCATCGACTCGAGGTCGCATCTGACCATCAATTCATTTTTGCGAGCAACACATCGTCCCTGTCGATAACTGAGATTGCGCGCGCTTCAGAGCGTCCGGACAAAGTTGTCGGGATGCACTTTTTCAACCCGGTCCATATTATGAGGTTGATTGAGATCGTGGTTGGAAAAGAGACTGCGGCAGAAACTGTTGACCTGGTGACGGAAGTTGGCCGGCGGATGCGCAAAGAGCCGATCACCGTCAAAGACGTTCCCGGATTTGCTTCAAGCCGGTTAGGTGTGGCCCTCGGACTCGAAGCGATGCGCATGTTGGAACAGGGCGTAGCGAGCGCTGCAGACATCGACAAAGCAATGGAGCTTGGCTACAACCATCCGATGGGACCATTGAAATTGACAGATCTGGTTGGCCTGGACGTACGGTTGAATATCGCTGAGTATCTTCATCGTGAACTAGGCAGCGAGAGTTTTCGGCCTCCCGAGGTTTTGCGTCGTATGGTCAACGAAGGCAAACTAGGGAAGAAGTCAGGCGCCGGGTTTTACGATTGGAATAAAGATTGAGAGACTGCGCCCGGAACTTAGCAGTTTCATGAAAGCCCCCGACAAAGTGTTGTCTACAATGAGCACTCCTTACAATAATGAAGAACGTCGGTTCGCGCTCCGTATGGCGTTGCGCTTGCCCATCGTAATTTCGGGGCGCGCTGAAGATGGATCAGCCTGGAGTGAACCAACTGAGACCGATGACATTTCAACTTCAGGCGCCCTGTTTCACCTGAACCAAAAAGTAACTCGAGGTGAGCGTCTTTATCTGCGAGCACATCGTCCTGATGGCGCACCAATCGAGGTCACGGCAATCGTGATTCGAACCGCGCCCGCAATTTATGGGACCGCGCGAGTTGGTGTGCAGATCGCAGAACCTACCGAAAGCTGGTTGCGACTTTTTGTTTCCTGGGTCGCAGACGAACAACCGGGGGCTGGCGATCCGGAAGCAAACGCTTAGAGAACGGGAGCTTGGGGCTTAGCACTTTGTGCTTTGACCTTAGATCTTCGACTATTCTGATCTGAGATTCCGGCTTTGCCGCCTGTTGTGAGATGGCTGCGCCTTCCCTCAAAAAGATAAGAACTGGACCTAAGGGCGAAGCCCGAAAGTTAAACTTGCTTTGCTACGGAAAGGCAGAGCCATTCCTCACAACAGGCGGCATAGCCAAAGCACAAAATACTAAGCACAAAGTACCAAGCTCCACTCGCTGTTTGACGATTCCTCGCCGCGCTCGTACGATCCTCGCCGTTCTCAATAACTAAATCAGGAAAGTCATTCGCGTTTAATTATTCACGCGATTACTAATCGAAATGTCTCAATACGAAACTCTATTACTTGAAAAGCAAGGCCGGGTGGCCATCGTCACTATCAATCGCCCGGACAAACGTAACGCCTTAAATATCAAAACTCGTGAAGAAGGCGCGGCGATTCTCGAGGAACTCCGCAATGATGATTCAGTCGGGGTGGTCGTCTTTACTGGCGCCGGTGACAAAGCATTTATTGCGGGCGCGGACATTGCCGAGTTTGCCGGACGCACTTCGATTACCCAGCGCGACGTGATGCTGGGCCGATCGTTATTTACTGCGGTCGACAGTTTCCCAAAACCAGTGATTGCGATGATCAACGGTTACTGTCTCGGCGGCGGTTGTGAGCTCGCGATGGCCTGCGACATTCGCATCGCGAGTGAGACAGCCTCGTTTGGTCAACCGGAGATCAATTTGGGAATCATTCCCGGTGGAGGCGGAACGCAACGATTGACCCGGCTTGTCGGTGAAGGTAAAGCAATGGAGTTGATCCTGACTGGCGAAATCATCGACGCGAAGACGGCCTTCAATATCGGACTCGTCAATCACGTCGTTCCTGCCGATCAGTTACAAACCAGGACTTTGGAGATCGCGAATCGCATCGCTGATAAAGGACCTGTCGCGCTACAGCTCGCGAAAGAAGCAGTGAAGATCGCGTCGCGTTCAAATCTCGATGAAGGTTTAAGAAGAGAAGTGGATCTGTTTGCGCTTTGTTTTTCAACTGAAGATAAAGACGAAGGCGTAGGCGCGTTTCTCGAAAAGCGCAAACCAGTGTTCAAGGGAAAGTGAGGGCATTGCCGATTGGCGATTGCCAAATGCCAAATTGCGGAAATGCGGAATTTTCGATAGCAATGGTGCGTTGAGTTAGCGCAAATCGGCAATTGGCAATCATAAATCGGAAATACGGTGCGTAGCTTCGTTCTCATCGCTGCTATTCTGGTCGCTACCGCTGGTGGTGTGACCCTCTATCGTTCTCTTTACATCGAACCTCGCTCAACCGTGGTCATCACGGAAACTGAAGTGCGCCAATTACCAAACTACAAACGGGTAGTTGGGGGAGCACTAATGTTAGTCTGCGGCGCAGCCGTCGCCATCATCGCCGCCCGCAAACTCGAAAAATAACACCGGAAGTTTATCCGCCGATTACGCCGATTACACAGAGAATTTCTTGTGTTAGGCCCACCTCTATCGCCAGCGGTACTGACTTCGTAACATTCTTTTCTAACTCTGCGTAATCTGTGTAATCTGCGGATAGATCCTCTTCGCCATCTCCTGCCCGAAGTCCCGCCTCACGTCGATGAAATAAAATTTCCGTTTTAGCCATTAGTGTTTGACGGTCTATTTCTGCGCTCAAGGTACAAGGAGAAACCACGTGGTTGACCTCGTCGCTACGCTTTCCGAATTAGGCTATACCTTTGTCTCCAACCCAAAATTCGCGACCGAGAGCTTACGACTGGAGTTGGCCCTACGTGAGTTTCAAACGTACGCGAAGCTTCAGTTCGTGGCCCAGGTAGACAATGCAAATGCCCCTTATTACGGAGCAAAACTCAAGTCGGTAGAAGTTCCA
>DATDMC010000144.1:0-7698 GCA_036518995.1 Pyrinomonadaceae bacterium | reverse complement strand
GCTACGCCCTCTTCTTTTTAGTAACGGAGGGCGCAGCCCTAGAGTTAACGTAGCCTTATGCGGAAAGGCAGAGCCATTCCTCACAACAGGCGGCAAAGCCGACACCCATCACCCTCTCTCCCCATCACCCTCTCTCCCCATCACCCCCTCTCCCCATCACCCTCTCTCCGTCTCCAATATTTAAAGGCCCACGCAACTCATGCTGCGTGGGCCTTTTCTTCTGGTTCAAACCACCTTACGGCTTCTTCTTATCGTCGTGCTTAGGTGGATTATTGTTCTGGGGTGGTTTCTGATCTTTGCGATCGTTGGTGACCACTTTCACCGGTTCTTTTGGAGGTCTCTTCTGCTCATCCGGCTTCTGCGCGAACACGTTGATAGAAACCGCGCCCAACATCGCCATCATCAACAAATTTCTTACTAACTTCTTCATTTCCAGCCTTGCCTCCTCACGCAGCTTTTCTCGCGCATAGGAGGGAGAAAGAGTTGCGCCAACAGGAAACCTCAGCAAGATAGATGCCAACAAACCACCGGCGCTCTTACCCGCAGTTTTGTTGGAGAGTTTACCAGCAAAAGAACGAAACTCGCACGGTTTCGCACGGTATGGTGCAAGACGTAACCCCAAATAGACACTTTTTCGACCAGCTTAGCGACGAAAAGTGACACTCAGCGTGCCCACGTTTCCGCTGGCGTCAAACACCCGGAGGGAAACCGTGTGCTCGCCTGCGGCGGCGACTGGAAACTCTACTGAGAAGACTTCGTGGCCCGAGTCGGCAATTCCATCCTCCGGAAAAACTGGCATCCAGGTGGCCCCATCAAGACTCGAATCAGCACGTTTAATTTTGCCCGTAGCATCGTCAACTGAGAACACCACGCGAACAGTATCTCGAGTGACCACCGGTTGACTCGTCACTTTTAAAACCGGCGGCGTGTTGTCGATATCCACCGGTTCACTAATCCGTTCTCCGGTCAGGGTTTGATCCACAGGATTATCCGGACCGTCAGAAGCAACCACCTTAACGAGGTAACGACCATCGGAGAGCGTTGCTCCGTCGATCGTGTAAAACGTATCGCGGACTTTGTCTTTCAATAACCGAAAAGTCTGTTCGTTGATCCCGCGATAATAGATCGAATACTCGAGCGTATCGCCATTGCGATCTTCAGCCTGCCATTGAAATGAACGCGCCCCTCTTTGATAAAAACGACGCGGCGGCACCTGGGCCACCTGGCCAAAGAGCGACGGATCCAAACCTGACGACTCGACGTTCGGATCAACCATTACTTGAACGACTTGCTGTAGACCAACGCCGATCGGCAAGGAAGTAATCGAAAGAATTTCCGGCGCCACGTTGCGCGGCAGATAAGCAACACTAACATCTTCAACCGTCGCCGTTGCCGCACCGGCCGATCGCATCGTCACGCGCCACTGAATAAACCGAGCTTTGGGACTGTTAATCTGGTTCCCATTTGGATCTTTATAAGCGGTGCTCCATTCGCTCCAGGTGGCGTCCGGACGCTCGCCATTACCCGTTCGAGTTTGCACTTCTACGTTTCCAGAGCCGCGCCACCACACGCGTCCCCACGTTGAAATTAACTTCGTGTCGCGGACGGACGATTCATAACTGCCTTCGTTTATCAGCGCCGAACCAAAGCTGAATAGTTTTCCCTGGTTGCTCGAGGCTGCGTAAACCTGATTGTTGCGAGTGAGCAGCGACGAAATCTGGCCTTCAGGTGACTGCAGCAACAACGTATCGCGTCCGTCGTTTGTAACTGAATAGATCCGTCCTTTGTCGCTGGTCCCAATCAATACTGAACCGGCTTGTAAACCTGGCGCGATTGAAAAAGCGGTGACGGTTGGCGAACTCCAAACGACATCGTTAGCTCCGTCCGGCAAGATGCGAAAAACAGCACTGCGGGCATTCGTAACATCACTACGACTCCGCGTTGCCGCCGTAGCAGCTTGAATAGGCGTGCCGTTTTCGTCGATTGCCGTAATCGTAACCGACGTTGTTGCGGTACCGTCTGCTGGTGAAGCCGTGGCAACCGGAGTCGAAATAGTTTTAGCCGTTGCCGCCGCATCGCTTAAAGCCAGGGCATAAATCGAACCATCGGGCGCGACTGCCAGCGAATGAATTTCACGCAAGCTGGTATCGAGAAGAGCAAACGTCTTACCTTCCGATGAGACGCGCAGGACCAGGCCACCTGAATCAGTGCCGGCGATGAGATCGCCAGTCGGTGTTACGGCCAACGAAATTACGTGTGTCTGATTTGTGTTAACTAACAACGACGCTTCGGGTTTCGCGCCTGCCGATTTAACGCGATACAACTTTCCGCTATCACCGGTCCCAACTGCCAACGATCCATCGGGCATTAACGCCAGCGACCAGATGTACTTGTCCTCGGAATCAAAATACACTTCCGCTTTGCCGTCGGGCGTAATGCGATAAACCTTCCCATCCGGCGATGTACCTGCATAAACAACTCCGTCTTTCGCAACGAGAGCGGTGACGTCTAATTCAGCAGCATCGTAAAGAAGTGAACCAGCGCCAGCCGCTGTAACTCTAAAAATTTTTCCATCGTGACCTGTGCCGAGATACACATTGCCCTGGTTATCCACCGTCGTGGACCAGATGTAAGTCTGTTGTGAATTAAAAACTTCAGTTAGTTTGGGCGCGAGCATCAGCAAACCTGTATCGCTGATCGAAACGCCACGAGCATCGCCTTTTAACAAATCGGAACGATTACCAATTTCCCAAATTGCCGGTTGACCTGCCTTTGCGAGTCCGATGAAAAACAGAATTAAAAGGACCGAGATAAAGGTGATGGCTGGTTTCTGAGGTTTGCTGATCATCTGTAGTTAGTTTCCTATGTACTTGGCGTATAGAGATCGGGCCACGGCAATTTCACTCGTGCCGCGAATTATCGAACGCGCATCGCGGAAGACTGTTAGCTCGAAGTCTCCGGTTTGAAAGCGCAAAAGATAGTCGTTAAATTTTACGGAACCTGTTTGTTCGAGACGAGCGGCCAAAGTTTGAAAGTTGATCGCGCCTGGCTGTGGCGGCAGGATCTGCACAGCGTCACGTCCACACAATACAGCGGCGCCTTCTGCTGAGTCAGGCGCTAACGTTTCAAATCGTTTGAGCGCGCAAGTCTCGCAATCATTCCGTGGTAAGCCGACATTGATTTTGCGCCACTCGTTCTGCCAAACATCAAACTGCATTAGTGACTTATGTAGTTCTTCAGTTTTGCCGGTCAAAATTTTCAAAGCTTCGGTGACTTGAATAGCGGCAACAATATTTATGATCGGCATGATCACACCGGCCGTGTCGCAGGTTGGCGCAGTAGCGGCAGGCGGCGTTTCTTCGAATATGCAACGCAAACAGGGACTTTGATGCGGCCGAATCGTCATCGATACGCCGTACGATCCAACTGCAGCGCCATAAATCCACGGCACTTCATGTTTGACGCAGGCATCGTTAATTAAATATCGCGTGGAAAAATTGTCGGTGCCATCGAGAACGACATTCGTCCCTTCGATTAGCCGTTCGACGTTTGAGTGATTTACATCAACGACTTCCGACTCGATATCAATTTCAGAATTGAATTGTCTGATGTGGTTCGCTGCGGCAATCGCTTTAGGAAGACGATCCAAAGCGTCCTGTTCAGTGAACATGGTCTGGCGTTGAAGATTTGAAAACTCAACGAAGTCGCGATCGACAAGGCGAAGCCGACCAACGCCGGCGCGCGCGAGCGACTCTGCCTGGGCAGTGCCAAGCGCGCCGCAGCCAATGATAGCTGCCCGGGATTTCAATAAATGCTCCTGACCTTCCCGGCCCAGGCCCGCAAAAAGGATCTGTCTGCTGTAACGGTCGTTCACTTACAGCAGTATAGCAAGAAGCAGAAAGCAGTAGGCGGAAAGCAAAAGGCAGAAAGCAGGCGCCTTCTGCCTTCCGCTTTCTGCCTACTGCCTTCCGCCTTTTTGCCTACGCGGCATTCTCTTGCGGCTCCGGGCGACCAAACTGACCTTGATAGCCCGTCGGCGAAATGTGATAACGCTTAATCTTCGCGTTTAGGGTGGTGAGTTTCAACCCCAACAATTTTGCCGCACGCGTTTGACTGCCGGCGGTCCTTCCCAGGGCAGTCCGAATGAGATTCATCTCAAACTGCCGCACTTCTTCGTCCAAACGAGCTCCGCTTTTCAGCCCGGTCGGCGCCGCGATGGTAAGTGATTCTACTTCCTGTAATAGCTGGAGGACTGTTTCTCGAAGAACATTGATCTTGTCGTCCATAGTGTTTTGACTGAGTCGTTCATTAGCCACCTGTTCCTGGGCCTGCGCGACTTCCGATATAGCTTGACTACTCATGACTCGTCTCCTTAATTACGCCTTGCGCTACAAGTTGCTAGGTCCATGATGGGGAGCATAAACCTGAAATCTGCGTTGCTCGGTTCGGCTGATTGAGATCGCCGGAACCAAAACAACGCGACTTCGGCATAACGCCATAATGGCAAAGGTCAAACGCTACGTAATTAACTGTGTGACGGAACGGCTAAAACTTGTGATGGAGCGGCCATGTTTATGGACAAAGTCCGTAAACTTAGAGAGCTGGAGCAAAACTCAAAAGCGAAACTATGGTTAGCGCAGTCGGGAAGGGCGGTTTACCCCCGCTGGCCCAGATAAAAACCCCTCGATGGCAACTTGATTCATAATTAGCGGGGGTAAACCACCCTTCCTAACTGCGCTAGATCAAGGATGTGGCCATCACCTGAGGCGACTGGTGCAAAAGGTCTTTAGAGAGTGTTGCCTACCGCTTCCTGCAAATTGGCGCGATAGTTTCTGCTCAAGGTCAGTTGTTTACCGTTCTCGAGAATGATTCGATACTCACCATGAAACCACGGCTGCAGTTCCTTGATCTTATCGATTTTCACTATGGCCGAGCGATGAATGCGCAGAAACTGCTTGGGATCCAACTGTTCTTCAAGACCGCTGATGGTTTCACGTAGCAGATAATGTTTTGAATTGTCGTGGACCCGCACATAGTTCCCTTCAGCCTCGATACAATTAATTTCACTGACATCGAGAAAGAAGACACGCCCACCGGTTTTCACCACTAATCTTTCCAGGTAACGTGGTCCAGCTTTCAGTTCTTCGAGAAGGGCGAGGATGTGGCGATCGCGTTCACCCGTGCGATCGAGTTTGATTTGCGCTTTCGCACGTTGCCACGCAGCGTCGAAGCGTTCCTGATCGAACGGCTTCAACAGGTAATCAAACGCGTGCACTTCAAACGCACGAACGGCGTATTGGTCGTATGCGGTTGCAAAGATGACGTACGGTGCTTGCTTCGGTTCGAGTGATTGCAGAACTTCGAAGCCGCCGAGTTCAGGCATTTGAATATCGAGGAAGATCAAATCGGGAGACAGTGACTTGATCGCCTCAACTGCTTCTCGGCCGTTTGCGCATTCCGCGATTATTTCTACGCCAGAATCGCGTTCAAGCATCTCGCGAATCATGTCGCGTGCTAATGGTTCGTCATCGATGACCAACGCGCGAATGCGGGTAGCGTCCGTCATCCTGCCTCCCTGTTCTTTACTGCGATTCAAACTACGTTTGCGCGAGATGAGATCGCTCTAAAAGTGAAACACCGCCATTCAAGAACTTGTGGCGGGAAACGAAAAAGAGTATTTCGAGCGCTCGCGTTGTCGTGTACGAGGAAGGTGTCTGCAAAGTTTCGCAGAATTCTTAACCACAAAGTCACAAAGACACAAAAAGAAATTAGAACTGGTGTCGTTCTTTTGCCTTTTGCCTTTTGCCTTTTGCCTTCTGCCTAGTGATTTGTGGTTTGGATATTTATTGGCGGGGTACTTCAAGCATTACGGTCAAACCACCTGAAGGACGATTCCGCAGTTCAAATTTGGCTTTTGAACCGTATAAACCGGTCAGTCGAGCCTGGGTATTCGCCAGCCCGACACCTCGTGAATTCTGTAGTAGTTTGGCTGGATCTGACACTAGGCCGGGACCATTGTCCTTAACTTCAATGCGGACCGAACCATTCCGTTGTACGGCACTAATTTCAACTACGCCTGCATTGGTTCGTGAAATTGCATGACGCATTGCATTCTCAACAATCGGTTGCAGAATCAAATTAGGTACGAGAACGTTGAGCACTTCCGGATCGATCTCGATGCTCGTAGTAAGCCGGTCCTGGAAACGAACTCTTTCGATCTCCAGATAGCCGTTCAGAAATTCGAGTTCCTGTTGCAAGGTTACTTCCATCGCGCCGCCACTCTCGAGCGTGAGCCGAAGGAAATCTCCCAGCCGGCTGATCATTTTGCGGGCTGCCTCTGTGTCCTTACTTAATAGCGCCGAGATCGAGTGCAGCGTATTAAAAAGGAAGTGCGGATGGACCTGCATCTTGAGCGCTTCCAACTGTGCTTGCGCGAGCTGCGTCCGCAACCGGGAAGCCTTCAACTCACCTTCGCGATAACTCCGGTAATAGTTGGCCGCATGACTCGATAAAAAGATGAACCAGTAAACCAACAGCCAGCGATCCAGGTTCCAGTACAAATAGTCGAAGCTCCAAAACGGAGTGATCTTTTCACCGTGCCCCATGATCATCATGTAGATCACGAAGTGGAGCACGATCAGCGTGCTACTCAGCGCTATGCTTAGAAAACCATGAAAGAGGACTCGTTTTTGCCAGTTATTACGGTCGATGCGATAACGACGGGCCAGCCAGAGCACGAGCGGTGTCGCGAGCGCCCACAAGTAACAGGCTGAGGCTTGCACCAGGAAACCTTTGCCGTAAGGAATGGGCAGGTTTCCAGATGAGTAATACATCATGTAAACCTGCGTACTGAAGAAGAGCGCAACGATCGTCCAGATGGCAAAGATCAACGCCAGCCGGGTGGAACGGCTCTCAAACAAGCGGTCGAAGCCAGACTTTTCTTCGTTCAGATCCGGTAGGTTTTGCATCATGTTGAGGTCCGATTTGTGTTAACTCTTGTCCGCAATCAATCACGCGCGCAACCCGTATGTTCGATCCGGCTTTGCCGCCCGTTGTGAGGAATGGCTGTGCCTTTCCGTGTGCTGCATTGTTATTCCAGGCTGCGCCTCCCGTCCAACGCAAGCATACTTTAATCTTCACCCAAAGCAGAGGGCGCAGCCCGGGAATTTCTAAGGGGACGCTTGCGGAAAGGCATAGCCATTCCTCACAACAGGCGGCTGAGCCGCCTATGGCAGACCAAGTAACACTTACCCGTTACTTAGGACTATCACTGACCTCTTTGTGACCAAAAGGACTGGGGCTGGGATGAACGGGAAATTGGACAGCGGCGGGACGAGTGACGGGTGTCAGGTGGTGGTCATTGTTGAGTGTTGAGTATCGCATTGGTTTCGGCTTTGCCGCCTGTTGTGAGGAATGGCTCTGCCTTTCCGTAAAATGGTCTCCATCATTCTTGGGCTCCGCCCTCAAATTTCACCTATAGGAAGGTTCCGGAAAGAAAGGAGGGCGGAGCCCAAGAATAAGGGAAGCAATCGGACGGAAAGGCAGAGCCATTCCTCACAACAGGCGGCAAAGCCGAAACCACACCCAACAATGACCACCCCCCAACACCCAACACCCACTCTCCCCATCACCGCTTCTCCCCATCACCCACTCTCCCCATCACCGCTTCTCCCCATCACCCTCTCACCCCATCACCCA
>DATDMC010000143.1:0-22973 GCA_036518995.1 Pyrinomonadaceae bacterium | reverse complement strand
TAACGCGGTAGCGTCGGGTCGCCACAACAGATTTGAGCCCCCAAGAATCAAGCGGACCCGACGCTACCGCGTTACGGTACTGACCTCATCGCCACGACTGCGGTCCTAACTAATGAATAGTGCGGCTCTAATTAGAGTTTTCGTTATATCGATAACTTGTTGCGGATAGATCCCGATAAACAAAATACCGGCAACCGAAACACCAATCGAAATACGCAATGCCCACGACAGTGCCAACGGTTTATCGTCGGCAACTCGATCACCAAGAAACATAACTTTGATAAACCGGAAATACAGATAGAAGGAGACCACGCTATTCAGCAGTCCCCAAATCGCCAACCAGATATACCAATTCTTTTGCGTGTCGTGACCGGCCTGAATGAGCCCCTGAAAAAGAAAGTACTTACCCATAAAGCCACCGGTCATTGGCAAGCCACCGAGCGACAACATGATGATCGCCATCATTACGGCCATACCCGGCGCTTTAAAACGTAAGCCCGTTAAGTCTTCGACGTTGTCGCCGATGATGCCGCGTCGTCGCAAACTAATGATCACTCCGAACGCGCCCATGTTCATTAAGGTGTACACAAAAAGATAGATCACCACACCCAGATATCCGTACCAGTTATTTGCTACCAGGCCGAGCAGGATGTAACCGGCATTTGAGATCGACGAGTAAGCGAGTAGACGTTTCGAATTTTCCTGCGTGACTGCGGCCCAGTTACCAACCATGATGGTGACTGCGGCTACGAGGCCAAGTAATGGCGCCCAGTCTGCGCTCATGCCGGCCAACGCTTGAGTAAAGACCCGGATGAACAAAACAAAGGCCGCGGCTTTTGAACCGGTTGACAAGAAAGCCGTAACTGAAGTCGGCGCACCTTCGTAAACATCCGGCGCCCACATGTGAAACGGAACGGCGGCAACTTTGAAAAACAGTCCGGCAGCAAGCGCTAACATCGCGAGCAAAAGCATCGGACGCAAGTCAGCCCAGTTGGTGGGATCACTAACGGTCAGGCCCATCACACGAGAAATTGCGTTCCCGATTTCCCCGATATTCGTTGAGCCCGCGATTCCATAAAGCAACGAAATGCCGTAGAGCAGCACACCTGACGAGAACGCTCCCAATAGGAAGTACTTCATCGCCGCTTCATTCGACTTCTTCTCCCGTTTGGTGAAAGCGACGAGGATGTAAAAAGTGAGGGCCATGAGTTCGAGGCTGATGTACAGAATGATCAAATCGTAGCCACAAGCCAGGAACATCATGCCGACGGTCGCAAAGAGTATTAGCGAGTAATACTCGCCGTGCTGTTCACCTTCAATGTCGAGAAACCGCGTGGAAATGCCGACTGCTAACGCTGCTGCAATTAGAAAGATCGCCCGAAAGAGAAGCGCTAATCCGTCGATGCGCACCATTCCATAAAAACCAACCTCAGCACTGTTTCCCAACTGCTGAAACTGAAGCAGCAACGACGCCAAACTCAACCCGATTCCGATGAGTGAGAAGTACGCCGTCATCTTACTCTTCCGATAAGGAAGAACCACTTCCATTACGAGTGCGAAACAAGCGCAGGCCGTGAGAATCAACTCCGGCACGATGAGTCTCAGATCGTAAGTGCTAAATAGCGATGTAGTGTTGGCTTGAAGCAGCAACATTGGTGATGGTCAGTGGTCAGTCGGCTTTGGACTTTCGACTTTGGACTTTATGTTTCGTTCTTTATTTTTTAACTTTCTGTCTTTGGGCCTTCGTGGTTAGTCTTCGCTCGCTAACGATTACCCTCGCCTGTGTTCATCGCGTTTTCTGTCGTCGTCTGTGGTGTGCCTGGGAATTGATACTCGGGCTTCACCTGTCTCACCACCGCGTTCACCGGCAGTTCAATAAACGAGAGAAACGGTTTTGGATAGACGCCAATCCACAAAGCCAGGATCAAAAGTGGCGTCATGTAAGCCCATTCGCGACCACTCAAATCGACCAGTTTTTCGTTCTTCGGATTATCAATCGTGCCAAAGAACATGCGTTGATACAGCCACAGGAAATAACCGGCGTTTAGAATTATTCCCAGTGCGGCGAGTGCGGCCCAGGTCGGATTCGATTCAAACGCGCCTCGCAACGCAAGAAATTCGGAAATGAAAACTGCCAACAACGGCAACCCGATCGCCGTCATGACCATCGCGAGAAACACGGCCGCATAACCCGGCATCACGTGTGACAGACCACCAAACTCCGCGACATTCCTTGTGTGTCGACGTTCGTAGATGATTCCTACCAACAGGAACAGAGCGCCGGAGTAGATACCGTGGTTGATCATCTGCATGACGCCGCCGTTCACGCCATTTGGATTGAGCGCGAAGAGGCCCAGCATGACCATGCCCATCGAAGATACGGATGAATAAGCGACCAGCTTCTTTACGTCACCATCTTTTTTAACCACGAAATACATCGCGGCAAGTGCTCCATAAAGGATGCTGACGATGGCAAGAAAGACGACGACACTTCGCACGCCAAACGAACCAAAGAACTGCTGGTCCTTCACGGCCCCGGGAAACATCGGCAGGTTAAAGCGATAAAAGCCGTAAGTTCCGAGCTTGAGCAGAATGCCTGCGAGTATCACCGAACCTGCAGTTGGCGCCTGTACGTGTGCGTCCGGTAGCCAGGTGTGAAACGGGAACATCGGAACTTTGATCGCGAAGCCGAGCGCGAACGCGGCAAACAACAGCACCTGCATTGTGCCCATCGGCAAAACAGATCCCATCGCCTGCATGTACATGATGTTGAAAGTTCCGGCGCCGGATTTTGCCGCGGCTACCGCACTATTTAAATAGATGATCGCCTGATCATTGCCGGCAATGTTGTTGAGTGTGAGTTGAGTGATGTGATTCGCGAGGTCACGGTCCTGGGTGAGAAAGTACATCTTCAGCACGCCGAGTAACATCACTACCGATCCAACTAACGTATACAAGAAGAATTTGATTGCGGCGTAAAGTCGATTTTCACCACCCCAGACGCCGATCAGGAAGTACATCGGCACGAGTGAGATTTCGAAGAACAGGTAGAACAGAAACAGATCCATCGAACCGAATACACCGATCACTGCGGTCTGCAGCAACAGCAGTAAAACGTAGTATTCCTTCTCGCGTTTCTGAATGTAGTTCCATGACGAAAGACAGGCGATTACACCCAACAGCGTCGTCAACACGATCAACAACACCGCAACACCATCGGCGCCCATTTGATAACGAGCACCAATCGTCGGGATCCACTGGTGGTCTTCGATAAACTGCATACCACCGCCGAGCCGGTTGTAACCCAGCAACCAAAGTGAAGCGACGAAGTCGAGGGCGAACCAGGCAGTCGCGAACTTCTTGATCAGGTCCGACTGTTCCTTCTTCATCGCGGCGAGGATAGCGATCGCTCCCACCGCCGGTAGCCAGGTGATAATGGAAATGATGTTGTTGTTGATAAAGTCCATTTTGAGTTTTCCGCTGCGAACTCGAGGTCCGCGGCTAAACCATCACTACGTCATTTTCAATAGTTCAGACCGAATGCATTTCTGATCGCTTTCGCAATATCAGAGCTGAGGAACACAACCACACTTAGCATTAAACCCAGCACCATGATGAGCGCGTAGTTCTGGGCGAAACCTGTTTGCGCCGCCCTAAACAACGGCGACATCAATCGCATAATGAAGGCGGCGGTGATGTTTACTAAACCGTCAACGAAGTACTTATCAATTCCGCCGACCACGCGACTGGAAAACCGGGTAACAGCCGCAGTGCCATTCACGATTCCATCAACAAATTCCGAATCAAAAGAGAAAACAGCGCGCGCCAGATCCATCGTCCGGCGTGTGATCGCCCATCCGTAAAACTCATCGATCCAGTATTTGTGGTAACTGGCGTTATAGAGTGGACGAAGTCGCGTGGCCCAGATGTTCGGCAAGCTGGGTTCCTTGAGATAGAAGAACCAACCCAACGCCATGCCGGCGCCCGCAGCCACTAATGACAGAATGATGAACAACCACTCGGTCCCGGCGTCTCCCAAGCTCTTTTCGATCGAATGGGCCAGGTTGAAGCCAACGTCACCATAAACTCCCGGTGCGTGTTCTGCTTCTGCAGTAGCAGGAGCCTCATGACCTTCTGCGATAGATTCCGTTCCAAACTCTCTTGTTGTGGGATTCCAAACGATCGGGTCGAGCCAGTTGACGATGTTTAGTTTGCCACCGGGATGCTCGGCGCGAGTGAGTCCTTTGAAGGCTGGTCCAATTCCTACTAAACCACCTATGACTGCCAGCACTGCCAGCGCGACCAGCGGGACCCACATCGCCGTTGGCGATTCAGTGGGAATGTGAACGTGCGCACCGGCGCCGTGCGCGTCGTGTTGGATCGCTGGTCCAACATGTTCACCCGGTTGGTGATGAGGTCGATCACCGGCAGAAGCAGTTACTGCATCGTGCTGAGTTAGACCTTTATCAAAAGCTGAGGCGTGTGCTTCGTCTGCTTCACCACCGCCGGCATGTTCTCCGAGGAACCGTTCTTTGCCCCAGAAAGTCAGTGCCATCAAACGTGTCATATAAAAAGCAGTACACGTTGCGGCGATCGTGCCGACCAACCAGATCACCCAGCCATACGGGATGAAGGTTGTCGACGCTGCGCGCCAAAGAATTTCGTCTTTGGACCAGAACCCACTGAGCGGAAAGATGCCGCAGATCGCGAGCCAGCCGGCAACGAAAGTCCAATACGTGTAGGGCATGTACTTCTTCAAGTTGCCCATGCGCCGCATGTCCTGCTCGTGATGCATGCCGTGAATCACACTGCCGGCGCCGAGGAACATCAGCGCTTTAAAGAAGGCGTGCGTCATCACGTGGAAGATGCCAATTGTAAACGCGCCGACTCCGCAGGCCATGAACATGAAACCCAACTGCGAAACCGTTGAGTAAGCCAGGACTTTCTTGATGTCGTTCTGAGTAATACCGATTGTAGCCGCAAAGATGGCGGTGGCAGCGCCAACAATCGCCACCACGAGAAGCATCGTTTGCGAATGCTGAAAAAGGACGTTGGTGCGCGTGACCATGTAGAGACCTGCAGTCACCATCGTCGCAGCGTGGATCAGTGCCGAAACTGGAGTTGGACCAGCCATCGCGTCCGGCAACCAAACATGGAGTGGAAGCTGGGCCGACTTACCACAAGCACCAATAAAGAGACCGAGAGCAATCCAGGAAAGTAATCCCCAGTGGCCAAGCAACTCCATCGGATAACTCTTGGCTTGATCAAAAACTGTCGTGTACTGCGCGGAACCAAATGTCGCAATGATTCCGAAGATAGCGAGCGCGAAACCGAAGTCGCCGACGCGGTTGGTGATGAAGGCTTTGCGTGAAGCGTTGGCGGCTTCCTGGCGATCGAAGTAGTAACCGATTAGTAAATAAGAGCAGAGACCGACGCCTTCCCAACCGACAAACATCATCAGGAAGTTCGAACCCATCACGAGGACAAGCATCGCGAACAGAAAAAGTCCGAGGTAAGCAAAGAACCGGTAGAAGCCGGCTTCACCGTGCATGTAGCCGGTGGCGAAAATGAAGATACAAAGACCAACGCCAGTGATCACCAGCATGAAGATCGCTGACAAAGCGTCAAGCTGGTAGCTCCATTCAACATTTAATAAAGCGTAGCGGGGAGCTTCTTTTGTCGTCTCATTAACCAGTTGTGGTCGATTTTGTTCTTGTGGTGGCAGCGTTCTAAGTTTTTCGCGAACTTGTTTTGCATTCTCGGCTTGTCGTCGCGCTTCGGCGCCCTGATTAATACTGATTGCGCCACCGGGTATCCAAACAAAACTAAATCCGTCCTGGCTGGTGAGATAAGGTTTGGGCCACTGTGAATGTTCGCCGAATCCATAAGAGACAACCGCGCCAACGCTGATCAAGAATGAGAGCGCGACTGAACAGACCGCTATGCTACCGATCAGTTGTTCGGAGAAGCGCAGTTTTCGACCAAGCAGGCCGTTGATGGCAGCACCGAGGAGTGGAAGTAGGGGAACTAGCCAGATGTAGCGGTACATGTTCGTTTGCGCTTAGGACTTGGTACTTCGAGCTTTGTACTTCGAGCTTTGTACTTCGTACTTGGGACTTTGGACTTGGTACTTCGATTTAGATCTTCGTGCCTTCTGCTTCTGCCTTCTGCCTTCTCTTTCTGCCTACCACTTCAACAAATCAATCTCGTCTACCCAGATCGTTTCCTTGTTTCGATACAACGCGATGACGATTCCTAATCCAATCGCGGCTTCGGCTGCGGCAACTACGATCACAAACACGGTGAAAATCTGTCCTGCGATTGCGTTAGCACTTCCTGTCTGTTGCAGATAACGCGACATGGCGATGAAGTTGAGATTCGCCGCGTTGAGAATCAACTCGATCGACATAAAGATGACGATGATGTTGCGACGCGTGAGTACTCCGGCGACACCGATGATAAACAGCAGCGCGCCAATCACCAGAAACTTCGACAGATCGGGATGCTTAATACCTTCCTGCATCGCCGAAATTGGACCACCCGACGGCGCGGCGCCTTCGTCCTGGAGTAGAAATATAAACGCGGCGAAGATGTGATTAACCATGCGACTCCTGACCCGCGGCAGCTTCCAGTTTTACGAGTTCCGGATCCAGCAAGGACGCATCCGCTAAAACTCCCGGCGCAAGATCATCTACCGATGCTTCCTGTCTCAAAGTTCTCGCCAACATCACCGAACCAATGATCGCAACCAGCAACAGGGCGCTGGCAATTTCAAATGGCAACGAAGCAAACCGATAAAGACTGTTGGCGACCACTTCCGTATTTTTAGTGATTCGGCTGGTGCCGGTTGCCGATTTCTTCAAACGCGCATCCTGCGCTGCCTGGTTCTCAGCCAGTAGTTCCGCAGCCGGTTGGTTCTGCTTCAGCAGGACCATCGATCCTTTGTTGACCGCGTAAAGCATGCCGAGCACCAACAGAAAACAAAAAACCAGGGCAGTCGTGACTTGTCGCTTCTTATTGAAGATCTCGTCCTTCCCCTGTTCCTCAGCACTGACATTGACGAGCATGATCACAAACAGGAACAGGACCATCACGCCACCGACGTAAACCAGAATCTGCACGCCGGCAATAAACTCCGCTCCCGAAATCACAAACAATGCGGCAATCGAAACCAACGACGAAATCAGGAACAGCGCACTATGCACCGCATTCCGCGCCATCACCGTCAGCAACCCGGCAAAGATCGCCGTGATGCCGAAGATCCAGAAGAAGAGAGATTCGAAAGAAGTTAAAGGCATTGCAGATTTCAGATTTCAGATTTCAGATTGGAGATCATTTCGCTCCGCTCGCTTTTAGCGATGAATGACTACTTGCGGTGATGCGTGATTTAGCCATTATTTGAACAAGTTCGTTTGCTTCGTCTAACAGAGGCTGCACGACCTGCGCTCTTAGCAGTCCTCCTTCAATAATGAGCTCCAACCAAAATGCACTTTCATCAGCCTCCTCGAGCACAACACCGATCTTGGCGATAAACTCTGCTCGCGATCTGGCTCGACAACTCGCTCGGTAATTAGATCCAACTGAAGTACCGCATCTCACTAACTGCCTACCGACTGTTCGTCCCTGAACCGTGTCCGGTAAGGCACTAACCAATTTCAAAATTCTCAGCGCAAAATTCTTGGTACGACGTTTTAGATCATCTGCATCCATAGGGGGTGAGGCCCTCCATTTCAATTAAATTTTCAACCAAAAACCAATCTGAAATCTGAAATCTTAAACCTGCAATCTGAGATCAGGCTCTATACTTCACCGTCTCCCTCCCCTGTTCCAGCATTTCGCGGTTCCAGACGAAGCCGGCGCGTGAGTAGGTCGCCAGTTCGAAGTCTTGCGTTAGTTCCAAACATGAAGTCGGACATGCTTCCTGACACAAGGCGCAAAACATGCAGCGCGATGTGTCGAAGATAAACTCGTCGAGTACTTTCTTTCTGCGTCCTTTGCCGGCCACGATGATCTCGACGTCCATCGCGATCACGTCGATACAGTCCTCCGGACACGCAATCGCGCAGAGGTTGCAGGCGATGCAGAGGGTGTCATGCGTTTCCGGGTCCATATTCAAACGCGGCGCACCATGAAAACGCGGCGCCACATCGGGACGCTCTTTTGGATACTGCTCCGTGTAAATGCCCTTACCCGCCACCGCGTCCTTATCGAAGATCGCTCCGAGGTTGTATTTGAGCGTAAGGCCCAAACCATGGACCAGATCCATCATAAAGAAGCGTTTGAGCTTCTGCATCAAGGTTGGCTTTGGCGTATTAACATCCATAAGATTGCACTTCGAACTTTAAACTTTGAACTTTGAACTTTGAACTTTGAACTCTGTGCTTTGATCGCGAACCGCGAGCTTAACAAACCAAGCACTAAGCACTAAGTTCTTTGGGCGCGACCGCTGGCTTTCCTTTCGGGAGATTCACCAGTCGAATATTTCGCCGCTGGGCTCTCAAATTAAAATCATGCGAGCCGCGATTAAATCGGGACAACAACAGACCCGTTATTCCCAGGCCAATCAAGCCAAACACGATCATGATCACTTTGCCTGTTGCTGTTAGATTCAGGCCGCGGTCCAGCGTCTCAAGTGTATGCATCCCGTTCCAGCCGTCGAGTGCCTGCACTGCAAAGATCGCAATCGCCGTCAAAACGATATTGATGAGCGCGGAAGGTATCAACCATTTCCAGCCAATATCCATCAACTGATCGTAGCGAAAACGCGGCAACGTCCAACGCAGCCAGAAATAGAAATAGAGAATGAGCGACGCCTTAACGAGAAAGGCGAGCAGGCTGAGTATTACGTAAAGATTGTGCGAACTCGCTTCGAGTCGATTTAGTCCCGGAAAGTACCAACCGCCTAAATAGACCGTCGCGGCAACTGCAGACACGACCACCATTGCCGCATATTCAGCCATGAAGAACAACGACCAGCGCATGCCCGAATATTCTGTATGGAATCCCGCGACCAGTTCGGACTCCGCCTCGGGAAGATCAAACGGCGCGCGATTGTTTTCCGCGATCCCGCTGATCAGGAAAAGTACAAATCCGACCGGCTGATAAACTATGTACCAGATGGAATCTGACGCTTGAGCAACGACGATGCCCGATAACGACAACGTTCGAGCAAACATCAATCCGCCAATCAGGGCGAGTCCCATCCCAACTTCATACGAAACCATCTGCGCGCTGGAACGAAGTCCACCTAACAATGCGTACTTGGAATTTGAAGACCAACCGGCAAGGATCAGCGCCAGCACACCAACGCTCGAAACCGCGAGCACAAGTAAGAGACCGATATTGACGTCAGCAATCACGGCCCAGTCTGGTCCAAACGGAACAACCGAGAAAACGATGAAGGCTGAAGCAACGGCAATGTAAGGAGCAAAGAAAAAGATCCAGCGATCGGCTTTTTCCGGAATGAAGTCTTCTTTAGTCAGTAACTTTATTCCGTCAGCGATTGGCTGCAACAGTCCCCATGGTCCAACTCGCATCGGCCCAAGACGCGCCTGCATGAACGCCGAGATCTTACGTTCAAGATAAGTTGCATACGCCACCCAACCAGCAACGAGCGAAACTACAATGCCGATCTGGATGAGCGGCCAGATTACATAGTTGATCGTCTCTGCATTGAAATACTTCTGCAGAATCTCATCAAGGATGTTTACCGGAGCCAGTAGCAACATAATTTGTTCAGCGGTCCGACAAATCAAACCAGCGTTCTCAGCGATCGATTTCGCCTAATACGATGTCGAGCGTTCCAATGATGGCGACGACGTCAGCGACGAGGTGACCAATACACATCTGTCTCAATGCTTGCAGATTCACAAATGAAGGCGGCCGAACCCGAACTCGATAAGGTTGGCCGGTGCCGTCTGAAACGAGATAACAACCAATCTCACCTTTAGGTCCTTCGATCGAGTGGTAATAATCGCCGGCTGGTGGCTTCACGATTTTTGGCAGCTTTGCTACGACTGGACCATCGGGAAGTTGTCCCAACGCCTGATCGATAATGCGACGCGACTGGCGCATCTCTTCGATTCGAACCAGGTAGCGATCGTAAGTGTCGCCGTTCTCACCGAGTGGTACATCAAAATCGAGATCAGCATAGGCGGCGTATGGCCGGGATTTTCTAATGTCCCAGGGAACACCGGAACCACGTAAAGCTGGACCAGAAAGTCCGATCGCGATCGCTTCTTCAGCGGAGATCACACCGATCCCAACTGTGCGACTCAGCCAGATGCGATTTTCCGAAAGCACAGTTTCGTACTCGTCGAGTCGCTTCGGAAAGATGTCGATAAATTGGCGCACATCTTTATCGAAGTCGTCGTACGCATCATTCGGTAAGCCGCCGACACGCCAGGCGTGACACGTAAGCCGGGCGCCAAACTGGCGTTCAAAGATCTTCAGAATTTCTTCGCGTTCACGCAGCGCCCACAACAACACGGTAATTGCGCCGATATCTAATGCGTGCGTTGCCAGCCACAAGAGATGGGAAGCGAGGCGATTAAGTTCGGTAAGAATTGTGCGGAGGTAATGAGCGCGAGGTGGAACCTCAAGCGACATCATTTGTTCGACTGTCTCGACCCAAACAAGTCCGTTCGAGACGGCGGCGATGTAGTCGAGCCGGTCCCAGTAAGGCGCGATCATCGTGTACATGCGATTTTCCGCAATCTTCTCCATGCCACGATGGAGATAGCCGATGTCGCAATCGAGATCCATGACAGTTTCGCCATCGAGTTTCAGGATAACGCGTAACACGCCGTGCGTGGACGGATGCTGCGGCCCCATGTTCAGCACCATTTCGGGGCTGTCGAGTAAGGTCTCCTGAGTTGTGGCGATTTCTACCTGATGCATGGGGAAGTTGGTTTTGTGCTTTGAGCTTTGTGCTTGGTTCTTTGTTCTTTGTGCTTAGTGTTTTGTACTTGGTTTTTTTTGTTCTTAGTGCTTTCTGCCTACTGCTTCTGCATTCCGCCTTCTGTTCCTACTTCTGCTTCTGCCTACTGCATCGCCAGCGCTGCTTCCGTATGTGGTTTGTAACAGCCAGTCACGCGAAACGGTTCGATGACTAAGCCGATCTCATCCGCCTCGCCCTGCTCCTTTTTATTAACCAGACTAAGCACGATTGCATTGGTGGCGCTGGCCTTGTTCCAGACATTGCGAGGAGCGGCAGTTTCACCCAAAACAAATCCCGCCACCTTCGCCGCATCCGGCGAGTCGAAGACTTTTGCTTCGTAGCGTGCTGCGATTTCTTTTGGCGTCATAGATCAACTTTGGACTTTGAACTTTAAACTTTGAACTCTAAACTTTTCTTATTTGTCCTTCGTCATCACTTCTTTGCCTCCGCGAAAAATCTCTCGCATCAACCGCTCCTGAGGCACGGACAATATTTCCAATCCATAAGCGCGACGCTGTTCGAGCTGTTCGCGTTGCACGTCAGTCAGCACCGGCAGATGTCTTTCCGTCCAGGCATTTTCGATGAACTCCAGCGGATAGTCTTTCCGCATCGGATGTCCTTCCCAATCTGGTGGCAACAACAGTCGTCGCAGATCCGGATGATTTCTAAAACGTACGCCAAACAGATCAAAAACTTCGCGCTCGAGCCAATTCGCCGTGGGCCATACACCCGTCACACTGTCGACTTCGCCACTCGTCTTCACCTTCAAGCGCACCCGTTCATTGACCCGAATCGAATACAAGTTGTAGACCACTTCAAATGGTTCAGGCTTCCGCTCCGGATAATGGACACAAGTCACGTCGCAGAGATAATCGAACGGGATGTCTTTGTCGGTGCGGAGAAAATCACAGACAGCAACAATTTGTTCCCTCGCTACATAAATCGAAAGTTGACCTACAAACTCGGAAGCTGAGACTACTGCGTCGCTAAACTGTGCCTGAAGTTTCTGGACCAGCGGATGACCACTCGCATCAGTGGGTTTCGGCCCTTCTTCCTTCTTCTTAACGGGAGGTTTGGGCGCGCCTGCGGGCGGAGCGGCGGGTGCTGTTAAGGACTCTTTTTGGGCGGCAACTCGGGCTTTTGCTTCTTCAACAAGCGAAGACTTTTCGGCGTCTGAGGTCGGGGCGGACGACTGAGGCTGCCCGGACGCGTCAGAGGTCGACGCGTCCGGCGTCATAGGTTCTTCGGAACCAGGCTGCTTCGTGTCTTCTGCCATAGATAACCTGAGGGTCGTCTAGACTTACACTTCGCTTGCGAGCGGTGTTTATCTGAGGGCGGAACTTACAAATTCCGCACAAATACCCACGCAAATCTGATGCTGCTTGGTGTTACTAAAATTACAGAAGGACGGACGAAAAGCGATTTAAACACGCGATTTAGCTGGTGTCAACAGACTTGTTCGGAAGTGAAGAAAGGTATGGATGAGAGCTGAGTGGGTGACAGGGAGAGCGGGCGATAGGGTGATGGGGCGAAGGGATACGAGTGGACAGATACCACCGACTTTACGTCGGTGGTGGTCTCAGTTCGCGCTAACCCACTACACCTACGATTCTCCTGGATACCACCGACTTTATGTCGGTGGTAGTCTCACTTCAACCTAACCCACTACACTTACGATTCTCCTGGATACCACCGACTTTACGTCGGTGGTGGTTCAGTTTCCGCCTACCCACTACCCCTACGATTCTCCTAGATACCACCGACTTTACGTCGGTGGTAGTCTCACTTCAACCTACCCCGCTTGACCAACGATTCTTGATACCACCGACTTTATGTCGGTGGCGGTTCAGTTTCAGCCTAGCGAGAAAGTGAGGCTCCACCGGCATAAAGCCGGTGGTATCTCCAAACTCGGCGCGGCGAGCTGTTAGCGAGAAATTAAAGCTCCACCGGCATAAAGCCGGTGGTATCTAAGAGTCTTTGCTGGCTTAGTGATTAGCGAGAAATTAAAGCTCCACCGGCATAAAGCCGGTGGTATCTCCAAACTCGGTGCGGCGAGCTGTTAGCCAGAAATTAAAGCTCCACCGGCATAAAGCCGGTGGTATCTCAACTCGGTGCGGCGAGCTGTTAGCGAGAAATTAAAGCTCCACCGGCACAAAGCGGGTGGTATCTCCAAACTCGGTGCGGCAAGCTATTAGCGGGAAATTAAAGCTCCACCGGCATAAAGCCGGTGGTATCAACCCTTAAACCGAGACTCCAACAACGTAAAGTCGGTGGTCTCAACCCCATCCAACCACCATAACTTGACGTCGCGAACCACCCACCTCTATCATAACCTGTTTGAATTTAAGACCATGGTGTCGTCTATAGAACGAGAGAAGAAGTAATGAAACCTGGAATCCATCCTGAATACACCGAAATCAATGTAATCTGCGCTTGCGGCGAGACGTTTAAGACTCGCTCAACTCGCAAAGGTGACCTCCACGTCGAAATTTGCTCCGCGTGCCACCCATTCTTTACCGGCAAGCAGAAACTGGTCGATACCGCTGGACGCGTCGATCGCTTCAACAAACGCTACGGTAAGAAAACACCGGAAGAAACGGCTGCTCAGTAAGTTCTTTTGAAAAAACTTTGCTGAACAGACACTAGCCAAACAAACTTTCAAACGCCGGCATCAAATTGGTCGGTCGCTACTCGTGCATTAACCAGCGATCCATCTATTAAATGCCGGCGTTAGTGTTTGTAAAGTTTGTTATTCTTGAGGCTGAGATTGAACTACAGGGCATAAAGCCTGAATTAAACTTATGAGTACATCCGAAAGAGACCTGATTGTTGGCGGTCAAGCGGTCATTGAAGGCGTGATGATGCGCACGCCAAACGCCTACGCGATTGCGGTACGAAAAGCGGACGGCACAATCGTCAATACTGCGGCGCGCCTGCCGAAGTGGAGTGATAAGTTTCCGCTTCTTAAACTTCCTGTCTTACGCGGCGGTGCTGTACTCGTCCAGTCGATGGGTCTCGGAATCAAGGCCCTGAACTATTCTGCCGGCGAAGCATTTGTGGAAGCTGAAGAGGCCAAGGAAGTTGAGATTGCCCTGACTCCCGCAGTCATCGAAGGCGAAGGTGATTTCGCCGGACTGACTGGCGCCGTGCCCGGATTGTTTCCCGTTCCTACGCAAAGAAAGCCCAAAGACGAGTTGAAAAAAGGCGCGACCACAGCCGCCGTGGGCTCGATCATCTTTGCGATGATCTTCAACATCCTGCTTTTCGTCGCTGCTCCATTGCTCCTTACTAACGCGCTTTTTATCGGCGCGGGTTGGGCAGTTCCAGCGGCAAGTGCAACGACAAACACAGCACCAACCGCCAGTGCAACAGAACCAGCAAGCTCAACCGAGCAAAACCTGGCGGCCGCAACCTGGCAGAAAGTCCGCTTCTACTTGCATCCGGTCCGACCTTCAGTTGGTTTCAACCTGATCGACGGACTAATTCGCATGACTTTCTTTCTGACCATGATCTTTACCTTCTCGCTTTTGAAGGACATTCGCCGCGTCTTTCAGTATCACGGCGCCGAACACAAGACCGTGTTCACCTGGGAAGCGGGTTTGCCTTTGACGGTCGAAAATGCACGTCCCCAACCGCGTCAACATCCACGTTGCGGGACGAGCTTTTTGATGGTCGTGATGATCGTCGCAATTATTCTGTTTTCAATTATCAAGTTTGATTCCCTGCTGTTGAACTTCCTGATTCGCATCGCGCTGGTGCCGGTTGTCGCTGGTCTTTCGTACGAAATCATTCGACTTTCAGCAAAGAAAGAAACCAGTTTCATCTTCAAACTGATCACGAAGCCCGGCGTCTGGCTCCAGAACCTGACGACAAAAGAACCGGACGATCAGCAACTTGAAGTAGCAATCGAAGCCTTGAAGGAATCATTGAAACTGGAACCACAGTCTGCAGAACCAATGCCGGCGCCATTGTCGTGAGGGTCTTATGTTAGACAAACTCGAGCAAATAGAAACGCGTTACCACGAATTGACCGACGAACTCGGCTCGGCTGAGTTGCTCGCCAATCCAACGGCTTATGGCAAAGCGGCGAAGCAACATCGCGGCCTGGGTGAGGTCGTACAAAAATATCAGGAATGGAAACAGTTAAAGGCTGAGTTGTCCGGCGCGCGCGAACTCTTCGATACTTCCGATGACGATGAAATGCGGGAAATGGCCCGGCTTGAGTTGGAGAGTCTGCAAACAAAACTCGACAATGCCGAACAAGAGTTGAGACTTCTGCTGGTTCCATCCGATCCCAATGATGAGAAGAACGTCATCCTGGAAATAAGGGCCGGAACAGGTGGCGACGAAGCAACGCTGTTCGCAGCCGAGATGCTTCGCACTTATGCGCGTTACGCGGAAAGACATCGCTGGAAATTTGAGATCCTCGAAGCTTCCGAATCGGGAATCGGCGGTTTGAAGGAGGCGATTGCCCTGATCGAAGGCAACAAAGTCTATTCAAAACTGAAACACGAATCGGGTGTGCATCGAGTTCAACGCGTACCACAAACCGAGGCAAGTGGACGAATTCACACCTCGGCGATCACGGTCGCGATCCTGCCGGAAGCTGAAGAAGTCGACGTCAAGATCGATCCCAAAGATTTGCGCATCGATACGTTTTGCTCGTCTGGACCAGGTGGACAATCAGTCAACACAACTTACTCCGCCGTTCGTCTAACGCACTTGCCGACCGGCGTTGTCGTCTCCATGCAGGACGAAAAATCGCAGATCAAAAACCGCGAAAAGGCGATGCGTGTTTTACGGGCGCGCTTGCAGGAGATCGAAGAGCAGAAACAACACGAAGCCCAGGCGAGTGAGCGACGATCGATGGTGGGTTCAGGCGATCGTTCTGAAAAAATCCGCACTTATAACTTCAAAGAAAATCGGGTGACTGATCACCGAATTGGCCTGACGATTCACCAGCTTGATTTGGTGATGGAAGGAAATCTCGATCCATTCATCGATGCTCTTGTGGCGCACTACCAGGCCGAGAAGTTAAAAGCGGAAGCGGTCGCTGCGTAGGAGCGCAGGCGTCCTCGCCTGCTGGCCTCGCTACAACGCACTTTAGGCTCACGAGCTTAGTAATTTAGACAAGCAGGCGAGGACGCCTGCGCTCCTATAAAGTCGCCTGCGTTCCTAACCAGTATGAATCACAGGCCAAACACCACGCTCCTTTTAATTCGACACGGACAATCTCAAGGTAATGCAGAGCGGCGTTTTGGTGGACACACTGCAACGCCGCTCTCGCCTTTGGGCCATACTCAAGCCCAGGCTGCTGCCGATGCCTTAGCAACAAAATCCATCACGGCCATCTACTCGAGCGATCTCAAACGAGCTATTCAAACAGCCGAACCGTTAGCACAGTTAACCGGATTGCCAATTCAAACGACCGTGGCATTTCGGGAACGAAGCGTGGGAGTTATGGAAGGGCTGACCTTTGAAGACGCTGCTGAAAAACATCCGGAACAATATGCGGCGTTGTTGCGTCGTGACTTTGAACACGTTTTGGAAGGCGGCGAGAGTTATCGACAACTACTCGATCGGGCGTGGCAGAAGTTGGACCAGATAATCGAGGACAACCGAGGTGGAACGATTGCGGTTTTTAGTCACACTGGAACAATCTGCATTCTCGTCTTGCATCTGATGGGAGCGCTCGACTCACCCCAATTGAAACCAATATGGCTTTCCAGTTCAAACTGCGGCATCAGTCGCTTTGAACTCCGGCACGACGGCTTCATCCGCGTCATTAATCTAAACGACACAAGACATTTGTAGGGGCGGCCCTCCGTGGCCACCCCTACAATTGAGTCCACAAGTCTTCCATCACGCTGCGCCATGAATTCAGCATCGTTTCGTCCAACTGAATTACACCTTCCCTCGTCACATTTGCCGGCGGAGGCACGAGCCGAGCCAACTTGTCGTAGATCTTTCCCCGCGATTCAACCTCAACACGTGGCAGCAAATGCCACAGCGTCAGCGTGTCCTGTCTTCGCGAACGATTCAGCACCTCGGTCAAAGCCAAAGTTCTCACGCCAACATCAGGATCGAAATCTACCTTTGTCAGCGACTGTCTAAACTCCGGCGCTGCATCTTCAAAGTAAGGCGTGCCTGGTCCAACTCCAGGTCGCGTCTGACAAGCAGCGCCCGCTGGCACCATCGACTCTCGATCCTTTAGTTCCAGCGCAACCCATCCGGACGTAACTCGCAACAGACTTGCACCGTGATCGTCCACTTCGAGTGTATAAGCACAACCGAGATCGGCGGCGACGGCCGACGGCGTGTCAACAAAGAACAATCTCGGTGGCGCCCAGATGCGCGCGCTCATTTTGCCCCGTGCCAACTCGAGTCGATGTTCAGTTGGCTGCGTTTGGACCAGACGCACTCGAGTGTTGGAATCAACTTCGACTTGTCCAATCGAACTCACATCAATATGGGCACATGAATCACTGCCCGTCTCCAACCACTCACCAACCGCAAGTTGTCCCTTGTCCTCTACTCCTGCTGTTCCGATTTTTATCGTGCCGTTTATTCGTTCTACTCCCCACGAAGCCACAGCAACGTTGTTAATTGGCTTGGGTGAATGTGCTTTCCACCAGATTCCGAGTCCGGCAACGAAGATAATTACCACCGCGGCTGCCGCAAATCGAAGCGGCCAAACTGAACGACGAGGTTGGACCACGAACCCTTGCGGACACTTATCAAGTCTTGTTTCCAAATCGCGCCAGAGTGTTTCGGGCGCCGGGAATCGAGATAGTTGTTCCGCAAACTTTATTCCGATCTTGATTTCTTCAAACTGCGATCGACATTTCACACAAGCCATGATGTGTTCGCTGAAGTACTTCGCTTCAGCAGCGCTCACCTCACCATGGCAATAAGCCGAAATGTCTTTTGTTACGTGCCTGGAAAACATCCTACGTCTCCGAAACTTCCAGAGTATCCAAGTCAAGCAGGCGAGGACGCCTGCGCTCCCAGCCCTAATCATCCATTGTGTGTTCGCGAAGGTGGGCCAACTGTTTCGCGAGTTGGCCATGCCCTCGATTCAAGCGCGACGCCACTGTCCCTTTCGAACAATTCATCACTGTGGCGATCTCTTCGTACGAAAGTCCTTCTACATACTTCAGCAAAATTGGCAGACGAAACTTTGGCTTCAACTCGCTGATTGCCTGTTGCACAGCCTGGGCAACTTCGAGTTTTGCGTAGCGTTTCTCCTGCGGTTTCTTCTCAGTGGGATTGTGGGTGGAACTATCGCCCCAGGGCAGCAGTCTTCGGCGGCGGCGTTGCTCGTCCATACATGCATTTACAACCAGTCGATACAGCCACGTGGTGAACTCGGCTTCTCCGCGAAATTGTTGAATCGCCGTGAACAACTTCAGAAAGATCTGTTGTGTAACGTCGTCGGCAAGCGAGCGGTCGCCGCCCACCGAGTAAACGGCGATCGAATACACTTTGTCTTTATAGGTTTCGAAGAGAAGCTGAAAGGCATCGCGATCGCCGCGCTGACAGGCTGCGATTACCTGGCCATCGATCATCCGCTCTGCCACCACTGCCCGCTGCTCCACTGGGTCCCCCGTTTTGTGCTAACGCATATTGGACGGCGCGACTCCGCAGTTTCTTCCCAATTTCAAATCAAAATTAGGAACGCAGGCGTCTCGCCTGCGTTCCATGCAACATCAAGGCACGAGTAGTCGGTAGATTACTGTGGTGAGCCGGGCGGAGTAATTGTTGGTTCGTGTGGCTGGAACATTGCCGGATCGGGTAATGGTGGTAAACGACTCGGATCGACTTCTTTAAGTGAATTCACGTGCTGCTTTAGCTTGTGAACGATAAATACGGTGGTCGCGAAAAGCCACGTCAGGCCAACTGCTCCATCAACGAGACGAACGAGCAGAGCAAATAACAAAAGCGCTCCAATCACATAGCCGGAGATCATTTTTACGCGGCCACGTTCGTTGATGTAGTTCGACATGTCGGCGGGCCACTTAAACACCCAGTAGAGATTGTAGAAAGGAATAATGTGTTTGCCGACGGCTTCACCCGGGGTGTTTGGATAACTGCCATTCGAAAGCTCTTCCAGAATCTTGTGGATGCGGTGCACACAGACCAGCCAGTAGATCCATCCGGCAATCGAAATCAAGGTGAGAACAAAGTTGACTACCGGTTCATCAAGCCCGAGCACGACCCACAACACTTCAACCAGGAAAAAAGCAATGGCTATCAAAAAACCGACCCAGACCCACGGGAACGAACTTTGCGGAACCGTTTCTTGCACTTCGGGAGGAACAGTCAGTGAACTAAACATATTTTTCCTTTAGTTGAGATTTTGAACCAGTCGGGAGACTGGTCCATAGATCTAAATTCTGGTACGCGAGGTTGGGGACTAGCTGAGCGAAGCTCTAATCAAAGTATCGGGCTTGGTTACTGTCACCTCTCCTTCTTCACCTTCAAATCGCCGTTTTCGATGAACGGTGCCATCTGATTCAAAGATGTAAGCAGAAGGAGCCTCACGCATGATGATGTCCTGCAAACGCATTAGGCCGTAAAGCAAAGCTTCAGGTCGGGGTGGACAACCTGGGATATAAACATCTACGGGAATGCAGCGATCAACGCCCTGCATCGTTGAGTAAGAATCGAATGGACCACCGGTTGAAGCGCAGGCCCCCATCGCCATGGCCCACTTCGGTTCCGGCATTTGATCATAAACACGACGAACCACCGGTCCCATCTTCAGAGTGACGGTGCCGGCAATAATTATTAAATCGCTTTGCCGCGGACTCGGGCGAAACACTCCCGCGCCGAATCGATCGATATCGAACCGGCCGGCGCCAGTCGCAATCATTTCAATCGCACAACAGGCCAGTCCGAAGGTCATCGGCCAGAGGGCAGACTTGCGCGCCCAGTTCACGACCGGCGCGGCCAGGTCCATTCCCTTCGCCCCCACCGTCCGCCTGATCGAATTCATGATCGAGTCGACGCTGGTTAGAACAAATCCTTCTTCGTGTTCAGACATTTTATTATTGAAGATTTAAGATTGCAGATTTCAGATTGACTTACCATTAACTAACAAAGACCTGATGAGCTACAACAACCTCTCAATCTGCAATCTGAAATCTTAAATCTGAAATACTCTCAGGCCCACTCCAGCGCGCCTTTGCGCCAGGCGTAGTAGTAGCCAACTATCAGAATAGCGATAAAGACAAACATCTCGATCAGGGCGAATTTGGTGAAAGAGAAATCGTTCCCCATAAAAATTATCGCCCAGGGCAACAGGAAAATTGTTTCCACGTCGAAAATCAAAAATAGCATTGCGACGATGTAGTAGCGAACTGTAAATCGATCGTGGGCTTCGGTCGTGGGATCGATACCGCACTCATAAGGACGCATCTTGTCCTTGCCATAGTTAATCGGTCGGATGAATCGTCCGAGGATTAAGGGCAAGACAGGAAAGATCACCGCCACGCCGAAAAAGATCATGACCGGCCAATAGGCTGTAATCGGACTACCGATGCTTGAGGTTGTGGTGGACTCGACTGCTTGAAGAAGCATTGCTCTCCCATGCAGAAGTACCGATGACGTTGATGAACGGCGAAATAGTAAATGCGCTGGAAGATTTCTGTCAACGAAGATGGGGACGGGGGACAGGGGTCAGGGGCCAGGGGCCAGGGGCCGGGGGACGGGGGTCAGTGGTCAGTCGCCAGTGGTTAGTTGTCATTGGTTAGTTGTCATTGGTTAGTTGTCATTGGTTAGTCGCCAGTGGTTTCGGCTTTGCCGCCAGTTGTGAGGAATGGCTCTGCCTTTCCGTCCAGAGAGCGCTCTTAATTTTTGGGCTCCGCCCTCCCTTTGGCGGCCAATTTAAAAAAACCACAACGAAGAAGGCGTAGCCTAAATCACGGTGCGAGTATCTTGCGGAAAGGCACAGCCATTCCTCACAACAGGCGGCAAAGCCGAACTACCGACCACTCACTACTAACTATTACTGACCACTGACTACCGACTACCGACTACCGACCACTAACTATTAACCACTGACTATTAACACCGACTCCTGACCCCCTGACCCCTGGCCCTGGCCCCTGGCCCCTGACCCCTGACCTCCCGCTGTTCACATTGATGTAACTTCACAGCAAGATTGATTTAAGACGCGGCCAATATTCTTGTCCTCCCGAACGTTCGATCACAACTGCAATTCATAACCGAGGAAATAAAACGATGACGCGCTTCAGTCGATATGTCTCCGTTCGCCTGGTCCTTTGTTTTCTTATCGCCACACTCAGTTGTGCTGAAATCGCGGCCCAGGAATTAATTAAAGACTCCACCAAATCCGCAACTACCGAACCAACCGTCTCTGAACGCGTTCGACTACTCGAAAGTGAACTAGAACGCCAGAACGCAAAATTGGACCAGTTGCAAAAAACGATTGCGGACCAGCAACTAGCCATCAAAAGTCTCCTGGACAAACTGGCAACCGACAAACCAGCCGCCGCAAGCGAGACCGCAACCGTCCTAACTTCAGGACCACCGGCAAGCGCAACAACGGAATCACCCGCACAAGCAGCAACTGTCGAACAACGCCTCGCCAAAGTTGAAGGTCAGGCCCTGAAGATCGGCCCGGTAAAAGTCAGCGGCGATTTTCGGCTACGCTTTGATGGGACTTTTAGATCGGCAACCGATCCGAGCGATCCGCCAGTCGCTCACGTACAAAACGCGCGAGCCCGTTATCGCTTCCGGCTGAACCTGGATTCGGAACTCTACCCCACGTTGAGTTTTCATGCTCAACTTACGACTGGTCCAGTGAACAATCCCCTGACCAACGATCAGGACTTCGGCGGGATCACTGCTCGTCATCCTTTTTTCCTTAACGAAGCATGGATTGATTATCACCCGATCAAAGAAGTGCAACTCGTCGCAGGACGTGTTCAGGAAGTCTTCGCGGACAACTCGCGCTTCCTGTTTGATGATGATGTGCGCTTCACCGGCTTCAACGAAAAGTACGTCAAGTCGTTCAAGAAGAACGCCGGTTATTTCACGAGCATAGATTTCCGCGCCGGGCAATACATCTTCAGCAATCCAAACGTCGCCATCGTCACCGCAGGCAGTCCGTTAGCACATGCTGGTGAAATAGTCGGCACGACCGGCCGCTCCGCCGACATGTTCCACCAGGGTGCGCTACTAAATCAGACATTCAACAAGCGCTGGTCCGATCAATTTGGCGCTGACATTCAGTTGTATCGCCATCCCAATCAGATCCAACTCGCGTCGACTGCTGACGGCGTTGTGTTACTCGTGCAACCAGGTCTTGGTCTGACTTTGTCTGGTCCACTTACCGGAACTGGCAATGCGACGACCACCGCTGGTGGCGCAATCTACACCGCGCCGGGATTTCAAATTGGCCGACTCGCTTACAAACTTAGCTATGCTGGTTTTAAGAAAGGCGATCACCTATTCCCGGTCACCTTCAATCTTCAAGTCGCGCGCAACCTCGCGACCGGTATGAACGAACGCGATGCGATGCTTGCCGCTCTGCAAGTCGGCAATGTCGTGAAACATGGAGACACGTCGTTCCTATACATCTTCACGATCAAAGGCGCTAACGCTTTGATCTCTCAACTGACTGACGACGATTTAGGCACGGGAAGCGGAGTGAATGTTCGCACCAACCATTTCAGGTTCGAATATGGAATTTCGAAGAAGGTGAAGTTCCAGAGTCTGTTCTTCTTTCAGAAGTCGTTGCGCAGCAGTGGACAGTATCCAAACTTCTTCGTCCCGGTCAGTGCATTTGTGCCGGCAAGTTACCGCGTGCAACAGCAAATAGTGTTTACGTTTTAGATAGGCTCTGGCAAAAGTCTATGAGCGCGATGAGGTCAGTACCGTAACGCGGTAGCGTCGAAGTCAGTACCGTAACGCGGTAGCGTCGAAGTCAGTACCGTAACGCGGTAGCGTCGGGTCACTCAAAAACCAAGGCTCAACAAGCTCAAGACTGACCCGACGCTACCGCGTT
>DATDMC010000142.1:0-99652 GCA_036518995.1 Pyrinomonadaceae bacterium | reverse complement strand
TCATATGAAGGAACTGCTACCACGCGCTTTCGATGCAAGGTTCCTGGCCGGCGCCAAGAAGTCCTGAGTTTATAGTGGCGTTGAAGTCAGTACCGTAACGCGGTAGCGTCGGGTATGTCTGATATCGCTGACCCCAGTGGCTAATGCGACCCGACGCTACCACGTTACGGTACTGACTTCAACGCCACTATAAACTCAGGACTTCTTGGCGCCGGCCAGGAACCTTGCATCGAAAGCGCGTGGTAGCAGTTCCTTCATATGAAACACTTCGCTCTCGCCATTGAGGTTTGCAAATATAACCGTCGCATTCCGCGCAAACTCCCAGATGATCTGCCGGCATGTTCCACACGGCGGCGTCAAAACTTCCGTATCTGCAACTACTGCCAACTCGGTGAAGTTTCGTTCACCCTCTGATAAAGCTTTCCAGATAGCAACGCGTTCCGCACACACTGTTAATCCATAGCTTGAACTTTCAACATTACAGCCTGTATAGACTTTGCCACTGTCAGTCTTCACTGCGGCCCCAACAAAAAAATTTGAGAACGGTGCAACCGACTGCAACCGTGCTTTTTGCGCCGCTTCAATCAACGGCTGAAAATCCTGTTCGCTCAAAGTTGACCTCCAACTGTCTGTAAACTCCTGGCCAACCTCTCGCGAATTTTTCCGCTTATCAGATCAATGCTCACCAGATTATGACCACCTTCAGGAATAATAACGTCAGCATGTCGCTTTGACGGTTCGACAAACTGCATGTGCATTGGTCTAACCGTCCCCAAATATTGCTCGATAACTGACTCGACTGTGCGACCGCGCTCGGCGACGTCGCGTCTCAATCTGCGAATAAAGCGAATGTCGTCGGGCGTGTCGACAAAAACTTTAATGTCCATCTGCTCGAGCAAACGTGGCTCGGCAAAAATCAAAATGCCTTCAACGATTACAATTGGCTGTGGATCAACCGGACGTGTTTCGTTCAGGCGAGTGTGGGTTTTGAAATCGTAAAGCGGCAACTCGATCGGTTCACCCGCCCGAAGTTTCCTTACATGGTTTACGAGCAGGTCGTTATCGAGCGCGTCCGGATGATCGAAGTTGGCAACGTTGCGATAGTCGAGTGGCAGGTCTTTGAGATTGCGGTAGTAAGAGTCTTGTTGAATGAAGACGACTTCACTCGCACTAACAGACTCCAGGATGCGGTTGGCAACCGTGGTCTTACCCGAACCTGTTCCGCCACAAATACCAATGATCATCTTGTTATTTCCGATTGGCGATTGCCGAGTTGCAATTTTAAGTGCTGGCGACGCACTCGTTCTGCGCCGAGATCAATATGACAAGTATCGACACGCTTCATGCTCAACACGCCAATTGGCAATTGGCAGTCGCAAATTTCAAATCCTGTTATTCACTCTCCCAACTACCTGTCTCAACAACTGCGTAAACGTCGCTTTAACTCTGTCTCCGGTCGCCATCACTTCTTCGTGATTAATCGGTTCATCACTAATTCCGGCGGCCATGTTCGTGATGCACGAAATGCCCAACACTTCGATATCCATTTGACGCGCGACGATCGCTTCCGGAACCGTACTCATCCCGACTGCATCAGCACCGAAGTTTCGCATGAGATGAATCTCAGCCGGCGTCTCATAACTTGGACCAGACAACGCAGCGTAAATTCCCCGTCTCACTTCAACACTCAGTCCACGCGCTTCCTCAATCACTATCTCCTGAAGCTCAGGTGAATAGACAGCGGTCATGTCAGGAAAGCGTGGTCCAAAGCGCGAATCGTTTGCTCCCCGCAGCGGATTGTCACCCATTAGATTCAGGTGATCGCTGATCACCATCAACGCGCCCTGGCTCAGTTGTACATTAACACCGCCAGCCGCATTGGTAAGAATCAACGTCTTGATACCGAGTAACTTGAAAGTCCGAATGGGAAAAGTTACTTGTTCGAGTGAATAACCTTCGTAGTAATGCACTCGACCCTGCATCGCTAAGAGCGGGACCTGATCAATCCTGCCAACTACCAATTTGCCCGCATGGCCCTGCGCTGTCGAACGAGAAAATCCGGGGATGTCCTCGTAAGGAATTCCCACGGCGTCCTCAAAATCGTCCGCAAATCCCCCGAGACCGCTGCCTAAAACAATAGCAACGCGCGGAGTTTCAGTGGTCCGTGAACGAATTACGCGTGCGGCGTGTTCGGCGCGCTCGTAAAGTCCGCTGCTCGCCATTTGCTCTCCCATCTAATCTCTCCGTTTTGTCTACTTCTCTTTTTGGTAGGGTATGCCCAGAGCTTTCGGGGGTCGTGATGAGCCGATGAAACCGGCAAGCACAATGATCGTCAAAACGTAGGGGACCATTTGAATAAACTGAACGGGGATGTCCTCGCCTGAAGGTAACTTTACCGCGCCTTGCATTTGAATTGAAAGCGCCTCAGTGAAGCCAAACAGCAAACACGCAAGCATCGTTTGAACCGGTCGCCACTTACCAAAGATCAGCGCTGCGAGGGCGATGAAGCCGCGACCTGCAGTCATGTTTCGTGAATACAATGACGATTGGCCAATCGATAAATAAGCGCCACCAATTCCCGCCAAAACACCTGCAATCAAAACACCCGAGTATCGAATGCGATTTACACTTACGCCTGCTGCATCGGCGGCTTCGGGTTTCTCACCAACCGCTCGCAAACGCAGACCAAAAGGCGTTCGGTACATCACGTACCAACTAACCGCAACCATTCCAAAGGCGATCACGATTGGCGTCCACGGAATTAAGTGTTCTTTGGGAAGTTGTGGTGTCGATCCGGATGACAGGAAGAACGCGCCACTTAAAAAACCGGGAACACCAAACATCAAAATGTTTATTGCGGCGCCACTAACCACCTGATCTGCTTTGAATCTGATACAGGCGACCGCGTAGATGTATGCGATGAAGAGGCCGGCCAGGATCGCAGCCAACAATCCAACCCACGGGCTGGCATTTCCCAGGTGTAGTTTTTCGTCAGCAGCGTAGGTAACTGCAGCAGCGGTGAAAGCACCGGCGAGCATTTTCCCTTCCAGCGCGATGTTGATTACACCCGAGCGTTCAGAAAACAATCCGCCGAGCGCGGCCAATATCAAAGGAGTTGCGAGACGAATGGTGGACAAAAGAAGGCCAACGTTAAAAATGTCTCTCATCGTTTACACCTTCCCCGGATTCTTGATTCGCAACCGGCCAGACATGTATTTGAAGAACTCCTCGGCGGCCACAAATAAAATGATGATTCCCTGTAACACCTGAACAATGTCTTTCGTTACGTGTTCAGAAAAACCGTCGACGTAGATTCCTCCGTGTTGCAGTACAGCAAAAAGTATAGCGGCGAGAATGACACCCACAGGATGATTACGGCCCAACAAGGCGACGGCTATTCCAGTAAATCCGTATTGATCGGAAAAGCCATCGTAGTAGCGATAGCGATAGCCCATCACATCGTTGATACCGACCATGCCGGCCAGCGCTCCCGAAACCGCCATCGCGATCACGATCTGTTTTTTAATCGAGATACCACCATACTCTGCCGCCAATGGATTGCTACCGGTAGATCTGATTTCGTAGCCCCACTTGGTGCGCCAGAGGAACAAATAGACCAGAAGACAACAGAAGAGAGCGAGTAAAAAAGCCAGGTTCAAGGGAATGCGTTGAGGCAAACCGGGAACGAACTTGCCGAGCCGCGCGATATGCGCTCCCCAACCGATTGGAGCAGACTCCAGGATCGGATCGCCAGGAACTTTGTAGTGATACTGAGTGAAATAACTGACGAGCGCGATGGCAATGAAGTTCAACATGATCGTGTTGATAACTTCATGCGATCCAAACTTCGCTTTTAGCACACCAGGAATTGCGCCCCAAAATGCTCCGACTAAAATCGCTGCCAGACAACACATCGGCACCAGCAAGATGGCCGGTAAGTTTGCAAATGTGATTCCGACCCACGCGGTCGCGAACGCCGCAACGTAGAGTTGACCTTCAGCGCCAATGTTAAAGAGACCACAACGAAAACCGACAAGGACGGCAAGTCCGGTGAAGATCAAAGGTGTCGCATGAAATAACGTGTAGCCAATGCCGTCGGGCCATGACAGCGCACTCCCGAGGAGTAGGCGATAAGCAACGATCGGATTGTCGCCCACCAAAAGAATCAGAATCCCACCCACGACAAACGCCGCGAGTACGGCAATGAGCGGAAAGAGCAGTTCTTTCAAAAGATTTTTCATCTATTGGAGTTTGTGCTTCGTGCTTTGCTCTTTGGACTTTGAACTTTCGACTTAGTGCTTTGTGCTTTGCTCTTTAACTTTGGACTTTGAACTTTGAACTTTGGACTTCTTAGTGTCCCCTGGTCATCAACAATCCAATCTCTTCCAACGTCGCAACCTTCGGATCTACTTCTCCTGCAATTTTGCCTTCGTGAATTATCAACAACCGATCGGCAAGGCTGGTTACTTCTTCGAGCTCGGCTGAGATCAATAAGATCGCACAACCATTGTCACGCAGTTCGACTAACTTGCGATGAATAAACTCGATCGCGCCGATATCAACACCGCGAGTCGGTTGCGAAACGAGCAGAAGTTTCGGATGGACATGAAATTCACGACCAATGATCAGTTTTTGTTGATTTCCACCCGACAAGGCCTTTGCCGGCAAAGTTGAATTCGGCGGACGAACGTCAAAGTTCTTGATGATGTCGTTCACCCGTTCCTGAATGGCGCCCTCATCAAGGAAAATCTCTCCTGGACCAGAGGTGATTGGCTTTCGATAGTGAACACCGAGTATCGAATTTTCAGCGAGACTGAAATCAAGCAATAGACCACGACGATGTCGATCTTCAGGAATGTGGGCAATGCCCAGTTCGCGTCTGGAGCGCGCGCCTTTGCGAGTGATGTCAGTTCCTGCGAAGTTAATTTCGCCTGATAGTCGCGCCGGCTCAATTAGACCAGCCAGTGCTTCCATCAACTCCGATTGTCCGTTGCCTTCAACGCCGGCTATGCCCACGATCTCGCCCCGCCGAATTTCAAACGAAACATCTTTTACCAACTGTGAACCATTGCGCGGCTCAACGCTCAGGTTCCTGAGGGTGACTTGCGCTTCACCAATCTTCGGTTCAGGTTTTTCGACACGAAGTAATACTTCGCGTCCCACCATCATGCGCGCGAGTTCGGTTGCGTTTGTATCTTTTGTCTGCACGCCGCCAACAACTTTGCCATCGCGCATCACCGTCACTTCATCGGAGATTGCTAATACTTCAGACAGTTTGTGAGTGATGATGATGACGGTCTTTCCCTGTTCACGCATACGGCGCAGAATCGTAAAAAACTCTTCAACCTCGAGCGGGGTCAACACGGCGGTTGGTTCGTCAAGAATCAAACATCGAGCGTGACGATACAAGGCTTTGAGTAACTCGACTCGTTGTTGCTGACCCACTGAAAGATGTTCGACGATTGCATTCGGATTAACTGCGAGTTTGAATTCTTCGGAAAGTTTTCTGATCTCAGTTGCCGCAGTTTTCAGATCGAGAGCGACCGCTGTTCCAGGTTCTGAACCGAGGACAATGTTTTCAGCAACCGTCATTGGCTCAACCAGCATGAAGTGCTGATGGACCATCCCGATACCAGCGGCGATCGCGTCGTGAGGCGAATTGATCTCCTTGACCTGCCCATCTACCAGAATCTCTCCACTGTCGGGCGTGTAGAAACCGTAAGCAATACGCATCGCCGTCGACTTTCCCGCTCCATTCTCGCCAACGATGGCATGAATCGTCCCCGGCTTAACGACAATATTGACGTTGTCGTTAGCGAGCACGGCGCCGAAGTGTTTGGTGATGTTGCGGAGTTGTAACATTCAGTATTGGTCAGTGGTCGGTGGTCAGTCGTCAGTCGTTTTGGTCAGTTACGATTGAATATTCGTAACCTTTGTTTGAACCGCGAAGCGGTTTTGTCCCAAAGCCCAGGGTTGCTTCAACCCTGGGAGACTTCGGCGAAGTATGAACAACCCGGAACGGGTTGCGACAACTATGATCTCGACCGATCATCGTAACCTTACGGAAAGGGTGTACTTGAAAATTCGACCTAAGCAGATGCAATTATCTAACACAATGGTTCCGCTCCAGACGCAACCACCTTGTGGTTGACTCTTAATCGAATCGTATCCCAGGGTTGAAGCAACCCTGGGCTTTGGGATGAAACGCTTTCAGCGTTTCTGGACCGTTTTTACTGAAACATCGCTTTCAGCGTTTCTGGACCGTTTTACTGAAACATCGCATCCGTAACCTTAATCTGCCCCGCAATAATCTTCTTCTTAGCTTCTTCAGCTAATTGAATTGATTCGGGGCTGATTAGGGTTTTGTTGTTGTCATCCATCGCATAACCCACACCATCTTTGTCCAGACCAAAGACGTGCAGGCCGGGCTCGAAGCGATGATTGAAAACTTCCTGGACGATGTTGTAGACAGCATTGTCGACACGTTTCACCATGCTCGTGAGGACGAAGCCTGGTTTCACCATGTTTTGGTTTGAGTCCACTCCGATAACGAAATGAGTCGCGCGACCGTTTTCTTTGCCTTGTTGTTCTACCGCATCAAATGCTCCCAGGCCGGAATTGCCGGCGGCGGTGAAAATCACGTCGGCGCCTTTGCCGATCTGGGCCAGCGATAGTTCCTTCCCTTTACCCGGGTTGTTCCACGCGCTGTCCGTCACACCCACGTAATTTTGGATCACACGGATGTTTGGATTAATTGATTTAGCGCCTTCTTCGTAACCTTTCTCGAAGCGATGGATCAGACCAATGTCCATCCCTCCGAGAAAACCGATCGTTCCGGTCCGTGATGTCTTGGCCGCGAGTATGCCAACGAGATACGAACCTTCCTGCTCTTTAAAAACCAACGAAGCAACGTTTGGTAAATCACTAACGCCATCGATGATCGCGAAGTGAATGTTTGGATAGTCTTTGGCGACCTGTTCCATGATCGGCGCCTGGGCGAACCCAACTCCGATGATCAAATCGTAATTCCGTTCCGCAAACGCGCGCATCGCCGGCTCGATCGCGTTTGGCGTACCCGGTTCAATATCGCGCAGCACAATCGGCAGATCTTTTGCAGCTCGTTGCACACCCTGCCAGGCTGCCGCATTAAAAGATCGATCGTCTTTACCACCGATATCGAAGACGATGCCAACGTGGACCTTGGAGCGATCGTCCGCGGCACTCGTTTGCGTGCACGCCGAAAAGGACAGGGCCAACAAGCCGAGCAGGACGACGAAGGCGAGAAGTTTGTATTTCATTCGTTGATTACTTCCTTAACTAACTTCTGCGTTTCCGCGTTGGGCCCGTCAGCGATTTCATAAGCTGCCTGAATTCGCCGGCGAGCTTCTTCGGCATTTGCCGAGTCCGCACAGTAGATCACACCGATCACTTCACCCGCGTTTAAGCGGTCTCCAATCTTACGTTCGGCGATAAAACCAACCGTGGGATCAATCACATCTTCGATGCGTACGCGGCCGCCACCGAGCGCCGCAATTGTGTGACCTATTTCTGTGGTGTCGACAGATTTGATGTAGCCAGAGCGCGGGGATTCTACCTTAACCGATTCACTTACCAAAGGAAGAAAATCAGCCGGAGCATCGCAAACTCGCGGGTCGCCATTTTGCGCAATGATGTTCTTCCTCAAACACTCCAACGCCGCGCCGGAATCCAGTGTTTTTTGTAAACGCGCATGAGCTCCTGCCAGCGTTGCTTCAACCTCCGCGAGGACCAGCATGTGGGCCGATAATTCCAGCGATAGATCCAAAACTGGTCTAGCGCCTTCGCTCGCCTCGCCGCGCAACAAGTCGATGCATTCTTTGACTTCGATTGAATTACCGACAGCGGCACCCAGCGGCTGGTTCATGTCAGTGAGTAAAGCTCGAGTGCGAATACCAACCGAGTTACCCGTACTGACAAGAGCATGAGCAAGCGCTTCAGCCCGATCTTCTTCGCGCATAAAAGCGCCGTTGCCAACCTTGACGTCAATCACCATCGCTTCGAGACCGGCGGCGCCTTTTTTCGAAATGATCGAAGCGACAATGAGTGGAATTGCTTCGACAGTCGAAGTAGCATCGCGTAACGCGTACATCTTCTTGTCAGCGGGAGCGAGTTCGGCGGTTTGGCCCGCCATTGCATAACCGACATCTAAAAGTGTTTGGCGAAATTCGCTCGTACTCAGATTCACCCGATAGCCGGGAATGGATTCGAGTTTATCGAGTGTGCCGCCGGTATGGCCCAGACCGCGTCCCGAGATCATCGGCACGCAAACACCACACGCAGCAACTAACGGAGCAATGATGAGCGAAGTTTTGTCGCCAACGCCGCCGGTGGAATGCTTGTCAGCTTTTGGTTTGGGAATGTCAGAAAAATCGAGAATGTTGCCCGAGTGGAGCATCGCGTGAGTGAGTGCCTGCTGCTCTTCTTCGTTCATGCCATTCAGATAAATGGCCATGAGGAGGGCGCTGACCTGGTAATCGGCTACTTTGCCATTGGTAATACCGTCGATGAAAAAACCAATCTCCTCGCGGGTTAAGCTTTTTCCGTCTCGTTTTTTCCGAATAACGTCTTGAGGTCTCAAGCTTTTTCCTTAGTTGCTTTCCATCAGCACGACGGCCTGAGCAGTAACTGCGAGCCCCTGACCAACGGCATCAAGTCCTTCACCGGTCTTGGCTTTGATACTGACACAACCAAAATCGATTCCGAGCGCGTCAGCAATCGTCGTCCGCATTGCGTCGATGTACGGTCTCAACTTTGGCGACTCGAGCAGTATCGTCGAATCGACGTTGACGACGTGCAGATTTCGTTCACGGGCCAACCACATTACCCGTTTCAGAAATTCAAGACTATTAACACCGCTCCATTGCGGATCTTTGTCAGAGAAATGGACGCCGATGTCACCTTCGCATAAGGCGCCGAGGATGGCATCGACTAACGCGTGGAGTAACGCGTCTGCATCGGAATGGCCGTCACCTCCAAACTCAGCGGCAACGTGTACGCCGCCAAGCATGAGTGGACGACCTGCGACGAGGCGATGGGTGTCAGTACCGGAGCCAATGCGAAACATGGTCGGGTTGTTTTTCTTTCTCTGTGTCTCAGCGTTTCTCGGCGTCTCTGTGTTGAAATTGGGCTAGCTAAAGGCGACGTAAGTTTCAACACAGAGACGCGGAGAAAACGCAGAGACGCAGAGGGTTACCTTTTTTTCAGTAGGGCTTCAGCTAAAACCAAATCATCACGACTCGTGATCTTGATATTCCGCACACTACCTTCAACAACTGAAACCTTTACGCCCATCCGTTCCACCAACGAGCTCTCGTCAGTCAACGATGGATCGTTTACATCAATACCCTCGTAGGCTTTCCGCAAAATCTCATAACGAAAACACTGGGGTGTTAATGCACGTCGCAACTGGTTTCTGTCGAGCGTCCGCACAATTCCCTTATCGTCTACTTCTTTGATCGTATCGATTACCGGCGCCGCAAGGATCGCTGCACCAGTTTGCCGTGCGGCGTCGACTGTATCTTCAATTTCTTCTACCGTCACAAATGGTCGCACACCATCATGGACCACCACGATTTCCGCAGTTGCCGATCGAATCGACAGCAATCCTCGCTTAACGGAATCGGCCCTCGTCGCTCCGCCCGGAACAACCTTCGTCAACTTCCTGAGCTTGAATTTTCCCGCTACTGACAAGAAACCCGCAGACTCCTCTGCGGGCAGCACGACAATAATCTCATGAATGCTCTCGCATTCCTCAAACGGTTTGAGGGTGTGAAAGAGGATCGGCGTTCCGGCCAACTGCAAAAACTGTTTCGGCCGATCACTCGCCATCCGGCTACCACTACCGGCAGCGGCAATGATCGCGATGTTCATGAAGAAGAAGAATATTCTTAGGAGCGCAGGCGTCCTCGCCTGCTCGGCCAGCGAACAACAACATTAGAAATTTAGCGAGCTTGTAATCTTCCCGGCAGGCGCGGACGCTGCGCTCCTTAAGTCTCGGTGATTGCGTCGCTATCGGTGATGCGTACCGAACCCGACACACGGGACTCGCGTGTTGGCCTGCGCGTTGTACCGTTGGTGCGATGAATTTCGTTATGACCGCCATTCTCAGCTTCTTCCCAAAGCCGGCCAAAAATCATCTTGCCGGCAGTAGTTTGAAGCACGCTCGTCACCGCGATATCGGCATTTTTACCAATCAACCTGCGGGCGTTATCGACAACCACCATTGTTCCATCGTCCAGATAAGCAACGCCCTGGTTGTACTCTTTGCCTTCCTTCAAAATGAAGACACGCATCGCTTCGCCCGGTAGCACAACCGGTTTCAGCGCGTTTGCCAGTTCATTAATGTTGAGCACACTAACGCCGCGCAACTGCGAAACTTTGTTCAAGTTGAAATCATTCGTGACGATGACAGCGTCAAGATGTTTACCCAACTCGATCAACTTCAGATCGACTTCGCGCACCGACGGAAAGTCAGTTTCAACGATTTGTATATCGAGAGAACTGTTGTTCTGTAGTCGATTCAACATGTCCAGGCCCCGCCTGCCACGTTGGCGTTTAGACGAATCGGGTGAATCGGCAACTTGTTGGAGTTCACGCAGGATGAACTGCGGAATGATCAGTGAACCGGTCAGAAAACCGGTCTCGGCGACATCGGCGATGCGCCCGTCAATGATCACCGATGTATCGAGGATCTTTAAATCGCGCCTCGTTACTTTGTCGCTAAAGATGCCCCCCAGCGCAGACAATTCAAGGTAATCACCCTTCGCAGCTCCGACCATCAAGCCCACATACGCCATAAAAAACGTCAACGCGAGCGTAATAAAGGTCTTCATGTGCGAAGGAACAGCGGGTGATTCCTGGCTACTGATCAATGATCCGATCAGGTAAGCCCCGACAATGCCGAGAATCGAGCCAACTGCTGCACCTATAAGAGTTTTGAGGGTCGCGCGACGAATCCTGAGTTCAAACAGGATGATACAAATTGCTACCACTGCCCCTACTGCGGCCGAAGTCCATTTATGACCGGCAACAGGCGCAAGATAGTATCCCGCCCATACCAGGACTGTCGTAAATATAAGACGAATAAGAACGACATCCGCATGCATAATACCGGCATACTACCACGCTAATAGCAGAGCGTCACGGAATACTGGAGAAGAAATGAGGCGCTTTGCCACAAACCGAGCGGATACGGCCGCGTGGGCGTGCTTCATTCTTAGACACCACCGGCTTTATGCCGCGTGGAGTCTCAACCTCTACCTAACTCGCGCGCACCCTTCTCAGACACCACCGGCTTTATGCCGGGGGAGTCTCAACTTCTACCTAACTCGCGGGCGCCCTTCGCAGACACCACCGGCATAAAGCCGGTGGTGTCCAAACAAATCCTTGATGAGTTTTGCTCGTTCGAGTTAAATGAGCGCCATGTTGAAAATAATTGTTGTTGCGATTGCTTTGTTGATAGCCACTACGGTCACCGCGTCTGCACAGGAGCCGACACTGAAATTCAAAGCGCCCGCCGGTTGGGTGGAGGAAAAGTCCGGCTCAACGATGCGGGTCGCCCAGTACAAACTGCCCAAAGAAGCTTCGGATACGGAAGACGCCTCGCTTGTCGTCTATTACTTTGGACAAAGTGGCGGCGGCGGCATCGCAGCCAATTTAGACCGCTGGATTGGCCAGATGAAACAACCAGACGGGTCCGATTCCAAAGACAAAGCTAAACAGGAATCACTAACAATCAACGGCTTGAAGGTAACGACGGTCGAACTGGCGGGAACTTACACGGCCGAAACTGCGCCCGGCAGCGGCGAGTTTTACAACAAGCCAAACTACCATTTACGCGCAGCCGTAATCGAAACACCGAAAGGTTTTTATTATTTGAAAGAGGTAGGCCCAGAGAAAACCGTCGCCAAGTGGAATGGTTCAGTGACGGAGTTTCTGAAGTCGGTGGAACTGAAGTGATTGCCGATTTCCAATTGGTGATTGCCGATTTGCTGGGCGTCCATGAATAATGGTGGCGCGCCGATCACAACGAGCAATCGGCATTCGGCAATCTACAATCGGCAATCCGCTTACTTGTATCGGTAGGTGATACGACCGCGGGTCAAATCGTAAGGTGACATCTCAACGCTGACGCGATCGCCAACCAGAATACGAATGCGGTTCTTACGCATCTTTCCTGAGACGGCCGCTAACACGACGTGGTCACTATTATCGAGTTGAACTTTGAAAAAAGCATTAGGCTGTTTATCGATGATCACACCTTCTGCTGGAATTAAATCTTCTGCTGCCAAGCAATTTCTCCTTAGTAAGTCTGTGGACCTAAGTCACTAGTTAACGAATGTAGATGAAGAACCGTATCCCGGGCGTTGTACTGACTTAGTGCGGACAATAACACATCCGAGCATAATCGCTAAAGTCATTTACCCGGGTTACCGGCTTAATTCTAAGTTAAGAAAAACAACCTCATTACGTACTAACGACTCGCTCGACGAGGGCGAAACGACCGCGTAAATACCTGATTCGCTATACGATTTGGCTTTGGCACATTAACCATAGGCTTCATACCTCCAAAGCCAACCGGAACGATCCGCTTCAACGTCTGTCCCGTCAGTCGTTCTATCGCGTGCAACGAGAGTTCGTCGGCTGGAGTCACCATGGTGATCGCCTCGCCTTTGTTACCCGCTCGACCCGTTCGACCAATACGATGTACGTAGTCTTCGGGCGCCGCTGGAACGTCATAGTTGATTACATGTGATACTGAGTCGACGTCCAGTCCTCGAGCTGCGATATCAGTCGCTACTAAAACTCTCGTCTGTCCATCTCGAAAACCACGCAGCGCGGCTTCGCGTTGCGGTTGGCTTCGATCCGAGTGAATGCGATTTACCCTGTGTTCTCGGGCCGCAAGGATATGCGACAACCGCTCTGCCGAACGTCGCGTACGAGCAAACACGAGTACTCGCTCGAAGCTTCTCTGTTCCAATAAATCCAGTAACAGCGCAGTCTTCGATTCAGCGGAAACCTGGTAAGCCGTTTGCTCCACCAAAGAAGCCGCGCGGCCACGTCGACTCACTTCAACCAATTTCGGCTGGTTCATAGTCGAACGAGCGAGTCGCTCAATTTCCGGAGAAAGCGTCGCAGAGAAAAGCAACGTCTGTCGTTTCTCGGGAACGAGTGAAAGCACTTTGCGAATCGCCGGCAAAAATCCCATGTCGAGCATGCGATCAGCTTCATCGAGCACTAAAACTTCCACGTGCGACAAGTTGACCATGCCACGATCCGAGAGATCGAGTAAACGACCTGGCGTGGCGATCAGGACAGTGGCGCCACGTCGCAGACTGGCAACCTGGGGCTTGATATTTGCGCCCCCGATCAAAATCACGCTGCGATCGTTTTTTGTCGAGTTTAATTCGTTGTAGTTTTTCTGGATCTGTAATGCCAGTTCCCGCGTCGGAGCTAAAACCAGAACACGAATTCCTGGTCGTCGCACATCGGACAGTCTTTGAAGAATTGGCAAAAGAAAGGCTGCTGTCTTACCGGTACCGGTTTCGGCGCAACCAATTAGATCCTGACCACTGAGAACAACAGGAATCGTCTGTTGTTGGATGGGTGTCGGAGTTGTAAATCCGAGAGACTCACAAGCGCGCACTTGGGCAGCGCCGAGTCCTAATTCTGAAAAATTCATATTGATACTTTCGTTCGCGCAGTGTTCCGTGGTTGGCCCATTGCCAACCACAGAACATTAAGCGCTATCCGATGCTTACCAGCGTGGCTCGCGATTTCCTCCACCGCCATAACCACCACCGCCGCCATTACCGCCACGGCCGCCACCGTAACCACCACGACCGCCACCGCCGCCACCAGTGCGGGGTTCGCGCGGCTTGGCTTCATTCACTTTAAGAGCACGACCGCCGACTTCTTTGCCATTGAACTGGCTAATTGCAGCTTCGCCTTCTTCCTTGCTCGACATTTCAACAAAACCAAAACCACGTGAGCGGCCGGTTTCGCGATCTTCGACAATGCTTGCCGACTCAACCGTACCGGCGCCAGCAAAAAGCTCCTGCAGGTCCCGGCTGGAAGTCGAGAACGCGAGATTTCCAACATAAAGTTTGATAGACATATCTGTACCTTTTCCCTTCGTAGGGAATAAAAGAAGCTGCGAATCGGATTGGCTTCGGAGAAACGGTAGTCAGACGAAGGACCGGAGTTCGGATGCTCTTGAGTGAGCGGCTTCTGAAATTAACAACAGCCTGCTCTCGAACTTCCAAACGACCAGCGCGTCAATAGCTTTTTTGCGCAGGGCGCATCACCGTCGATGCGCGAGAGAAGGATTAACCAGACACCACTATGCCCTATTAGCCTACGGATGGCAAGGCGATGAGGTCCGTTCCGTAACGCCGCAGCATCGCGTCAGAGTGAGTTCAGAGGCCTCCGTCTGTAGTGCAACCCGATGCTACCGCATTTACGGTACTGACCTCATCGCCATCAAGGAGGACTTTTGCAAGAGCTCTTTAGGGTACACTCTGCGCCATTATGAGCGACAAATCCTTCAACAATAAAAATCATCACCTGGATCTTTTATCCATTGCTCGCGCCACTATGATCGAGCAGGGCTTTGAACCCGACATGCCGGCCGATGCTGAGCTGGAGTTGAAAGAAATCGACGAAAACGCGCTTCTGTCGAAATCGACTGCACGCGATCTACGCGGGCTCTTGTGGTCTTCCATCGATAACCTGACTTCAAGAGATCTGGATCAGGTCGAGTATGTAGAAAAACTAAGTGATGGAAATATAAGAGTACTCGTCGGCATTGCTGACGTTGCTGCATTTGTTCCCAAGGGCTCCGCTATTGATATTCACGCAGCCGAAAATACCACATCGGTTTATACGGGTATCGTCACATTTCCAATGCTTCCGGAGGAACTTTCAACCGACAAGACTTCCCTGCTCGAAGGCCACGACCGGCTCGCGGTCGTTATTGAATATCTCGTGACCCCGTCAGGCAGCACGCAGACATCAGACGTCTATCCCGCCCTCGTGCACAATTACTCAAAGATGTCGTATGAGGTTGTGGGGAAGTGGCTTGATGGCGCCGACAACTCCCCGGCTCCGGAGGAAGTGACCCACGTAGAAAATCTGGAAGAACAGGTCCGGTTACAATTTGAGACGGCAAAACGCCTGCGCGACGCCCGACGTAAACTCGGAGCGTTACGACTTGAGACTATCGAAGCGACTCCGGTGATCGATGAACACGGGGAAATCACTGACTTGTCGGTCACGGAGCAAAATAGTGCACGCGACATCATCGAGAGTTTTATGGTGGCGGCGAATAGCTCGATGGCAGAGTTTTTGGACCAACGCGAAATTGCATCACTTCGTCGCGTTGTCACGACACCGGCGAATTGGCCCCGCATCGTAGAAATTGCCAACGACCTTCACGAAACGCTGCCGGCAGAACCCAACGTTCGTGCTTTGTCAGATTTTCTGGAACGGCAGCGCAAAGCCGATCCGGATCACTTCCCTGATTTGTCTTTGGCGGTAGTGAAACTGCTCGGACCAGGAGACTATGTGGTCCAGATTCCGGGTCGGGAAAGTCCCGGACACTTCGGTTTGGCAGTGCATCGATATACGCATTCAACTGCGCCAAATCGTCGCTACGCTGATCTAATCACGCAACGACTATTAAAGAATTCAACTTATTCGGCGGAAGAGTTGCAGACGATTGCCGATCGCTGTAACGACCGTGAGAGTGCGGCCAGAAAAGTTGAACGCAAGATGCGCAAAGTAGCGGCGGCAGTTTTGATGAAGCATAAGATCGGTGAGGAGTTTGACGCGATCGTTACCGGAGTTAGTCAAAAAGGAACTTTCGCGCGAATTGTGCGACCGCCGGTAGACGGCATGATCGTCAAAGGAGAACACGGCCTGAAAGTCGGACAGCATACGCGAGTGAGGCTGTTGTCGGTCGACCCGGTGCGCGGCTTTATCGATTTCGCCGCGGTGTAACTCGCTTACTTTGTTCTCAACTAATTCCTGGCGCCATCGGCCAACGCTGAAGCGTTTCATCCCAAAGCCCAGGGTTGAGCTTTGGCAACCCTGGATAAACCGTACGAATAAAAGTCGCTCAACTCCGAAGGAGTTGTGCCTGTGTGCGAGAGCCAGGAACGAGAGATCGAATGCGTAATTGAAGAATTACAGGCGCGAGGATGTTCGAACGGGACGCAACTCCTTCGGAGTTGCGCGATTTTTATTCGTACGATTTACCCAGGGTTGCCAAAGCTCAACCCTGGGCTTTGAGACAAAACGCCTTCGGCGTTTCCGCCACCACCTTCGTTTGTAGTGTTCACGCAGAGACTCTTACCATCTTTTTTTGAACCTGTTCAAAAATCTTCTTGACAGGCGAACAACGCGGTATTAGTCTACGAACTACGAAATTGAACACGTTCAAATTCAGCTAAGGAGGCTGATTATGACGATAGAAATAACAACCTACCTGCTCTACCTGGCAATCAGCATTGCCCTAACCATCTGGGTTGCCAAAACACTCCACAAAAACGGCCGCGTCTTCCTCGTCGACGTCTTTCACGGAAACGAAGCGCTCGCCGATTCGGTCAATCACCTGCTTGTCGTCGGCTTCTATCTGATCAACTTCGGCTATGTGAGTCTCGCCCTGAAGCTTGGCTATGACATCGCCAACGCCAAGGAAGGTATCGAAGCCTTGTCCGTAAAAGTCGGCATGGTCCTAATCGTCCTGGGAGCCATGCACTTCTTCAACCTGTTGGTGTTTAGCCGGATGCGTCGCCGCCAAACTCTCCACAACGCGCAACCACCTGTCGGTCCTGATTCGTTCACCGCCATTAAGCAGGAGGTGTGATCATGTTGTCGCTCACCGTGTTGTACGACCCTGACTGTGGCCTTTGCCGGAGAGCCCATGAATGGCTTGCCGAACAACCAAAATTGATCGATCTGGTGTTTGTGCCGTGCGCTTCGGACGAAGCACGAAGACGTTACCCGGAGTTGAATCACGACTTGACCAGGTCAGACCTGACAGTCATCGACAATCGTGGCGCCGTCTACTTCAGTTCGAAAGCCTGGTTGATGGTGTTGTGGGCACTGAGTCGTTACCGCGAATGGTCCTACCGGTTGTCGTCGCCGGAACTACTGCCAACGACGAAGAAAGTGGTATCGGCCATTTCGCAAAATCGTTACCAGATATCAAGGATGGTGGGGTGAGTGAGTGCCGATTTGCGATTGCCGAGTGGCGATTTGCGTCAGCTTAGCTGGCACACAGTCAGTGACACCTCGCGGTAGCGGGTGGGTCATTCGGCAATCGGCAATCAACAATCGGCACTGTCATGGAGGTCTTGCGATGAAGAAAAAAGAATCAGCGAAAACTCAGAAAGGAGATCAAACCAAAGCGCTGGTTCTTGAAACAGCTCTGGAGATCTTTCGCGAGAAGGGTTACGAGCAAACGACGATGCGGGCCATCGCCGACAAAGCGAAGCTCTCACTCGGAAACGCTTACTACTACTTCCACTCCAAAGAACACCTGATCCAGGCTTTCTATCATCGTCTCCATGAAGCGCACCTCGCAGCGTCTGTGCCGGCCTTAGAAACAGCACAGACATTAAAGGCACGCCTGCATGCAGTGATGCGCCTCAAGATCGAGACGCTCGAACCGTATCATGAATTTGCAGGCGTGCTTTTTAAAACTGCCGCGAATCCCGAGAGTCCTCTTAATCCGTTCTCAGATGAATCCGATCCAGTCCGTAAAGAGAGCATCGAACTGTTCGCCCAGGTCCTCGATGGATCGAAAGTCCGCATCGCGAAAGATCTGCGTGAAGAACTTCCCTACCTGCTTTGGGTTTATCACATGGGTATCGTTCTCTTCTGGATTCACGACAAATCACCAAATCACAAACGCACCTACAAACTCGTCGATCACACCGTCGATCTACTCGATAAGTTGATCTCGTTAGCAAGTTATCCATTTATGAGGCCGCTAAGAAAACAGGCCTTACGTTTACTCGACGAGATTCGTGACGGCATTCCCGACCAAGTGTAGGAGCGGACCCACGGTCGCCTGCCGGACGATAAAAAAGATATCGGAGAATTGACGGAGCAAAAATCATGAAAATCGCAATTACAGGTGGCACTGGTTTCGTGGGCAGTAACTTAGTTAAGCGATTGCTCAACGAAGGACACGAAGTAGTTGTTCTGGCTCGTCGTGCGCGCACCGATGAGGCTGGCGAATTTGTCGCGAGTGATTTGTCAGATGTCAATCAACTCAAACTGGCATTCACCGGCTGTGACGCAGTTGCTCATTGCGCCGGCATCAATCGCGAAATCGAGCGCCAGACCTTTCAACATGTACATGTCGACGGGACCCGCAATGTTGTCGAAGCAGCCAAAGCAGCAGGCGTGCAAAAGATCGTGTTGCTGAGTTTCCTGCGCGCGCGTGCTAATTGCGATTCGCCCTATCACGAATCAAAGTGGGAAGCTGAAGAAATTGTTCGCAATTCAGGGCTCGACTACACCATTATCAAAGCTGGTATTGTATATGGACGCGGCGATCACATGTTGGACCATCTCAGCCAGGCACTCCACACTTTTCCGGTATTCGCACTCGTCGGACTCGAACAAAAAAGTGTCAGGCCATTGGCAGTTGAGGATCTGGTCCATGTGATGCGGGCCGCGTTAATCGATCGGCGACTCAAACAACAAACCATAGCTTTACTCGGCGCCGAGGAGATTTACTTGAGTGAAGCCGTGCGCCGCGTTGCAGCAGTTGTCGGTAAACAACCATTCATGTTCCCATTGCCAGTCTGGCTACACCGGTTGATGGCCCAGGTATTCGAAGTCACAATGAAAGTTCCGCTCGCTTCGGTAGCACAAATAAAGATTCTTTCCGAAAGCGTTGTCGAACCTGGTTCACCGGTAACACCAGTGCCTTATGATCTGGTGCCGACGAGAAGGTTTACGGTCGAGCAGATCAGGAATGGATTGCCGGAGCCGAAACCGTTTTGTATTGCGGATCTGAGGTGGTGTGCGTGAAATACGATGAGGTCAGTACCGTAACGCGGTAGCGTCGGGTCCTCCTGCGATTGTGGTCCTGGTTATTGCAATTCACCCGACTACGGCGGCACAAATGGTCTACACAGACTTCACTGAGACGCGGAGAAGAACAAGATGACCAAGATAATCGACATGTGGAATTGGCACGGACGGATCGGGCGGGCCCGCTACTTAGCAATCGGCGTCGTCTTACTTGCGATCAAGCACAACATCGATCGCATCGTCGCTGCCTCACATGGTTATCCCTGGAGTGTTTTTAATTACTGGGTCTACAAAACTCCTTCGAGTGTTCAGGTCATCACCCAAAATGAAGCAACTTTCTATGCCGAGTTGATCTTTATCGCGTTGCCGTTTATCTGGATCGGAACGGTCCTGACTGTGCGGCGTTTGCGCGATGCCGGGTTACCGCTCTGGCTGGTTGTCTTTTTCTTTCTTTCCTTTCTCAATCTGCTCTTCTTTGCCATTCTGGTAGTAATTCCCTGCTCGCAAACTGGCGGCAAAACAATGCGTAATGATTCACTGTTATCTCGTTTGGTGCCCCGAGGCGAGTTTGGCAGCGCCGCTTTAGGAATAGTCGCAACAGCAATTTTGTCAACGATTCTGACGGTGGTCAGCACGAGCCTGCTCGGGAACTATGGTTGGGGTGTGTTTGTTGGAATTCCCTTCTTTCTTGGTCTCAACTCAGTCCTTATATATAGCTTTCATGAACCGCGCTCGTTGCCGCGGTGTATCGGCGTCGCAGTTTTATCAACCACACTCGTGGGACTGGCCCTCTTCGGACTCGCCATCGAAGGGATCATTTGTCTGGCGATGGCCTTGCCGCTCGCAGCGATTCTGGCCTTGATCGGAGGAATTGTTGGTTGGGCCATTCAGAAGCGACCCGCGATTCCGGTCCAATCGTTTCGGGTCATCTCGGCTGTTTTTCTTTTCATACCTGCGCTGATATTGCTCGAGTATTCAATCGATCAAAAACCGCCGGTTTACGCAGTCAAGACTTCAGTTGTGATCGACGCCCCGCCCGATGTTGTTTGGAAGAACGTGGTCAGCTTTTCACAACTGCCGCCACCGACTGAGACAGTATTCAAGACCGGCATTGCCTATCCCATTCGCGCCGAGATTCAGGGACGTGGCGAAGGCGCTGTTCGCCACTGCATTTTTTCAACCGGGGAATTTGTCGAGCCCATAACGAAGTGGGACGAGCCTCGCTTGCTGGCGTTCTCGGTGAGCGGTCAACCACCAACAATGGAAGAGTTATCGATCTACCACGACTTACATCCGCCTCATCTCGAGCATTATTTAATTTCTCAACATGGACAATTTGAATTGAAAGAATTGCCCGGCGGAAAGACACTACTCGAAGGAACGACGTGGTATCAAAATCGATACTGGCCCGGCGTCTACTGGCATCTATGGTCCGACGCAATCATCCACCGCATACATCAGCGGGTGCTGAACCACATCAAGACTCTCTCGGAGTCCCAATAGTCTAGTTCCGGGTTTTGAGTTCCGAGTCTCTAGTTTCGAGTTTCGAGTTTCGAGTTCAAAGTTCAAACTCGGGACTCGAAACCCGGGACTCAAAACTCAAAACTCGGAACTCGAAACTTTTTACGTCTATGCTAATCTCCGCGCATGAGTCGGATTGCAATCATCGGCGGAGGCATCGGCGGATTAACCACCGCTATTGCCCTGCGTAAATTCGGTTTCGAATCCGAAGTCTACGAACAAGCCCCCGCCTTGCTCGACGTCGGCGCCGCGATCGCGCTCTGGCCAAACGCGATGCGTGTATTCGAGCAACTCGACTTAACAAACAATATTCTCGAATACGCCGGCGTGATGAGAGAAATTCAATGGCTCGATCAAAACGGCAGACCACTTAACAAAGTCACGCTCGCTGAATCATCCGAAAATAAATCCGCGCCTGCCGTCGCATTACATCGAGCCGACCTCCAGAACGTCCTGCTCGGTGAGTTGCCCTCTTCGTCAATTCATCTCGGTCATTCATTACTTGATTACGAACAACACCCGGATCATGTCGTCGGAAATTTTGCCAACGGCCACGCCAGTGAGTCTGAATTTCTAATCGGCGCTGATGGGGTTCATTCAAAAGTCCGGCTGCAGTTGCTTGGCGATTCGAGTCCAATCTATCGCGGTTACACGGTCTGGCGCGGCATCTCGACGACAATTCCGCGTTCAGTACCGCCGGCTACCGCGATCGAGATTCATGGACGTGGAAAACGATTTGGTATTGGTCCTGTCGGACAGGGTCGAATAGGTTGGTGGGCAGCGGCGAATGCCGCCAACACCAGTCCAAAAGTCGAAGAAAGAAGCGGAGATCGCAAGACATGGAAACTCGGAGAAAGTGTCGCCTCACAAAGATCGTTCGACACTCAGCGTGAGCTCTTGCGTTTGTTTGAAGGATGGTATCGACCGGTGGTCCAACTCATCGAATCGACGACCTCGATGTCGATTCTCAGAACGGGTGCATTCGATCGTCCACCCAGTAAGAAGTGGGGCGATGGTCGAGTGACATTACTTGGTGATTCCGTTCATCCGACTACTCCAAACCTGGGCCAGGGTGGTTGTCTCGCGATTGAAGACGCGATGATGTTAGCGAATTGTTTTAGACGTGATGGTGAGAATGAAACAGCGTTGCGTAATTACGAACTGTCGCGAATTAGGCGGACAGCTACGATAGCGCGTTATTCAAGAATCTATGGGGCCGTGGGCCAGTGGGAAAATGTTTGGGCGCGCGGGGTAAGGCGAGGAGTACTTTCTCTAATGCCAGAAAGTGTCGTGCGCAGGCTGATGCAGATCGTCTTCAACTACGAAGTCTGATTCTCTCTGTGTCTCAGCGTTTTCTCTGCGTCTCTGTGTTGAAATCGATCTACACCTGGCGAGATTCAATTTTCAACACAGAGACGCAGAGAACGCTGAGACGCAGAGAAAACAAAACTACCTTTCCATCGTGCTGCTACCAGTTCCAACAACTGGGTTGCCATCGATGTCCAGAATTGTCAGTGGCGCGATGTTCGTCGCTTTTAATCCAGCTTCGACAGCACGCCGATCGCCAACGATCACAATCGCGATATGTGACAAGTCAATGTACTTCTTAGCCACCCGCAGAAGATCGTCTTTTGTTACTGCCGCAACGTTCTTTGCGTAAGTCTGGTAGTAATCGTCCGGCAATCCTTGTACGGCTATCGTCGAAATTGAACTACTGACTGCCGCAACCGAAGAGAATCTGGCCGGCAATCCCTGGATCAGGTTGTCTTTCGCCGTCTTCAACTCCTCGTCGGTGACCGGGATGCCACCTTCGATACCTTTGAGTTCTTTCATGAACTCGATCAGCGCGGCATCAGTCTTCGCCGAAACAATCGAACCACCAGCACGGAATGCGCCTGGTCCTTTTCCATACCCAAAGCCGGAATTTACTCCGTAGCTATAACCTTTTTGCTCACGAATGTTCGCATTCAAACGTGATTGAAACTGGCCACCAAGAATCGTGTTCATCACCTGCAACGCGAAATAATCAGGCGTGTTGCGCGGTGGACCAGGCAGGCCGATGTTCACCACGGACTGTGCAGCGTCCGGCTTATCCACGAGATAAATCTTGGCAGGTTGCAATTCAGGAACGTTCGGATAATCAAACGAAGGCTTCGTTCCGCCTTTGGCCCATGCAGCCAATCCTTTTTCAATCGCTGCTTTTGCCTTCGCAGCGGTTGTATCACCAACTACGGTGATGATTGCGCGACCGGGTTGGTAGTAAGCCTTTTGAAAGGCCACTATATCGTCCCGGGTGATCGCTTTGATTGATGTTTCGGTTGCGCGTTGGCCGTATGGATGCGCGGCGCCGTAAAGAACTCTCGAAAACACCTGGGCGCCAACCACAGTAGGCTGATCTTTCGCCTGGGTTAGATTAACCAGAGTTCGACCACGTAGCCGGTCCAAAGCAGCGGCTGGAAAAGTCGAGTTCAGCATCATGTCGGCCATGATGGACAGCGTCGGTTCGAAGTTTGTTGTGGTTGAGACAAAACTAATCTGACCTTCTTCACCGCCAACACTCGCATTGACGTTTGTGCCGAGTAATTGCAAGGCGTCGGAAAGTTCGTCTCCGGTTTTAGTGGCCGTGCCTTCAGTCAACATCGAGCTCGTCATACCGGCGACGCCTCGCTTATCGGCTGGTTCGAACTGATTTGCGCCACCTACGAAAGTGATGGTGAAAGAGATCAGCGGCAAATTGTGACGCTCGGAAACGATCAGTGTCGCACCGTTACTTAGTTGAGTTTTGGTCCAGGTCGGGACGTGCAAAACTGGCGATGGTCCCGGCGGTGGAACTTTGGTTCGATCGAGCGTCTGTTGGGCCAGCGAAGCGACGCTCGCCAGCGAAATTATCGCAACTGCGAAAAGCGCAAGAATTGGATTCTGTCGTTTCATCATCTTCCTCCTTTAGCGCCAGTTAACAACAGGCTGACGTTTTCGCTTTCGGCTGACTTCGCAGCTTGATCGCGTTTGCCTTTTGGCACAACGCTCAAGACAATTCGATTGCCACCAAGATATTGCGCGGCGACTCGCTTAACATCCGCGGCGGTCACTGCCAAAGTTTGCTGATAATCCTTGCTAAAGAAACCGGCGTCGCCATGAAAGACCGCGCCGTCAAGCAGTTGATTGGCCTTACCGAGATTGGATTCGAGACCGCGCAAGAAGCCCAACTCGAGTCCGGCTTTTGCGCGCTGAAGTTCTTCTGCAGTTGGACCTTCACTAATGAACTTCTTCAACACCTGGTCCACTGCATCTTCAAGTTCCGTGAGCGTGTGACCGGGTCTGGGAACTACGACCACCTGAAACTCGCCAACATCTTCATTGTCACCCTGGAAAGCAAACACCTGTGACGCAATCTGGTTGTCATAGACCAGCGCTTTAGTAAGTCTCGCCGTGCGCGATCCGGAAAGAATTGAACTCATTACTGATAACGGAGCATCGTCATCGTTCTTTACGCCTACTGACGGCCATTGAATATAGAGACGCGGCACCTGGACGCGGTCCTCGTAGACGAGTCGCTTGCTGGCGTCGAGTTTGGCGAGCGGAACTGACGGACGTTGCACCGCTGTGTTCTGCGGCAGGTCGCCAAAGTATTTCTTGATCCACTCTTTAGCTTGAGCGGGATCGAAGTCGCCGACGATCGCGAGCGTTGCATTGTTTGGGGCGTAATAAATACGGAAGAACCCTTTGACGTCTTCTTCCGACGCGGCGCTCAAATCAGTCATCGACCCGATAACCGGCCAGGAGTATGGATGGCCTTTTGGATACATCGCCGCCGAAAAAATTTCACTGACGCGACCATAAGGCTGATTGTCGTAACTCTGGCGTCGCTCGTTCTTGACAATGTCGCGCTGGGCATTCAGCTTCGCGATGTCGAGCGTGTCCAGCAGGTAACCCATCCGGTCCGACTCCAGCCAGAGCGCTGATTCGAGATAGTTGGACGGCACGTTCTCGTAATAGTTGGTGCGATCGTTTGTCGTTGAACCGTTGTTGTTTCCACCAACACCTTCGGTGAGTTTGTCGTGCAAACCGTAAGGTACATGGCCGGAGCCAGTGAACATCACGTGTTCGAACAAGTGAGCAAAACCGGTGCGGCCCTCAGTTTCATTCTTGGATCCAACGTGATACCAAACGTTGACGGCGACGGTCGGCGTGGTTTTATCCACCGACATAATGATCGTGAGACCGTTGGGTAGTTTGTAGGTCTCGAATGGAATTTTTATTGAGCTTGATTGTGGCTTTTGTCCGAATGCCGGTTGCATAACAAACAGACTGAGCAACAGCGCGACAAGAGACAGAGTACTTCGTTTATTAGTCACGACAACTCCTTTCGGCGATTGGAATACTCCAGGTGTGCGTAGGCGTGCGGGCGTATCCTATGAGGCTGAACAAAGGCTGTCAACTTAGGATGGCAAAGCGTACGAATTGTTGGATTGTTATCCAAACCGAGGGATTTAAGATTTAAGATTTCAGATTGATAAGACAAAGATCGTCCGCTGCCGCGGGTATTGAGTCTCGCTACGGCTTGGCCGCCTGGCTACGACTTGCCATTTGGCCTATGGCTTTGCCACCTGTTGTGAGGAATGGCTCCGCCTTTCCATAACTAGCTCCTGAAAATTGGCTGCGCCTTCTATCCGACCGGTAAGAAGGCATAGCCTGAAGAGTAAAGGAGAGTTGCTACGGAAAGGCAGAGCCATTCCTCACAACAGGCGGCCAAGCCGTTTAAGATGATTCCCAATCTGAAATCTGCAATCTGAAATCTTCAATCCTTTGACAATCGCACATCATCGTTCTTAAATCTGATCACTATGAACGCGATTCAAGTTTCCCAAACTGGTGGGCCCGAAGTGCTCACCCTCGTCGATGTCCCAACTCCCACACCAAAACCAAACGAAGCGTTAGTAGAAATTAAAGCTGCCGGAGTGAACTTTATCGATGTCTACTTTCGCGAGGGTCGTTATCCGGCGCCGCTGCCTTTTATAAATGGTCAGGAAGGCGCCGGCGTCATCAAAGAAGTCGGTGCTGAAGTGTCTGATCTTAAGCCCGGTGATCGAGTGGCGTATACAAGCTCGCTTGGCAGTTATGCTCAATTCGCCGCGGTCCCTACTTCGAGACTAGTAAAGATTCCTGATGGTTTGAATTTTGATCAGGCGGGAGCGGCGATGTTGCAGGGAATGACGGCCCACTATCTGATCAACGACAGTTACAAACTTCAAAAAGGCGAAACAGCGCTGATTCATGCGGCAGCAGGTGGTGTCGGACTGTTGCTGGTCCAAATGGCGAAAAAGATTGGCGCACGTGTGATCGCAACTGCGGGAACCGAAGAGAAAGCACAACTCGCGCGAGACGCCGGCGCAGACGAGTGCATAATCTATACGCAAGCCGATTTCGAAACCGAAACAAAGAAACTGACTGACGGCAAAGGCGTGCACGTCGTTTACGACGGAGTTGGCAAAGCGACGTTTGATAAAGATCTGGAAGTGCTGCGTCCACGTGGCTACCTCGTTTTGTTTGGCGGTTCAAGTGGAGCAGTTCCGCCATTCGATCTGATCAAGCTTTCACAAAAAGGCTCGCTCTTCCTCACGCGGCCGACCTTAAATCACTACACCGCCACACGCGAAGAACTCGAGTGGCGTGCCGGTGAAGTGTTAGGCGCGATTGCAAAAGGTGAATTGAAACTACGGATACATAAGAGGTACCCGCTGGCTCAAGCAGAACAAGCACATCGGGATCTGGAAGGCAGGAAGACGACCGGAAAGTTGTTGCTCGAACCGTAAATTCTATTTGGCAGTTGACTGGCACTCAGTCGATTCGATAGATTCCGTTCGTTCAGATTTAGATAGGAGTCGGCACATCTCACCGAGACAGCTCAAAGCAGGAGTTGGCTGTTGCTATGACTCTAATATTTCCTAATGGATTAGGGTTCTTCACACCATAAGCCAATGACTAATACACAAGTTCGCCAGTGGTACAAGGACGAGGTGGGCCGGATCTCGTCTTTGAATTTGTCGTGGATAGCGAAAGGTGAAGGCGCTGAACGACGTGCGCGAAAAGCATGGCAAATGAGACACACCGCACGGCTAAAAGCCAGAGATATGATGGAGAATCCTGAAGAAGTGCAGCTATTGAGAAAGAGAGATCTCGCAAAGTACGGGAATTCCGACGGACCAACCTTTGAGTATCTCGTCGATTATTGGAGTCGATTCGGTTTGCAGGGTGATAAGATATACGAGGCAATAATCGAGGATGCGCTAATCACAAATGCAGAAGTTGATCGAAAATTTCGTATTGATTAAGGACTTGTAATATGAAAGTAGTTGAGCGGAATTTTTTGGACGAAGAAGTCATCTGGCGAAATGGGCCTGACGCTGAGCATCCATACGAATCTAATAAGGAAGGGACGGATCTGCTTATTAGACTGAACGATTTTCCAGCCGAGAGTTTATATACATTATTGGTTAATAATCACGAGGTCGCCGATTTTGATAATTGGCCTGAAAATTGGAATAGAGAAAAGACGGAAAGTAATAACCGCGATCAATCCGACCAAGTTTTATTTAAGGCCCGTAAGCGCTTTACGGAAGCAAGGACTATCCATAAAAAGTCTGCAGTAAAAAGTAGACGGCAATGAGGTCGCTGTGGTGATCTTGCCGGAGAGTCATTGCTTAGTGAGCGTGCCCCCAATTGTCATAAATCCGCTTAATCCAAGCCAAAATACTGCAAATGCTCAATAGAATTTCCTTGACACTTTTTTTCTGCGCCGCCTATAGTCGTTCTCGGTCATGATGAGTTCCCGCACATTTTTCTACTTCGCATTTACTTACCGCTTCTTCTTTTTAAGAAGAGCGGACCGGCGATGTGCGAGAACAGAGTGCTGAAGACCTAAGCAAAAAAGCACAAGTTTCCAACGAGCCAGCCGCGATTCGCAAAAATCGCGGCTGGTTTTTTATTGGCAACCAGCGAGGACAACGACGTATGGACATCGAATATTGGCGTCGAGAAATTGATGAGATCGATCAGGAGATACTGCGTCTCCTGAACATGCGGGCACGGCTGGCAATCAAAGTGGGAACGCTCAAGAAAGCTGCTCAACTTCCCTTCTGCGATCCGGAACGAGAACGTCAGGTCCTCGGTCGATTACAGGATCTGAACGATGGTCCACTCGATCAGGACGCGGTGGGAAAACTCTTTCGCCGCATCATTCGTGAGTCGCGTCGCATTGAATGTGATACCGCCGAAATTGCGCAATAGGATGAACCAGCCTGATCACAAAACTCGAGTCGCATTCCAGGGCGAGCGCGGCGCCTTCAGTGAAGACGCAGCCATAAAACTACTCGGAGCAGATATCGAGTTGGTGCCACGTTCAACCTTTTCAGATCTCTACGCGAGCTTGAAAGAAGGTGTGGCGGATCTGTTGCTGGCCCCGGTAGAAAACAGTATTGCGGGCGTTGTCCAACCGTCGGTTGAACTGCTGCGGGAAAGCGAGCTGGTTGTAATAGATCAGATCACGATTCCGATTCAGCAAAACCTGATCGCCTGTCCGGGCGTTTCATTTTCCGAGCTTTCGGAAGTTCAATCGCACCCGATGGCTTTGGCCCAGTGCGCCTGCTTCTTTGTCCAACATCCACAACTAAAACAAGTCGTCAGCGACGACACGGCGGGCAGCGTCGCTGAAGTTTTGCAAAAAGGCGATCAGCATCGGGCTGCCATTGCTGGTAAACGAGCTGCGGAAATTTACGGCGGCATCATTATTCGCGAAAACATTCAGGACACGAGCGACAACTTCACACGCTTCGTCCTGTTATCAAACTCAAACTAAAAGGAATTCAAACCATGATCGTTAACATGAAACGGACGGCCACCGCGGCAGAGATCGACCACGTGATCGACAGAATCAGGGAATGCGGTTTTCAAGCTCACGTGGTCCGCGGCGAGGAGCGGACGATTATTGGCGCCGTCGGTAGCAGCGGTCGACGCTCGGAAATTGAGGCTTTGCGAGCAGCTCCCGGTGTAGCCGAAGTGATCCAGATTTCGCACCCATTCAAACTTGTCAGCCGCCAACTTCGCAAAGCCTGCACGGTGGTGGATGTTGCGGGCGTCAAAATCGGCGGCGGCGATCTGGTTGTGATTGCTGGTCCATGTTCAGTTGAGTCGCGTGAGCAACTGCTGGAAACAGCCCGCTCGGTAAAAGCCTCCGGCGCGAATATGTTGCGCGGCGGCGCTTACAAGCCACGCACTTCGCCTTACGACTTTCAGGGTCTTGGCGTCGAGGCGTTACATTTCCTGAAAGATGCGAGCAAGGAAACAGGCCTGCCGATTGTTACGGAAGTGATGAGCGAAGCCGACGTCGAAGTCGTCGCTGAATATGCAGACATGTTGCAAGTCGGAGCACGCAACATGCAAAACTTTTCGCTACTAAAACAACTGGCATCTGTGCCAAAGCCGATTCTCTTGAAACGTGGACCATCGGCAACAGTGAAAGAATGGTTGCTGGCGGCGGAATATCTGCTCGCCGGCGGAAATCACGACGTTGTTTTATGCGAGCGCGGCATTAAGACCTTCGAGACGGCGACGCGAAACACGCTGGACCTGGCGGCGGTCGCCTTAGTAAAGGAGTTGTCGCACTTACCTGTGTTGGCAGATCCGTCGCATGGAACGGGATTAAGAAGTTTGGTCGGGCCGATGTCAAAAGCGGCCGCTGCGGTTGGTGCTGATGGGTTAATTATTGAAGTGCATCCCTGTCCCGAACGAGCGTTGTCAGATGGACCACAATCACTAGATCTGCCGGGCTTTGAGACATTAATGAAGGAATTAGGCGTAGCGCCTTTTCGTGACGCGAAGGCGGCTTGATCCCTGTGCCTCCGTGCTCCCTGTGTTAAAGATCATACCTCGCTAGCGAACCTCAATTTTTAACACAGAGAGCACAGAGACACGGAAACACAAAGTTCGGACTACTCTGGACGAGGCTTACGCGGTAATTCCTTTTCGGTTTTGACGATCGATCCATCGACAGCATTCACCCAGATGTGAGTGACGCCCCCGGTTTCTACATCATCGCTTCCCACCAACTGTATCTGATAGAAGACAACAGCATCGTCGGCCAGTTGGCCCAACTCTTTCCAATGGCTCGCTTCAAGACTGCACTGCATGACGGTCCCCGCTTTTTGTGCAGTGGCGATCTGAATTGCCTGGTCCATTGAAATGCGGGCAACCTTTGCGAGTGCTGCTTGCTTTAGACCCCTCGCCTGTATTTCGAAGGCCTGTTTCCGAAGGATCTCCTCGCGAAATGCCGGATCAGCTTCCATCTTCTCCTTCATCTCACGAACTTTCTCCATGTCCATCTGTCCACGGACATCAGTTCGGTCCGGCTCTTTTCGTTGCTTTTCCTGTTTTGGTTCCTGATTTACAACGGTCGCTTTAGGTTGCAGATCAAACTTCATCGCATACGACGCCGCAGCAAAACACGGGACGAGCAACAGCAGCGATACGCCGATCAAAATCATTCTTTTCTTGCGTGTGTCTAACTTCGATTTTTTGAGTAGTGACATGATTCGGGCCTCCAGGATATCGGCATCGGCGATGCCTACGGTTGTAGTGGCGGAGAGACGACGGAGAGTTGGGACCGAGCTGGCCAGTTGTACAAGAGAGCGAGCATAAACTTCCGCATTGAGAATTCGCTCGGCCACCAACTCATCGCATGACAGTTCACGTGTTTGTCTAATTCGACGACGAATCAGGCCGGCGGCGGGATGAAATGAAAGCGGCAAAAACAAGATTTCGTAGAACAGATTGAAAGCATAGTCGCGACGCTTCACATGGATGAGTTCATGGCCCAACGCCGAAAGCAGCACTTCGTCGTCGGTTTCGCTCATTAACGAGTCCGGAAAAATGACGAGCGGACGACGGGCCCCAATCGTTACCGGCGCCTCGATATCTGTTGACGTACAGATCTGCACGTCGGTCGAACCAAGTGAAGCAGTGCATCGTTCGATGGCCCACGCGATTCGCTCGTCCTGATCGATTGAACACGCAGCCAATTTCAAACGACGCGCGCTGAACCACGCGCTAAAGAGCCGAAAAGTACTGTACGAAAGAATTAGCAAATAGCCGACGAACAATACGAACCCTAAAGTTCTACTCAACAGAAATGGTTCGGACGCATTCGTTGTAGTGACCTTCTCAGACGGGGTGGGAATCAACGGCGTAATTTCATCTTCGATCGTCGCCGGGGTCGCAATCGCAGAGCGTTGAACGACAGCGCTCTTCAGTAGTTGCGAAGAGGTCGTTAGCGGAAGTCCGAATGATAAGAGAAGCGCGGCGACCCAGATCCAGTGGCGATAACGGGCGGGCGAATTCCTGAATAGCCACGAAGCAAACACGGCGAGCACTGTTACTAACAGGATCTGCCAACAAGCGTTGAGTAAAAACGTCAAAAGGAACTGACTACTTGTCGTCATCGGTTTTGTCCTCCACTTCGGCGACGAGTTTCTGGAGTCGAGCGAGTTTGGCTGGGGTCAAATGCTTGGTTTCTAACAAGCTCATGACGAGGCTTTCCGCAGAGCCTCCGAATAGACGATCGACGACGTCGGTCACGTGCTTGCTGACCACCTGTTTGCGACTGACGGCTGGCTTGTAGAAGTAAGCGCGATCTTTGAGCGTGCGTTTGGCCTTCCCTTTTTTGTGCAGGATGTTGAGCATGGTTTGCACGGTGGTGTAGGCGAGATCGCGTTTGAGTTTCTGCTGGACCGTCTGCACGTTCGCGGGTCCCGTCTCCCAGAGCACGTGCATGATTTCGAGTTCAAGCGGAGTTAGTTGCTCAGTTTTAGTGCGGGCCATATTGTCTCCTAAGTTTTTAGGACTATAGAGCGAGACAGAGCGTAGTGTCAACTAATTTTTTAGGAGTAGCTGTTCGATATCTTTTGCAAACTAACCAGGCCGCGGCTTGGTTGAGTTTCAAAAGGCTCTTTAGGGCAATCACCTACTTGACGAATCAAAGCCAATTGTAATGACTATTTGCCCCGAAGGGGCCACGACCCAAAGCCCAGGGTTGCCGCTTCGGCTACCCTGGGTAAAGACGTTTTCGCGCCGTGCCAACCGCAACGCGGTTGCGTCATTGAGGTTTTCAGCTAATCGCAACCGCGTTGCGGTTGATAAGTCAGGCATGGCTCACCCAGGGTTGCAGCAACCCTGGGCTTTGAGACGTAGCCCCTTCGGGGCAGGCCACTGATTCGTCAAATATATCAATGCCCTCTTTAGCTTGTCGGACGTTAGTTCTTTGGCAGGTCTTCGAGTTTGCCGTTGGTGTGAGCGCAGGCGGCATCCATTACTACTCGAATGTTGGTAATCGATCGTGAACTCAGATCGACTCGATAAAGAAGTGTGCACTGACCGGGATTGGTTATCTTCAGCACGTACTTCCCCGGCTTAATGTCAGCCAGAAAGAAATTTCCGGATTTAGTCAGCGTTGTTTCTGCTACGCGTGATTTCTGATCCCCCGTGAAAAGCTCGACCGGAAAATCGTCAAGGTTGTCGGGCGTGTTATTGCTGAAGTAGATTGTGCCGCGCACGTTGCGAGTCTCTTCGTTGGAGAGCGCAACTCCGTAAGTCAAAATACAGCCAACCAGTAAGAGCCAAAATGGACGCTGCAGACGTGAAGCGAAAGTAATCATCTGGTTCGTAGTAGAATCCTTCGCCGCCGATAATAGATCAGAAGATGAAAAAGCAGATCATCATTTATGGACTCATCTATGGTGTCGGTGGCGGACTGCTAATCGCGTTTCTGAAGTGGACCGAGTATCGCTTCATCGTTATCGAATATTCGATTGAGGTTTACGGCGCACTGATAGCGCTGGTATTTGCCGGCGTGGGAATTTGGCTCGGACTGAAACTCACCAAAAAGAAAGAGGTGCTGGTTGAGAAAGAAGTTCTCGTCGTCAAAGAAGTTCTCGTTCCTGCCCAACAGACCTTCACGCGAAACGATTCTAAACTTGACGACCTGGGAATCACGAAACGCGAACTGGAGATCCTCGAACTGATCTCTAAAGGACTCAGCAATCGCGAAATCGCGGAAAAACTATTCGTCAGTGAAAACACCGTTAAGACGCATTCGAGCAGATTGTTTGACAAGCTGAGTGCGAAGCGGCGGACCCAGGCCGTGCAGATCGGAAAGGAACTGGGGCTTATACCTTGAGGACTTGCGGCGATGAGGTCAGTACTGTAACGCGGTAGCGTGGGGTCGCGCGATAGACTTAGGATTCCAACATCAAGCTGACCCGACGCTACCGCGTTACGGTACTGACCTCATCGCCATCTAAACTAAAGTATGATTTTCCGCGAATTTGGCTAAATCACCCGAAAGTATGACGACAACATCGTGGTCGCGACGCTAGTTTCCCGCCTGTATTCGCAAAACTTTTCGCTCAGGAGAATCGACAATGAAAAATGTCGTCATCAAGTTTGGATTAATTTCTGGCGCCGTCTCGGCCGCGTTGATGCTCGCAACCACACCGTTTGTTTACAAGATCGGCTTCGACTACGGGTTCTACATCGGCTCCGCCGGGATGCTGATTGCATTTCTGCTGGTCTTCTTCGGCATCCGTTCTTATCGAGATAATGTTTTGAACGGCGAAATAAGTTTTCTCAGAGCGCTTGGAGTCGGCCTTTTGATCACCTTGATTTCCACAGTCTGTTACGTCATCACCTGGGAATTTGTCTACTTCATGCTCCTTCCGGACTTCGCCGATAAATTAGCCGCTCACACGCTCACCAAAATGCAGAACGCCGGAAAAACTACACAGGAAATCGCTGCGATGACTGAGCAGATGAAACAGTTCAAGGCAATGTTCGATAATCCGGTCACAAACGCCCTGTTCGCTTTCATTGAACCACTGCCTATCGGACTCTTCGTTACGATTGTCTCATCGATCATCTTAAGAAAACGGCGCTCAAATCCGCCTCAGAATGAAGTCTCTGCTCCAGTTGCATCCTAATCAACCCGGCCCCTTCGCGCGTCTTCAACTTCCGCGTTAGAATGCTTTTTGCTTGTAACGGCAGCTCGAGCATTCCAACCATCAAGGACGCTATCAATGAGGCCACGCTCCTTTTTCTTATTAGTCTGTCTCGTAATCCTAACCTTCTCCGTAGTTAACACTCGCGCTCAACAACTCGCGAGCGATCAGATCAAAGGCATGAAATGGCGAATGATTGGACCATTTCGTGGCGGACGCACAGTCGGCGCGGCCGGAGTTCCGGGCCAGCCAAACGTCTTCTACATCGGGGTTAACAACGGGGGCGTCTGGAAAACCAACGACTATGGTCACACGTGGAAGCCGATCTTTGATGATCAACCAACCGGATCGATTGGGGCTCTTGCCGTTGCGCCCTCCGCGCCGGAGACGATCTATGTCGGCAGTGGCGAAGGACTACAGCGTCCGGATCTGTCCACAGGCGATGGAATGTACAAATCAACAGACGGTGGGAAAACGTGGCGACATCTTGGTCTGCGAAATGCCCAACAGATCGGCGCCATCCTCGTCGATCCGAAAGATCCCAATCTCGTCTACGTTGCTGCACTCGGTCATCCTTATGGAGCCAACGAAGAACGTGGTGTTTTTCGTTCCACCGATGGCGGCGAGACCTGGCAAAAGATCTTATATAAGGACGCCGACACAGGCGCGATTGCACTCGCCTTCGATCCTGCAAACTCAAAAGTGATTTATGTCGACTTGTGGTCCGCTCGGCAGGGTCCGTGGGAGAACGGTAATTTCCAGGGACCGGGTAGCGGTTTATACAAAACTACGGACGGCGGTAATAGCTGGCATCAGTTAACAAAGGGACTGCCAACGTTCGAACAAGGACTCGGTCGAATCGGAATCGCAGTGGCGCCAAGTGATCCGAAACGTGTTTACGTAACGGTCGATTCAAGACAAGGCGGTGGAATTTATCGTTCCGATGACGGCGGCGAAACTTTTGAACTCGCGACTGGTGAAGCTCGTGTCTGGGCCCGCGGCAGTGACTTCGCCGAGATCGATGTCGATCCTACTAATAAGGACATCGTCTATTGTTCCGCAATCGAAGTTTATAAATCGACTGACGGCGCAAAAACTTTTGTCGGCTTCAAAGGCGCACCCGGTGGTGACGATTACCACACGATGTGGATCAATCCCGAGAACCCGAAGATCATGTTGCTGGCGGTGGACCAGGGAGCAGTGGTGACGGTCAACGGAGGCGAGACATGGAGTTCATGGTACAACCAACCGACTGCCCAGTTCTATCATGTGATTACTGACAATCAGTTTCCCTACTGGGTTTATGGCGCCCAACAAGAAAGCGGATCAGCGGGAGTTAAGAGTCGTGGCGACAATGGTGCGATTTCAGTTCGCGATTGGCGCACTGTTGGAGTTGAAGAATATGGATATATCGCGCCCGATCCATTGAATCCAAATTTGATCTACGGTGGTAAGGCGACGCGCTTCGACGCGACGACGGGACAAATTCAAAACGTCGCGCCTGAACTCGTGCGCAGTGGCAAATATCGCTTTTTGCGAACTGCGCCAATTCTCTTTTCGCCAATCGATCCACACGTTTTATATCTCGCCGGCAATGTCCTCTTCAAAACAACCAATGGCGGTACGAGTTGGGACGTTATCAGTCCGGATTTGTCGCGTGAAAAACCGGAAGTACCTGACACGATAGGCGTGTTCAAGAAACCGGAAATGGCGACCCAGGCCCGACGCGGAGTGATATACGCAATTGCTCCGTCACCAAAAGACATCAATACGATCTGGGCCGGAACGGACGATGGCCTGGTCCATGTCACGAATGATGGCGGCAAGACGTGGAAAGATGTAACGCCGCCCGGGTTGTCCTCGTGGAGCAAGATCTCGCAAATAGATGCAGGCCATTCAGACCCGCAAACAGCTTACATCGCAGTCAATCGCATTCGGCTTGACGATCAGAAACCGCACATCTATCGGACCACTGATGGCGGCGCCACCTGGAAAGAAATCGTGAAGGGACTACCGAGTGGTCCAGTCAATACCGTTCGTGAAGATCCTGAACGAAAAGGACTGTTGTTTGCGGGCACGGAGATCGCAGTCTTCTTTTCGTTTGACAACGGCGACAACTGGCAGCCGCTGCGCTTGAACATGCCGGCGACGTCAATTCGCGATCTGGTAATTCACAATGACGACGTTGTAGTTGGCACTCATGGTCGTTCCTTTTGGGTTCTTGACGACATTACGCCGCTCCGGCAGCTCAATACAGCGGCGGCAAAGTCGTCAGCGCAGCTCTTTGCGCCGCAGGTGGCCTATCGCTACAAACGCAATGTGAATTCGGACACTCCGCTGCCGCCGGAAGAGCCGGTGGGCCAAAATCCACCTGACGGCGCAATCATTAATTACTATTTGAAAGAGAACGTTACTGGTCCAGTCGTTTTGGAAATCTATGATTCGAAAAATCAGCTCGTGCGACGTTATTCGAGTGAGGACAAACCCAAACCTCTCGACGAGAAGGAATACCAGGTTCCGGCTTACTGGTATCGCCCGGCGCAAGTGTTGCCAACGACTGCCGGCCTGCAACGTTTCATTTGGGATTTGAAGTACGCTCCGCCACCGGCGTTCAGTCACGAGTTTCCGATCTCGGCGATCTATATGGACACGCCACTCGAACCGCTTGGACCAGCAGTTGCACCCGGGACGTACACGGTGAAGTTGATTGTGAATGGCAATTCGCAGTCACAATCCATGACGGTCAAGATCGATCCGCGGGTAAGAACTGATGCGAATGGATTAGGGCAACAGTTTAGTCTTTCGCATGAGGCTTATAACGGAATGGTCCAAAGTTATAAGACGATTGAAGAAATCCGAAAACTGCGTGAGCAAATTAAGTTAGCCGTCGATCGTGCCGGTCGTGGTCCACTCGCCGAAACATTGAACGCGCTCGACAAAAAAGCAGCAGCGATCGGCGGAGCGGCCAGTGCGGAACCGAATTTTTCCGGCGGTGGCGCAGTAGACTTGAAAAACCCGAATCTGACTGGTCTCAATGGCAGTCTCGCATCGTTGTTGGAAAGTCTTCAGAGTGCCGACTTGCCACCAACTACTGCAATGGTCACCACAGCGGCCGAGTTACAGCGTATACTGACGAAGCTGTCTACTGATTGGACCACCTTGAAGGCGAAGGACGTTGCGGACGTCAATGTTCAGCTACGCCAGGCAAATAAGGCAGCATTAACTCCATAAACGCGATAACATCTGCAGCGTGGCTAATCCAATTGTTCTCTATGACGGTGTGTGCGGTTTATGTAACCGGCTCGTGCAGTTTTTGCTGCAGCGGGACAAGCACGACCGTTTGCGCTTTGCAGCGTTGCAAAGCGATTTCGCGGCGACGATCCTGCGGCGTCACGGTCTCGATCCAAATGATCTGAACACTGCCCACCTGGTCCTGAATTACAACGAGCCCAATGAACAAGTCCTGGGGAGATCGGATGCGATTCTGCAAGGCGTCAATGAACTCGGAGGTATCTGGCGAATTGCGGGCGTAGGTAAGTTAGTGCCGCGAGCGATCAGAAACTTCTTCTATAAACTCGTCGCTGAGAATCGTTACCGAATGTTTGGGAAGTTTGAGACGTGCATGCTTCCCGAGCCACGTCACCGGGCAAAGTTTTTAGACACCTTGTAGATTTCTCGGCGTCTCCGCGCTCTCTCTGCGTCTCTGTGTTAAAACCAACGTGCGTTTAAGTGATGCATGGCTTTAACACAGAGACGCAGAGAACGCGGAGACGCAGAGAAAGGCACGCTCCTAAGGTCGTGGTGATGCTTGCGGAACAGGAAATCTAGGCCCAAATCCCATCTCTTCCGGATTCGGCAAGATCGAAGTTGCTTCGTAAGTTCTCATCGCTTCTTCGATGGTCCGACTTTTCGTCAACCAGATCGACACCATTTGATCGTAACGGGCAAGCACGCTCTCGAGCCAGTAAGGTCGATTCTCTGCCAACCACTGTTCACGATAGACTGTTTTTAACTCCGACAACTCTTCCGCCATTTCGCGCAGTTGGTTATATATAGGACTCGCATACCTTCGTAGCTTTCGCGTCTTGGTGCGATCGCCGAGATTCAGATAAGCCTCCCAATATTCGCGACTCAATTTTTCTACTGTTTCCCAACGCCTTCCGAGGTGATCAAACCGCCGCGCCGCAAGAATCATAGCGGGAACCATCGAACTGTTTCGCTTAGCTCGATCGCGGTTTCTTAGCAAAACTTCTTCCGCCTCCTCCACACTCAATCGCATCTCTTTAATCTTCTCGGAGTTTACTCTCGCCGTGTTTTGAAACGCGTTGGTAAATGGATCGCGCCAGAATGCTTCATCGTTCGTGCCAAATCCGGCTGCCGTATTCACGCCACCAAGTGCATGAATGACGCCGACAAACTCTTTGCCGTCATTGCGGAAAAACGACCAATCGAAATCCGCGTCAAACTGGCTCTGGTCCACCGCGCCGGATTGCCACGACGCGGCCGCGCCCAGCACGACTCCGTACCACGCCATTTCGAACAACGACTCGCCATCGTCATCCCAGGTCGTGTTGAGCATTCCGCTCGCGCCGTTTGCCTGTCCATCTCTGACAAAGTTGATGATGTTCTTTGACGACGCATCGACATTCGGAAAAATCTGGCTCCAGGTCCAAACGCCGGGACAGACAAACTGGTCCAACCCGGCGTCTTTGAATGGCTTGATGCGATTTGTGTAATCGTCTTTGGCGCCGTAATCCCAGTTGGCAACGATCATCTCTTTGGGGATGTTGCCGATCAGATCGGGATGATTGAGTGCGATGTCCCCCCAGAAGATCAGTTTGCGATCGTATGGCTTCAATAGATCGCGCACACGATTGAGATGTTCGAAGTAAATCGCGCCGACCCCTTTGACGCGCGCGGCCTCGCGACTCTGTCCCTCACCCAACTCGAATGTCTCGTCTTCGCCGATGTGAAAAAACTTTCCCGGGAACAGATCGTTGAGTTCCTTGTACCAATCAGCAATTAATTTGTAAGTGCCTTCCTGTTGCGGCGAGAGAACATCGCCATACGGTGTTTCCGCGAGCGAGTTGTACTTCTCATACTTCAGTGCTTTGTGCAGGTGACCAAAGGTTTGCTGCTCGGGCACCATCTCGATGTGATACGACTTCGCATACGCAACAAGCTCACGAATCTCATCAGCAGTGAGGGAGCCACCTTCTGGTCCAATCAAGGGATGGGCTTTGCTGGAAAATACATGTTCCATGTAAAACGAATGCAGGTTGAGTTTGTAAGCAGCAAACGTTCTGAGTTGTCGTTTGATATAGGCAACTGTCGGAACTGGCCCACGACTTATGTCGTCTGAGACACCACGCCAACGCATCGCGGGCCAGTCGATCACATTCACGCCCTGGATGTAAGCATTGTTACCAGTCCCACGAATCAACTGCTTCAACGTTTGTAGGCCATAGAAAACACCCGCCGGGCTCGCGCCGCCAATCACGACGCCGTCCTTACCAACGCCGAGCACATAGCCTTCTTCGTTCAATGCTGGAGAAACATTCACTCCTAACGATCGCAGCCCTCGTTGAATCGAGGACTGGCTCAACAAACCAATCGTAATCGCTTTCCGGCTGCTGCTACCGAGCTTCAGCGTTACGTCCGCCGTTTGTTTTGTATCTTCAATGAAGTCGTTTGCCGCAAACTTATCGTCAGTCGAACGAGGATCGGCGAGTACGATGTGCGCGTTTCTATCGAGGGGAAACCTTTCGCCAGTAGGTTTCACCTCGCGCGGTCGGGGGATCACGGAGAGCCGGTCGGTTGAGTTATCTTGCGCCTGTATAGATCCGCACGCGCAAAAGAAAGTCAGCAGTAGAACAGTCAGACGCAACGACTGCGTTCGTGTTAGAGTGTTGGGCATCACTAAAGAGATTTAGGAATTGCGGATTTCGAATTTGCGAATCTCGAAATCTTAAACCGAACAAACTCGATCCGCAATTTCGCAATTCAAAATTCTTTTATGTCGTTAATGCTTTCTGAAATTGCTGAGCAACCGGCCGCCCTCGCTCGCACTATCAGCGAAGAGCGGCTCAAACTCGCTAAGCTGGGACAAACGCTAAAAGCCCGCGAGATTGATCTGATCGTACTCGTTGCGCGCGGCAGTTCTGATAATGCGTCTTTATTTGGAAGATATTTGCTGGAGATCACAACCGGCATTCCAGTCTCGCTGTCCGCGCCTTCAGTGCACACGATCTATAACGCAAAGTTAAAACTCGATCGCGCGTTAGTAGTCGGAGTTTCACAATCGGGTGAAGGTGAAGACATCAATCGCGTGCTCGAGAACGCGCGGCAAAGCGGAGCATACACAGTTGGTATCACCAACGAACCAAACTCATCGATGACAAATCTCGTCGATGAAACGCTGTTGACACATGGGGGACGAGAGCGATCAGTAGCGGCAACCAAGACGTTCACCGGACAGATGCTCCTCTTTTATATGCTCGCAGCCGAGTTGGCCCATCAGGGAAGATCGATTCGTTATGAAACGATTCCTGATTTTGTTGCGACCGCATTAGAACAACGAGCAGCCATTACCGAACTCGTCGAGCGTTATGTGTTCATGGAAAACTGTGTCGTGGTCGGTCGCGGCCTTGCTTATGCAAATGCGTACGAGTTAGCGCTGAAGCTGATGGAGACGTGTTATGTCGTTGCCGAACGGTTCTCTTCAGCCGACTTCCTGCATGGACCACTCGCGATGGTTGAACGCCATTTTCCGGTGATCTTATTTGCGCCGCCAGGTGAAATGCTGTCGAGTGTCAAAGGATTGATCGAAAGATTGGGCGAACTTCATGCAGATACGTTAGCGATCACGGGTGACAAAGACGCTGCGAGTTTGTGCACGCGTTCTATTATTATGCCTGGTGAAATTGACGAGTTTCTTGCGCCTATACCGTACATCGTGCCGGGCCAACTCTTCGCCGCATTACTGGCAGAAGCAAAAGGCTTGAATCCTGACGCGCCACGGTCGCTGTCGAAAGTAACGAGGACGCTCTAGCGATTGCCGATTTTGCGATTGCTGTGATTGCCAATTTCCTTCTGCGAGTCGATTGCTGTAAATCGGAATCAGAGATTGGAAATAACTATATGAACATCGAACTCAAAGACTTGTCGCACAATCCAGTCTACTTGCAAGTGCGTGAACAAATCGAAGCTCAAATTAAAAGTAAAGCAGTTATCTCAGGAGAGCCGCTTCCGTCTCCAACCGCGCTGGCGACGAAGTTGTCAGTTGATAAGGGTGAGATTCAACGCGCGTATTTTGAGCTGGAGCAAAGCGGTTTGGTGAAACGCCAGACCGGAAAAGATTTCTTAGGTAAACCTAAAGTGACTTATACCGTCTCGTGAGACCCAGCGCGAGCTATTCTTCGTCCGACTTCTTCTCTTCGTCCGTGTTTTCCGCCTGTTGCTTAGCAAGGTATTCTTCCCGAAGACGTTTTTCCCGCGCTAAGAAAGCCAGACCTTCTCGCTGCCTTTGACGAACATATTCTTTCGATACGCGCCGACTCGCGGTACCAGAAACCGGCGTAGTATCAATTATGATTCTCATTACTTACCTCCAATTCTGTTGGTCACTAGCATCACTATCCGAAGTTTCTACAATTATTTTCGAAGCACTCCAGCTATGTCCACTCGCGCTTCCGTCGAAGACTTCTAATTCGATACGCAGAGCGAACTCAATGTCATTAGGAATTCTTACCAGACTACTTCTCTGAATTATCTGACCTGGCTCAAGGTCTAAATCCTTAAACGCCACAAAGTATGCTATCTGCTTTTCGTTAACGATTATCTCATCGGACGGCTCCGGTATGTAACTAAATACCTGAACCAAACTAGCATAAGGCGCAAACTGAATTGCAGATTGTCCTACATTTTCCAGTTGGGCAACTACAATCAGATAAGTTTGCGAACCTCGCTTTACCACCTGCCCAGATAATTCAATGACAAGCGTTTCCCTATACGCCCGCCCTTTAATGAACTTAAAACAAAACCACCAACCCCCAAGACACAGGGCGAGAAATTGAGCCAGATTTAGCCATACGTCCGATATTTCTTTTACCTTAGACCAACCGACTGGCGTCCTCAAATGACTCACCAACGACAGAATCAACACCAGGACCACCACTCCGGTAATCGGTATGCTGTTCTCTCTGAACCATTCAACTGGTCTCGGGTCGGGCTCCCCGGGCTCAACCAGATCGAGAGTCGGCTCCAAATCGGTTTTCGATTGATCGTCGGTCACGGCTTACCCAAATGAGGACGCAATCGGACTTCATCGTTCCGATCGTTGAGTTGTCTGGTAATCCCAGCAGGATTGGTGAGGCTGTTGCGAGGCCTGATTATAGATTATTTGCCTCAAATGTTATAGTTCGTTTGCTAACTCACCGCTTGGGAAGTTGGTCAAATTTTAACTGCGAAAGTGGCGGAATTGGCAGACGCGCTAGACTTAGGATCTAGTACCGCAAGGTGTGGGGGTTCGAGTCCCCCCTTTCGCACCACTGAAGTCGAGCTGGGAACTTTGTGCTTGGTTCCTTGTTCGCCGCTAACAACTTCTGATTAGTCAAAGCACAAGTTAAAAGTACAAAGCTCAAAGGCCTACGCAGATAATGAAGACAGAATTAGTAGACGTCTCTCCAACCCGTAAAGAGATCAACATCGAAATCGAGCCGGACCAGATTCGCACGGCGTACGAACACATCAGCGACCGCTACGCCAAAGGTGCGACTGTGCCTGGTTTTCGTCCTGGCCACGCACCCAAATCGGTAGTGCGCAATCGCTATAAAAGTGAAATCAAAAGCGAAGTCTTACGAGAGTTGTTACCGGAAGCGGTCAACAATGCCATCCTCGAACACTCGCTCGCCGCGATTGGCGAACCTGGCGTGCATCTCGACAACTCCGAAGCACTGGAAAACCTCGGTGACGAACCAATCAAGGTAAAAGTCGAGGTCGAAGTTTTTCCCGAAGTCCAATTGGATAAATACAAAGGACTCGAAGCTGTTCGACGCAAGCGTCCCGTCACCGATGATGACGTGAGCAAAATGATCGATGGTCTACGCGAAGCATCGGCGGCGATGGAACCTGTCGAAGATCGCGCCGCTGAGTGGGGCGATACGGTGGCCGTAAATGTCACGGGAAAATTTGTGGACCAACCGGATGAAGAGGACATCACGGCCGATGACGTGGAAGTTGTGCTTGGCGCCGAAGGCGTGCAGCCGGAATTTACTAACAATCTCGTAGGAGCGAAACCGGACGACTCGCGAAGTTTTTTGGTGGACTATCCCGAGGACTTTTCTGCTAAAGGACTCGCCGGAAAGAAAGTTCAGTATGAAGCCCAAGTGACTGCCGTTCGCAAGCGTGTACTTCCTGAAGTTGATGACGAATGGGCCAGGAGTCTGGGAGACGATTTTGATTCAGTCGAGACTTTGAAGACGAGAATTCGCGAGGACCTGCACAACCGATCTACGACCGAATCGGATCACCGGCTGCGCACCGAAGTAATGAAAAAACTGTTGGCGGCTCACCGGTTTGAAGTACCTCAAACCCTGGTCGAACAACAGACGAGTCACCGGCTTGAAAGCATCGTGCGCGACATGATCGGACGCGGTATCGATCCACGCAGTCGCGACGTCAATTGGGAAGGTGCGCGCGAAGAAATAAAGGTCCAGGCCGAGGAAGATGTGCGGGCAAGTTTGTTGCTTGAACAGATAGCCGAAGCTGAAGAAATCAAGGTTTCAGATGAAGAAGTTGAAGCCGAGATCGAAGCGATCTCATCCGCTTCACGACAGCCAAAAGAGCAAGTTAGGGCTGCCTTGACAAAGGATGGTGGCGAACGTAGCATCGCGCACAGATTGCGCAACCGTAAAGCGCTTGATCTTTTGATTGAAAATGCGAGCGTAACTGAAGAAGAGTGGAGCGAACCAAAGAGTGAAGAAGAAACGAAAGAAGAGTAGTTGACCACTCTGTTTTCGTTTGTCTTGTTGCTCATCTTCGTCAACTTCTTCTACAACGCGAAGTGAGTTTCACTGATTAACTTTCATCATCTGTTTTTGAAAGAGGTTTAGACGTTATGGCCTTAGTCCCGATGGTAGTTGAGCAAACTTCGCGAGGTGAACGCGCCTTCGATATTTACTCCCGACTACTAAAAGACAACATCATTTTTTTAGGTACCCCGGTCGACGATCAGATTGCTAACCTGATCGTTGCGCAACTCTTATTTCTCGAAGCCGAAGATCCGGAAAAGGACATCAACCTTTACATCAATTCTCCGGGCGGTTCGATTACTGCAGGTATGGCGATCTACGACACGATGCAATTCATTCGTCCGGACGTAACCACGATCTGCGTGGGACAATGCGCGTCGATGGCTGCGTTGTTACTGGGAGCGGGGGCGAAAGGCAAACGGTTCGCACTTCCCAATTCGAGAATTTTGATCCACCAGCCATCCGGCGGCTCACAAGGTCAGGCTACCGACATCCGTATTCAAGCTGAAGAGATCCTTCGCATGCGCGAATTAACCTCGCAGATCATCGCCAAACACAGTGGACAGTCGTACGAAACAGTTGAACGCGATGTGGAGCGCGACAAAATAATGTCTGCCATGCAGGCTAAGGAATATGGTTTAATAGATGAGGTTATTGCTCATCGCGAATAGAGCCGCGAATTTCCCAAGGAGCCTCTTCACTTAGATTATGGTAAGACGAACCGATGACACGCTACGCTGTTCGTTCTGTGGCAAGTCGCAGAACGAAGTTAAGAAGCTGATTGCGGGACCAACGGTCTACATTTGTAATGAGTGCATCGACATCTGCAACGAGATCATCACCGACGATCAACAGGCAGAATCAGTAGCTACTCGACCTCCTCTACCGAAGCCGGGTGAGATCAAAAACTTTTTAGACGAATACGTAATCGGCCAGGACGAAACGAAGAAGCGCCTGGCCGTCGCCGTGTATCAACACTACAAGCGTATCGAACTCGGCCGTCGTCGTTCTGATGTTGAGATTCAAAAAGCCAATATCCTGCTCGTCGGGCCGACGGGAACAGGTAAAACTCTCTTAGCGCAAACACTCGCGCGCATGCTGGCAGTTCCCTTCACCATCGTTGATGCCACTACGCTAACTGAAGCGGGCTACGTTGGTGAGGACGTTGAGAACATCATTCTCAAACTTCTGCAGGCCGCAAACGGCGACGTCGAACGTGCGCAACAAGGCATTATCTATATTGACGAAGTCGATAAGATCTGTCGCAAAGACGAGAACCCCTCGATCACGCGTGATGTGTCAGGCGAAGGTGTTCAGCAGGCATTATTAAAAATCCTCGAAGGAACAGTCGCCAACGTTCCACCACAAGGTGGTCGTAAGCATCCGCATCAGGAGTTTTTCCCGGTCGACACCACCAACATTCTGTTTATTTGCGGTGGCGCTTTTGTCGGTCTCGAGAAAGTCATCGAAAAACGGCTGCGTAATAAGTCACTCGGTTTCCATGCCGAAGTGAAATCGGGAATGCATCGTCATGCCGAAGCGCTCGCGGCAGTGCAGCCGGAAGATTTGATCCGTTTTGGTCTGATTCCGGAGTTTGTTGGTCGATTACCGGTAGCTGGTGTGTTACATGAGCTGGACGAAGGAGCCCTCATTAAGATCCTGACCGAGCCCAAGAACGCACTCGTCAAGCAGTATCAGAAGAAGTTTGACTTCGATAATGTGAAGTTGAAATTCACCGAGGATGCCCTCAAAGCTGTTGCCCGACAGGCGGTCGAGCGCAAAGTTGGCGCTCGTGGATTGATGATGATCCTTGAAGAACTCCTCCTCGACGCGATGTATACTCTCCCCTCGCAAAAACGGGTGAAAGAATTCGTTATCACCAGCGAAATGGTTGAACGCCGGCGGGCGATGCCAGGTGAAGGTTTGACTGGTATCGACGGCGCTGCGGCGTAATACCCCATTCGAGCTTTCCTGCGTCAAAGTAGCGCTCCCAACGGGAAATGAATTACAATTAGCCATCTTTAATTTAAGGCGAGACGGCATTTTTGCGGCTCGCCTTTGTTGCAAAGACCGGAAGAATAAGTATTGAACACCATGGAAGAATATTCAGATATAACCCCCGCTGACGTTGCCTGGTATCCGATGGTGCCGATTCGTGACGTCGTAATTTTCCCTTTTACAAAAGTAGCTTTCAAAATCGGTCGATCTGGTTCGGTGCGTGCCCTGGAACAGGCACTCGCAACTGATCGAACTATCTTTTTAGCCACTCAGCACGATGCCACTGTCGACGAACCCTCTCCAAATCAAATCTATGGCGTCGGCACGTTGGGCAAAATTCTTCAATCACAGAAACAGGACAACGGTCAGATCAAAGTCGTAGTTGAAGGGCGTGAACGCGCCACGACTGTTCGCGTTGAGAACACTGATGGAGCATTTCTTGCCCTCGTCCGGCGCGCACCTGTAGTGAATGAAGAAGGCGCCCGGCTCGATGCACTGATTCAGAAGATTGGTCAGCTCGTCGAACAACATCTGCGTCTCGCGCCCGATACTCAAACCGACGCGCTGCAAACAGCGCTGCGCAATCAGGAACCATCACACCTCGCAGACGCATTAGCTTCCCAACTAAAAATTTCTGTTGAAGACAAGCAAGGTTTGCTGGAAATTTTTTCGACTCAAGCTCGTCTGCAAAGATTGATTGAGCTGCTCGAAACCGAGATCGAAAAACGCCAACTCGATCGCACCATCCAAACCCGCGTGAAGCGGCAAATGGAAAAAGCTCAAAAGGAGTACTACCTCAACGAGCAAATCAAAGCGATTCACAAAGAACTCGGTCGCAAAGACGAGAAGGCCGAACTTGAAGAACTGAAAAAGAAGATCGAGGAAGCCGGCATGACCGAAGAGGCGAAAGAAAAGGCGATGCAGGAATTGCACCGGCTTGAAGCGATGCCTCCGATGTCGGCGGAAGGAACGGTTTCCCGCACCTACATCGATTGGTTGATTAACGTGCCCTGGAAACAGAAATCAAAAGAGCTTAAAGACCTGGTCAAGGCCGAAGAAGTACTCAACGAAGATCACTTTGGTCTCGATAAAATTAAAGAGCGAATTCTTGAATACCTCGCGGTGCGTCAACTCGTAAAAAATCCGCGTGGTTCTATTCTCTGCTTCGTTGGACCACCGGGAGTCGGCAAAACGAGTCTTGGTAAATCAATCGCTCGCGCCACCGGTCGAAAGTTTGTGCGCCTGTCGTTAGGAGGCGTTCGCGATGAAGCTGAGATTCGCGGACATCGTCGTACCTACATCGGCGCGCTGCCCGGACAAATCATCCAGATGATGAAGAAAGCCGGCGCCGTTAATCCTGTCATACTGCTGGACGAAGTCGATAAACTCGGCGCTGATTTTCGTGGCGATCCGAGTTCAGCACTTCTCGAGGTTCTTGATCCTGAACAAAACCACACGTTCCAGGACCACTATCTTGACGTTGAGTATGACCTGTCGAAAGTATTCTTTATCGCGACTGCGAACGTGTTACACACGATTCCACCCGCGCTGCAGGATCGTCTCGAAATACTTCGTCTCTCCGGTTACACCGAAAGAGAAAAACTCGAAATCGCGAAGCGTCATCTTGTTCCGAAACAGGCTGAAGGTAATGGCTTGAAATCGGATCAACTGGATTTCACTGACGACGGTATTCTCGAAGTGATTCGTCATTACACGCGCGAGTCGGGCGTTCGTAATCTTGAACGTGAACTCGGTTCCTGTTGTCGCAAAGTTGCTCGCAAGCTGGTTTCTGAACCAGCGGGCGAAAATGCCAAAGCCGTTATCAATGCCGAACGCGTGCGCGAAATGCTTGGGCCAATCAAGTTCAGGCAACAAGCCATCGCGGCCGAAAGCGAGATCGGACTCGCGACCGGATTGGCGTGGACCGAAGTCGGTGGCGAAGTACTTCAGATCGAAGCCACTCTTATTCGCGGCCGTGGCGGAGTAACGCTTACCGGTAAACTTGGTGAAGTCATGCAGGAGTCGGCCCAGGCTGCACTAACCTGTATCAAGGCCCGCGCTGAACGACTCGGTATGAGTCTGGACTTTATTCGCAAACGCGACCTTCACATACATATTCCTGAAGGCGCCATACCGAAGGATGGACCATCCGCCGGTATCACTATGGCAACGGCAATGGCTTCCGCACTCTCGCGAGTTGCAGTACGCAGAAACGTCGCCATGACGGGTGAGATCACGTTGCGTGGCCGTGTGTTACCAATCGGTGGCGTGAAAGAAAAATTGTTAGCTGCTCATCGCTTCGGTATCGATACGATCATTCTGCCGAAGGAAAACGAAAAGGACCTGGTGGAACTGCCGGAGGAAATCCGTAAGGCACTCTCCATCAACCTCGTCGAGACAATTGATGAAGTGCTGGCGCTCGCGCTCGAGGACGCATGTCCTACCGATGCCGCAGCGACGGAGGCTCCGCCAATTTGGACGACCGAGCAGCCATCGCAGGGGATTCAAACAAGTTAGCAATGTCAACGGGCCTGAACAATCAACATTGTTCAGGCCCAATTATCTTGGGGCGATGAGGTCAGTACCGCAAGTCTGTTGCGTGACCCGACGCTACCGCGTTACGGTACTGACCTCATCGCCTCGGAAGTCTGTATCACTTTGTTCTTTTCCCAATCAACCCTTATCTAGTTACAGGAGATAGCTAATGAGTAAGCAAGCAGAAGCAGATCTGATCCTCAAGCTTTACGATCTTCGTCGCGAGGCCGTGATGCGCGACGCGCGAAATTGGTTCTTCATGTTCAATCCTAAGAGCATCGAAGAGATCATGGACACCATGATGAGCGATAGAAGCGGTTCACTTCGCATGGTGATTTCTTATTGGGACATGGCATGTTCACTCGTTAACAACGGCGCCATCGACGCGCAGATGTTCAACGAAGCCAATGGCGAACACATCTTTGTTTTCGCCAAAATGGAACCATTCCTTCCAGCGATGCGAGAAATGTCTGGTAACCCACAGTTTCTCGGAAACCTCGAGAAGACCGTGAAAGGCATGCCTGATGCGGAAGCAAAATTAGCCGCTACCCGCACTCGCATGCAGGAAATCATTGCGAAGTTCCAGGCCAGAGCCGCTGCCGCCACTGCAGCTGCAGCCAGCTAACCTGCCAATCCGGGAAGCGGGTCCTCACTTAGGACCCGCTTCCAGTCTCATCCATACTTAATCAATCTCCAATTGCGATATGAAGTCATCGATATGCGCTCGTTCAGGTTCGAGATTCACCATTTGCGCTTCGAAATTCTATGAAGGTCACCAGCGCTGAATTTCTGAAAAGCGCTTTTACAGAGCCCGACTGGCCGAAAGATCGGAAGCCTGAGATCGCTTTTCTCGGTCGTTCAAATGTCGGCAAGTCGAGTCTGATTAATTCCCTGCTCCTGGTTCGTGGATTGGCCAGAACTTCGTCAACGCCCGGCCGTACCCAGTCGTTAAATTTCTTTACCATCAACAACCAGTTCAGATTTGTCGACGTACCCGGATTTGGCTATGCGCGCGTCCCGCAGAACATCCGCTCCACCTGGGGCGATATGGTGACGACTTATCTTGCCAACCGTAGTCAGCTTGTGCTATCAATTCACATCGTAGATTCGCGCCACGAACCCACAAAACAGGATTTGCAACTTCACGAATGGCTTGAGCACAGTAACAAGCCTCGATTAATAGTTGCCACAAAATCCGATAAGCTTTCGAACAATGAGTTGAGAAAGAATCTGGAGCACATAGCACACGTGCTCGTTGACGACAGCGTGGTGGCCTATTCCACCAAAAACGGCCGCGGTCGTGATGAAATTTGGCGTGCTATAAAAAGCGCATTATCGTGATGTTATTTGCTCGTTCACGTTTGCGCTTTGTAACGCATAGCTTGTATCCTGAAAGAAATCGGCAATCCGAAAATCTCATACGCCCCCTTTGGTCAATCTGAGTTTTTTGGGCCACGCGCGCAGAGTGGGTGGCATCAAAAACGATGCTGAACTAGCCACCCGATTTAATTTGAATTCATTGCATAACACCGTTGAGGAGAATTGCATTACGCCTCGCGAATGAAGTGGGAGCTCGCAGCCCGTCAATCGCTTACCGCACGATAGTCCACTTATAAAAATGTATTGGTTAGCTGAAGCCGTAGCTTAGTTACGGAAAGTCTTAGAGAACACAGACATGTCACAAAGAACACGTTCACGCGCATCAAGCGCGAACAACGACGCCAATGGCGAAGATAACGGCGGAACCGTAGCGACCGCCGAAGCTCCAGAACGAGATGGCAACGAGGGCCGCTCCGGCAAAAATGAGGGCTTTCATAATCTCGCCGACTTGAAGGAGATGTCGATCTCCAAACTTACATCGATCGCCAAGAGTATGGACGTTCCGGGCGCAACCGGAATGCGCAAGCAGGAGCTCATCTTCAAAGTATTGGCTGCGCAGACCGAAAAAAGCGGTCTCATCTTTTCGGAAGGTGTACTGGAGACGTTGCCCGATGGCTTCGGTTTCCTGCGCGCGCCGGAATACAACTACCTGCCAGGTCCGGACGACATCTACGTCTCGCCTTCGCAGATTCGTAAATTCGATCTACGCACCGGCGATACAGTCAGCGGTCAGATTCGTCCCCCTAAAGAAGGCGAACGTTATTTCGCGCTGATTAAAGTCGAGGCGATCAATTTTGAATCGCCGGATCAGGCACGCGAGAAAGTCTTCTTCGATAACCTGACTCCTCTCTATCCGGAAGAGCAATTGAAGATGGAGACGACCCACGAAAATCTGTCGGCCCGCGTTATCGATCTGGTAACGCCGTTAGGCAAAGGACAACGTGGCTTGATCGTTGCGCCACCGCGCACCGGTAAAACGATGCTGCTGCAAACGATCGCTAACTCGGTCACGCAGAATCACCCCGAAGTAACCCTGATAGTTTTGCTGATTGACGAACGACCTGAAGAAGTCACTGACATGCAGCGTTCAGTCAATGGTGAAGTTATTTCGTCGACCTTCGATGAACCGCCAACTCGTCACGTGCAGGTTGCGGACATGGTGATCGAAAAAGCCAAACGGTTGGTCGAGCACAAACGCGACGTCGTTATCCTGCTCGATTCGATTACGCGTCTCGCGCGTGCACACAACGCCGTCGTTCCGCCCAGTGGCAAGATTCTTTCCGGCGGTATCGACTCCAACGCACTGCAACGTCCGAAGCGTTTCTTCGGCGCTGCGCGTAACATCGAAGAAGGCGGCTCGCTTACCATTATTGCCACCGCGTTGATCGACACCGGTTCAAGAATGGACGACGTTATCTTCGAAGAATTCAAGGGTACGGGTAACTCGGAAATTCACCTCGATCGACGGTTGAGTGACAAACGTCTCTTCCCCGCTATCGATTTGCAGCGTTCCGGAACGCGCAAAGAAGAGTTGCTGATCAGCAAGGAAGACTTGAACCGTATCTGGGTGATGCGCCGCGTTTTAAACCCGCTCTCACCGGTGGAGCAAATGGAAGTTGTCCTTGAGCGACTCGAAAAAACCAAGTCAAACGCTGAGTTCCTGGCGTCTATGCAGAGCTAAGCGATACGGTGAATAGTGAGTCGTGAATGGTGAATCGGAAATAAGAATTTACTATTAACGATTAACTATTCACGATTAACGATTTACCATTCACGATTTCACGATTTTGAACCTCGAAGGCGAAAGGACAGACAATCTTGATCCTTTCGCCTTCAACTCTGATTGGATAACAACGCTCTATCAGAGGTGGACCGCAAATCTTTCCGACCGCATGCGCATAGCAATCCTTACATCTGAAGCAGTTCCGTTTGCCAAGACCGGTGGACTTGCCGACGTCTCGGGCGCGTTACCGAAAGCACTATTCGATAACGAAGTCGATGCAAAACTGATCCTGCCGCTTTACGATCAGATCGATCGCGAACTACTTAGCGATGAAGTCATCGAAGACATTCGCATTGAATGGCGCGGACAGGTGCATAGCATTCGCGCACGTACCAGTAACGCAGCCGGCGCGCCCGCTTACCTAATCGAAGCGCCGGAGTTTTTCGCCCGACCGAACGTATATGGCTATCCGGATGATCATGTTCGGTTCGCCTTCTTCTCACGTGCCGCGCTCGCTTTATTGAAACATCTCAACTGGCAGGCAGACATCATTCACGGCAACGACTGGCCCTGCGGATTCGCCATGGCCGAACTGCGCGTGCGGCGTCGTTTCGAAATTTTCTTTCAACCTTCGCGCACCTTGTTTTCGTTGCACAACGTTGGCTACCAGGGCCTTTTTGATCCGCGTGATCTTTGGTGGCTCGGGTTCGGCGATCCGCCCGAGAACAACGACTTCATGCTCGAACGTTCCGCATCGGCCTTGAAAGCCGGCATCATCGCCGCGGACGCGCTCTCAACTGTGAGCCCGCGTTATGCGCGTGAGATTCAAACTCCGGATCAGGGCCACGGGCTTGATTGGTTGTTACGCGCTCGCAAAGATCGACTCGCCGGCATTACCAACGGCGTCGACTACTCGCTTTGGAACCCCGAAACTGATCCACACATTGCGGCCAATTTTTCTGCTGACGATATGTCGGGTAAACGCGAGTGCAAACTCGACTTGTTACGTCGCTTTGGTTTACCTGAAGATCCAAACCGGCCCATCATCGCCATCATCTCGCGACTCGTGGGCCAAAAAGGTTACGATCTGATTCGTCAAATTTCAGGAGCAATACTACAAACTGGATCGTACTTCATCGCTCTTGGCGCCGGGGCAAAAGAGTACGAAGATTTTCTGCAACGCTGGCACGACATGGCGCCGCGCCAGGTCGGAATTTACAAAGGCTATGCGGGCGAACCGTTGGCCCATCAGATCGAAGCGGGCGCTGACATGTTTCTCATGCCATCGTTGTATGAACCGTGTGGTCTGAACCAGATGTACAGCATGCGTTATGGAACCGTTCCGATCGTGCGTGCCACTGGCGGACTTGACGACACCGTGCAACAATTTGACCCTGGTAATGGCGCCGGCAACGGCTTCAAATTTCAGCCTTATGAGGCTGGCGCTTTGCTTGAAAAAATACGAGAAGCCCTTTACTTTTATGGCCGTCCCGAATTCTGGTCTGTGATTCAGAAGAACGGAATGAGTGTCGACAATTCATGGACCGCAGCCGGAAAGAAATATATGGAGTTGTACGGGGAGATCATGAAGTTGTGAGTTGGGGAGTCCAAGAAGTCAGCAATGAATAAGCTCCGCATTTCATCGATCGCGAAATCTCGCTCCTTTGAGGAACGACTGGCGCAGCGTATTCGCTCGCGCAAGCTCTCTGACGCAAAACTTCGTGCTCGCCAGGCCCAGGGCAAAATTCGTCGCTTCGTAAATACAAACTTTCGCAAGCAGGAAATGGTCGAATCACTCTCCCTGCGACGAGGCGAGTGTAATCAATGTGGCGCTTGCTGCGAGCTGGTCTTTAAATGTCCTTTCTTGAAAAAGCTCGCGGACGGCTCCACCCTCTGCGGCATCTACGAGAACCGTCCCAATTCCTGCAGGCTCTTCCCCATCGAACCTCGCGATATCAAGGAAGTACGCGGGACCTGCAGTTATTACTTTATCGAGAAACCCGTCAGGTTGAGTAAAGACGGGATGAATGTTGGTGCTTAGTACTTTGAACTTTGTGCTTTGATCTTGTAGAAGCTTCTTGCAAACACGATTCTCAGTGGTCCAAGAATCAGTACCACCTCGCGGTAGCGGGTGGGTCTGTCGATAATCTTAACTAGCGAACAAACACAAAGCACAAAAACCAAGCTCAGTCTCTCTTATGTCAAAAGTCATCGCAGTGATCGGCGCTCAATGGGGCGACGAGGGAAAAGGGAAAATTGTCGATCTGCTCGCCGAGCAGTTTGAGATCGTGGTCCGTTATCAGGGCGGACACAACGCCGGACACTCTGTCCAGGTTGGCGATCAGTCGTTCGTGTTGCATCTGTTGCCGTCGGGCATTGTGCATCGTGGCAAGACCTGCGTACTCGGCAACGGCATGGTGATTGATCCGAAAGCTTTTTTTGTCGAAGCCGATCGGTTGACCGAACAAGGCATCGAAGTTACTCCCGAGCGCGTCAAGATTAGTTCGCGCGCGCATCTGATCCTTCCCTATCACCGCGCGTTGGACCATACGAGTGAAGAACGACTTGGCAATGAGAAAGTCGGCACAACTTTGCGTGGTATTGGGCCAGCATACGAAGACAAGGCCGGGCGTCGTGGAATCAGAACTGCCGATGCACTCGTACCGGATGTGTTACGTTCGCGTATCGAACGCAACCTCGAAGACGCCAATCGGATCATCGAAGCTTATGGCGGTGCGCCGCTCGATGCTAATGAAATATTTGACGAGATGTCGGCTTTAACAGAGAGGCTTGGGCCATTCATTGCTGACACAACTCATTTCCTGAATGTGGCCGCAACTGAAGGCCGTTCAATCCTGCTTGAAGGGGCCCAGGCTACGCTGCTCGATGTCGATCACGGCACCTATCCGTTTGTTACTTCGTCAAACACCATTGCCGGCGGCGCAATCATCGGCACCGGTCTGGCGCCACATCGCTTGAACGGGGTGCTCGGAATCGTTCGTACTTACACGACCCGTGTTGGTGAAGGTCCATTCCCGACTGAGATGCTTGAAGGTGAAGAGGAACTCGGTCAGTTAATTCGTGAACGTGGTCGTGAGTATGGAGCATCAACAGGACGTCCAAGACGTTGCGGTTGGTTCGACGCCTTCGCGACTCGTTACGCAGCCGAGATCAACGGCTTCACTTCAGTCGCGCTAACGAAGCTCGATGTGCTCGACACACTTGATGAGATCAAAGTATGTGTTGGATATAAGTTGGATGGAAAGAAGTGCGATTCGTTGCCGGCGGTTTCGCAGGACCTGCGAAAGGTCGAACCCGTTTATGCGACTTTGCCCGGGTGGAAAAGCTCAACGCTCGGCACGACTGAAATGGACCAACTCCCAACCGAAGCCCGTGCCTACGTTAATTTCCTGTCAGAACAAATCGGCACCGAAATCGGCCTGATCTCAACCGGCCCCGAGCGCACGCAGACAACAATCGTTCACGATTCCGCTCTCGGCCGCTGGCTCAAGGATTAACGCCAGACAATTTATGACGGTCCTGCTGTACGGGAATCTTTGATCACATTTTATCGAGCAGCTCGATCAAATGTGGCTCGCCTTCGTCTACAAAACGAAACTTCTTCGCGAACGCCTTCTCTTTTTTAAGTAAGGCTTCGAGCCCCTGCTTTGCCGGACTCCAATTCGCCCTTATTTTCTGTTTAGGGTTCTTCTTTTTCTTGCTTTGCTCTTTCGCCTGCTCTTTTTCCCAATCGGCTTTACGGCCAGCGTCAATCTCTTTGATCGGATAGGTCAGATGAACTTCGTAGTCGTCATCACCGCGCGCCGTCAATAACATCTCGACCGAGTTTCGCTCGGGGTTCCCATGCTCGCCGTTTCCCGAAAATACATAGTGGTCTGCGGTAATTCGTTCGAAAAAGTCAGCATCAAGATTGTTGTCGCTACCGTGATGAGGACCTTTCAACACATCGATATGAATCTTGCCACCCTTCTTCATCAAACCTGAGAGTTCAAGACCGGTGAGAATCTTATCGCCGCGGGCATCGCCCGTGAACAGGATACGTTTCCCATCTGCTTCCGCCATCACAACTATGCTCGACAAATTGGGAATAGAATTGTCTACATAAGCGGAAAGCGCTTCTTCAGGCTTGATACCTTTGGCTTTTAACTCCTTCAGCCATTGCACGTGTTTCTTCTGCAACGCTGCGAGCTCCGGCTTCATTGGGCCAATCACCGTAAATTCGAGTCCGTTCTCCATGTCGATCGACTTGCCTTTACCAGTGGCCATTATCAATTTGCCATCAAATTCAGCGTTGAGTGGAAACTCCAAAGCTTCGGCATCGGCTCGTAGTTGAGCGCCCTGTTGAATACTCGCGAGCACCTTCAAATTTGCCAATACGTCCTTGTCATCCAGGCCCTGATCGACCGGATCAAGCGTTAAATCGTCTGGCGGGTCACCATTCATCGAAGCGGGTCCGAATTGTTGCGTGAACGATGCTGTCAATTCTGTTGGCGTGCTATCGATAATGTTATCGAAACTGTTGTGCCAGATACTGAGCACCTGGACCAACTGCGCCGCCTGGTCCATCCCGGCAGTTTTCAGTTCTCTCGTCAAATCCAGAATTCCCTGAATGTGATCGTCATCGACGTGACTGACCATCAACATATCCACGACGAGTGGATCATTCTTCGCCAGCCCCCGGTCAGTGCGAATTTTCTCGAGTCGTGGTCTCAAATGAGGCTTGTAAACTTGCTTGGGACCGCCATCGATCATGATGAGTTTTGGATCGTCCGCGGAACCATAGTGCAGGATCAAACAGTCACCCTTGCGAGCACGAATCACATCCAGTGAGAAAATCATTGAGGTTTCCTTTCTTAAATCGATTGGAACGCGCGCAGCACATCGAGCATGCCTCTACCCTGAAACGTGCGTTCGCGTCCGAGGTCGGTCGCGCTTTCACAAAGAATGTTTTTGATCTGGCGCGGATGCTGAATTAGTTCTGAGTAGCGGGCCATGAGCATGGCCGCAGCGCCACTAACATGCGGAGCTGCCATACTTGTTCCATCAAGGTCTCCCCATTCTCCGTTGGGAAACGGTGCGTGAATTTTTTCCCCGGGCGCTACCAGGTCGGGTTTTACACGGCCATCTCCGGTTGGACCACGACTCGAAAAGAAACTGACTCCATAGGTGTGGGGCCAAAACCGATGCGTCGCGCCTACTGTAATCACGCTGTCCGCGTTGCCCGGATCGGTAATACTGAAAGCGGCGTAACTGTCATAAGAACCGTCTTTGGTGGAGAAACTCTTGTAGCCATGGTTCCCGGCTGCCGCAACTACTACTACTCCACTTTCGATCAGTCGCTCACACTCGTCACAGATCGGAGTCCGTCCGCAGGCATAATTTCTTACGTCATGCGGAATAGACAGACTCAGATTGGCGCCATGAATCGTGAGGAAGTTATCTCGATCATTCAAATGACGAATAAACTGAAGAGCAGCGATGATCGCAAATTCAGTGTCTTTGATATCCCGACCAAGCACCCGAAAGTCGAAGAGTTCAATGTCCGGACACATGCCATCGGCGTAATCATCATCACTTACCTTACCTGTTGCGGCCAACGCTCCCTGCTTACTGGCGCCAATGATTCCTGCCACATGAGTACCGTGATTGGATGACGGTCGTGTGTCCGGCTTAATTTCCACAAACCTCGATACAATTTCCCATTGTATTGGCCCACGCTTAACAGCGTCTTTGGCGAGTTGCTCGAGATCGGCTGCTGGATCTTCCGGCGGATTTACCAGCGTGGACCACGTCTCATCGGCCTTCAATATCTTGACGTTTTGATCGCGCACCACCTTTTTCGAATTACTCAAACTTACTATCCGGCGAAAGTTCTTGAAATCGAACGCGCGTGTCACTCGACTCTTCTTTCCATCCGATGTCTTGAAAGCGGGATGATCACCATCGATTCCCGAATCAAGCACGGCCCACGTGATTTCACTGCAGTTAACCTTGAATAGCGTGCTCGCCGCATCTGCTTTAACAGCGCCCACAGATTTTGTTAGTGCCGGCATCGCAAAGCGGTTTAGTGAGACTTGCCAGACAATCGGATCTCGGGTGTTGTCGCTGAGCATTGACTCGGCAAGTTTCACCAGACGATCTGCGATCTCTTTTGGCTCAGCCTGGTCCAATATGTTCGCAATCTGCTCGGTCGTCGGGGCCAGCGGATCATTCTTCACCGGCTCATTCGCGCCGGCCCACAGAATGAGCCCCGTCAATGCAACAAATCGATCCAGGGACGGGATGTCTGGCAAACGACGCAGGCTCTTTCTGGAGTTCCATTCTTTTGCCTGACTCAAAATATCACCCACCACCTTCTCGACTCTTGCTCGCGTATATTCGTGAAGTTCGTGCCCTTCCTGAAGTTCCGGTGTCGCCTTTCCTGCCTTTTTCCCCGCTTTTTTCTTCGCTGGCTTCTTGGTTGTTTCAGTGACCGGTTTGGACCATCGGCTAATCCACCATCTCGTCTTCGGAACAACCACGCGCGCCAATTCTTCAAAGGTGAGATTGGCAACGATCAGTCCTTGCAGGTAGGCGACGTTGGCATCTCGATTAACGCCATCATCTATCTTCGCAGCCACTTCACCGGAATGCTGGCCCTTGTAGGGAGCGATCAATAAATCCAGCGCTTCGCCAGGCACTTTGCCAAATTCAACCCACACGTCGCCGAGAATCGGGGAATCCTGTAGTTGCCTCCGATCGTCCAATGGACCAAGGAGGATGTACTCTATTAAATGACCGGGTATGGAAATCATTGAGGGTTCTCCAGACTCAAAGATGAACTTGTAAAGGTCGTTATCTAGTCGTTTCCGACGTTGGTTCGTTGTCTTATGTTGGTTCGTTGTCTTATGTTGGTTCGTGTCTGAGAACCGCCGCTTGCTATGAAGAATAACAATGCCTTCCGCAAGCGCGTCCTCAACATTTCGACTGCCTTCTGATTGGCCCAACGTGATCGATAAGACTATGCGACAAGAAGATGTAGCTCACGTGAGGCTACTACCTGGACTGCGTAGCTGAAGAAAGTCGACGAGTACGAGGTTTTGACGACCGGATGCAAAAGCGCGCTTACGATATAACCCTGACTGAGCGAGTGTCAAGAAAAACACAGACCTTAGGATTGCCACAAAGATCGGTTTGCACGAGGGTGCTTTGTACCTGCTTATCGGATCGCTCTCCTAAGTTTGCCTGGTGGTCAACTTTTCCCAACAAACAGTACGAGTGCCACCGCCAAACTAACCCCTTTGGACAAACCCAACCTGCTTTTGTAGAATGCCTCGCATCGAAGGAGCACGCACAGCGTGCTCTCTGCATGTAGATGGGCCGATAGCTCAGTCGGTAGAGCAACTGGCTTTTAACCAGTGGGTCGCAGGTTCGAGTCCTGCTCGGCTCAAAATCCTCAACTTGAAAGACGTCAAAGAACCCGCGTCGCGTTTGTTCCTGAACTAATTTGCTCTAGCCGATACCTCGACAAGATCCGGTAACTCCTCAATACGTGACAAACCATATGAGCGATACTGATTTCGACATTAATAGGATTGCCGCCGAATTCGTTCAGCAAAATATTGAGAACTTCTACAACACTGGAAAGGACGTTCTAAAAGGGGCGGCTAACGCGATTCGGCTGAGACTAAATAGATCCTACAAAGAATATCTTCAGTGTGTGCTGGCTCGGTATTCGAGAGCGAAATCCTTTTTCATTCGAGACGAACCCACCTATCTTTATAACTTTTACGTTCCAATGGGTCTCACATCGAAGGGACAGTTAATTCAGGCTTCCGTCTGCGCTTTAGAATCGCTTAATCGCTTTGTCGTAATTACAGGAACAGGTGGAAGCGGCAAATCAATGATGATGCGTCACCTTCTGTTAGATGGAATCAAGGCGAAGAGGGTTCCCATCTTTCTTGAATTGCGCGAACTTAACCAAACCCCGCAATCGCTGAAGGAATTTATCTATAGCACGCTTCGCCAAAATAGTTTTGCATTAGATGACTTATACATCGAAAGAGCATTGAAAGCGGGACACTTTCTTCTACTGCTCGATGGTTTTGACGAAATTGCATCAGCAATCAGAAAAAGGGTCAGTAAGGAATTAATCGAGCTAGCGAAGGTATATGACCAAAACCTGATTTGCGTTTCGTCTCGTCCCGACAACGAATTTTCCGGTTGGTCATCCTTTTCTGTTTGTGCAATTCAATCTTTAGACTTAGGCCAAGCGTGTGAGCTGATTGAAAAACTGCCATTCGATCCTGATTTGAAAGCCAAATTTCTCCAAGAATTGAAAGGCGGTTTGTTCAAAAGACATATATCCTTCCTTTCAAATCCACTCCTACTCTCAATAATGCTACTGACGTTTGGTCAGAGTGCTGACATTCCTAGCAAACTAAACGTATTCTACAACCAAGCATACGAAGCTCTCTTTCAACGTCATGATGCTTTAAAGGGAGGATTTCAAAGAACCAGGCGGTGCAAACTTGATATTCAAGATTTTGCGAGAGTGTTCTCCGCATTTGCGATTCAGACTTATGATAAGCGCCTCTTTCAGTTCACTCAATCAGAAGCTCTAGAGTATTTGGAAAAGAGTAAGAGAATATTGCGGATTAAGTTTAATGAAAACGACTACCTTTTAGATACCGAACAAGCAGTTTGTTTGTTAATCGAAGATGGTTTGTTGATTGCTTTCGCTCATCGGTCGTTTCAAGAATATTTCGTCGCACGTTTCATTTGTGACTCGAAGCCGGAGGTCCAAGAGAAATTAATTGAAAAATATCGAAAAAATTTTTTTGCTGACAGCGTTTTTGACCTTCTCACAGAGATGAATCCGGGGCTAATGGAACGATGTCTTATTGTTCCACAACTAGAGCGTCTACAGAAGTATCTCAAAGTCAAGCGTAAGGTCGGTATAACGCATTTTCTTCGTTATTTGAAAAGCGAGTTCAGAACGATTGAAATAAGTGATGGGAGCATAATAGGCACTCATACCGGAAGAGAGACTCGCTATGGACCTCTAGTGAGTTTCGCGCTTCGACATTGGGGCAACCTTATTGATTTTAGCTTCCTCAAGAATGATTCTGAAGGTGATATTTATAGATATTTCGCTGAAAAATACGATCCAGAGAAGAAAGACTGCGTTATCCATGTATCTCGACTTACCTATAGAGACGAAATCGTTCGCGACTTAGCCACTCACGGTAATTTTTTTTCTATTCATACTCTTGAGTCAGTTTTTAAGCTCAAAGATGCATTGCTGGAAAAACATCAGGAGATCGGTGCGACTTTGGACGAAATCTTATTGCGTTGACGATACCGGGGGTCTTGTAAGCCTCCCCATCTTAGGACGATCATTAGTAGAGATTTCCGGCCGAGGGGTTAGTAAATATTCCTTGGCGTCATTGTGACCCAGAGACTCAGGTGGTGGTCCTCGTTATATTCCCTGAGCCACTTCTCAGTCTGCTCTCTCACCTCATTCAGGTCTTGAAAATAAACATGTCGGGTACCGCTTCACGATAACTGCGATTGAAGCATTCAATGATCTATTTTGCATTGTAATCCTCCCCCAAAACAGGACCATTGAAAAGTGGAGATTTCCAGACGAGTATGACGCCAGGGGATCGGATGAAAAAAGCAAATTAGCGAGCAGCAAGATCATCGGTATCTTGAAAGCGGTGGAAGCTGGACGAACAGCCCGCGACATGTGTCGCGAACACCAGGTTAGCGAAGCTACTTACTACAAGTGGAAGGCCAATACGGCGGCATGGAGCAGCCGACATTCGGCGCCGGCGGAAGTTGGAAGAGGAACCGGCCGCCTCAAGCACATGTACTCGGAGCTTTCGCTGGAACATCGCATCCTGATGGCAGAAAATCTTTCTCTCTTACCTTCTGAAAAAGTAGGGTGAAGAGTTTAAAGAAAGAAGTTGTGGGTGACTTACTGAAAAGAAGAGAAGGCCTGATAGCTTCCCCGAAAAGACTTGGCTACGCTGGGTCGTTTTTGATTGGCTTTATCCTGCGACACCACAACTCAGCAAGGACAAACGACAAACAGCGGGACTCTCCAACGGAGAACAATTAGGGATTATTCTTTAGATAACCTGTCCACTGCAAAAGAACGTACTGGCTGAAAGTAAGTGCGAGGTTTCGCATTAATCGGGCTTGGTCTTGGTGGGCCATGTTCGGATGTGAACCTGTATTACTGATTAGCCCATAGACTTTCTGGATAGCGTCGCGTTCAGTTGAATCAATAAAGCCGTTGTCCTCAAGAAACTCGCGAACCTCCTTAGGCCGCTTGGAGATGCTCGCTGGCAGACTGGCTCCAGTTTTCTTAATCGAAATTGCATCGGCTATCTGCTCTAACAGCGATTCAAGAAAGTTGCGGGAATTAGAACTGCTATCTCCCCATTTCCCGCTGATGTAGTGTTCTTCAGAAAGAGCGAGATGATGCAGAATGATGTTGTTCTTCGAGAAGTGTGCATCGTTGATAAGCGTTTCTAAATACGTCTGCTCTTGTCTGTCGTCAATTACTGAATGCTCAGTAGGCAGCAATTTGCCTTCACGATAGATGTAGCCCTCAATTTCTAACTGAGATTTCATTAGGGCCAACTTATCTTCAGCTTTGCGTGGATACTGTTCGAATGTCTGAAGAATTTTTACCTGCGCTTCAGTCGTGGCCTTTGAGTAATCAATCTTGTTGTACTCAAGGATGTCATACAAACGAAGCATATCCTCGGCCATCTTTAGAAGTATTGTTTGACCAAGCTTTTGGCGGTTCGGATAGGTCCATTCCTTCGTTCCCGGAACTAGAGTCTCTCCTGTATGAATTCCCATGACAGCTCGCATCAGGAGCTGGTCATTTTGATTGTTCGGCAGACTCCGCATTACTTGCAAAAACCACAAGTCATAATCGTTGGTAAACAAGAAATCGTTCAATTCATCAGCTATGACCTGTTTTGTGTCGAGCATGCCAGGGGTATAGCTTGGCATCGGCGACTGAAAGTGAAGGGCGTACACTTCTCCAATTAGTTTTGCAGACTTACGTGAAATCATTGGGCCATTATATCAAAGAAAACGAGGCAGATTCCGGTGAAGGCGTCTCTTGTTTTGGAAGGCTAGTTGAAGCTGACTAGGCAGGTCGCTTCGGCTGGTATGTGGCTCGGTGCTAACAAGTAACATGTTGCGGGGGGAGTAAGTCAAGATTTAAGACTTATCGCTATCAGAGTGAGTGACGCTGTCTGGCTCGGTGTGAACAGGGCGAGCAGGCTCCGGACTCAGCAGTCATAGGAAATAGTGGCCTCTTAAAAGCTCCGGGCTTGATAGATAAGCTCCAGAATTTATTTGACTCGTCCCATCTGTCCGACGTATAAGCGTCTCAATATTCGCTCGCAATCATATGCGCTAACTCGCGCCTTAGCGCTCCACTCAAGAGGTGTCTTATGCGCAAGCTAACCTTAGTCTTACTAATTCTCTTCACCATCACGCTTATAGTGTCATTTGTTCGTCGGAGGGACTCGCTATTTACGGGTTATGCTGCTTCACAAAAAAACTCAAATGCAGAGCGAGCAAGTAAAGCGAATCGTGCATTTCCCGTCGCGCAATTTGATGAAACAGACCCAAACTCAGAACAGGGCCGTCAAAAGAAGGAAAAGCGTCAACGCTACAATGCGTGGCACCTCGTAGTTCCCAAGCCAGCGCCTTGGGTGTCTGAAGCCACTCTCTCTTCTGAAGGTTACCTTGACTTTCCAGCCCTACCAGTAACTGAAAGCGACGCCATTCTCATTGCCACTGTTGCAACTTCAGAGGCACACGTTTCCGAAAACAAGCGTGGTGTCTTCTCTGAATTCAACCTCGCCGTCGAATCTGTTTTAAAGAATCACGACGAGCTTAAAGAGGGATCGCTTTTATCAGTTGATAGAGTCGGTGGCTATGTGAAATACCCGAACGGTCAACAGGTTTTGTTCAAAGTAAACGGGGTGAATATGCCTGAGGTTGGCATGCGATATTTATTCTTCTTAAGCGCAAAACGGAAGCCCGACGTCACCATTCTCACAGCCTACGCACTAACTAATGAAGGCATCGCGGCTCTCGATTTCTCCTCGCAGTTTCTTTCTCTGGACGGCCTTTCTGAGACAGAGATTAGGAAACGCATTCAAGACTTACTCACAAAGTAATAGCGAAGGAAAACCTCATGTCTGCAGGTATGGAGCGACTCTTACATTGCATCCTACTTTTGGCGTGTATCTTCGGTTTAAGTTTTAACTTAACAATGCCTGTCAGTTGTCAGGGCGGTTGTGCTCCGCCGTTAGTGACTCCGGGCCACATGAATCCTATATCCCTCACAACCAACACCTGGGCGCCAGCGACGAGTGTAACGGTAAAGATCGATGATCAGTTTTTACTTTGGACCAGTGAAGCAGCGGACCGAATCGAGAGTGGGGAAACAAAATGGAATAGTCTTTTTAGTTGTACAACTGTTTCATTCCATGATTTTGAAGCAGTCAGTTTCGCGCCCGGTGACTACATCAATGAGCCACCCTTTCACCATCATTATTGGTTAGTAGCTGAACCCGATCCGGATGTTAATGGTAATGCGCGCACGGGTGACACACTTGGATTTGCAGGGTTTGGTGGGCGTGTTGAGGCTGCCCGGACAAGAATTAACCCTAACATCGCCTTTAACCAAAATAGTGACGGAGCATTGTTTAATTATTTTGGCAGTCATGAGACAGGTCATACTTTTAATCTGAACGACTGCCTATCAACCACAACCCCCAAATGTTCAGCTCCTGACTTGAGTATTATGGCAGGAACCGGCACGCATTCCTTTAATGAGAATGGTCCCACAGCCTGTGATTACAACGCGGTGCGTGCAATCTATTGCGACCCTCTGCCGAGCCCATCGCCCTCTCCGTCGCCCTCACCTAGTCCAACACCGAATGACCCAGAGGGATGCGAAAGCCTCGGATGGTTCTGGAATTTTACGAGTGGCACGTGCAACCAGCTGCCACAATCGCAATCCGACTGCACGTTGTGGGGAATGTATTGGAATTTTACTACCGGAACCTGCGGTACCAATTCTGCTATAGGGATGTGCGGCGGAGGCCCTGATTGGAGCAATTACACTATTAGTGGATGTTATTCAGGACTGGGACTGTGGGGCGGAAGTCTTTGCGGACGTAGCCCTACCTTCCAAAATAACTGTTATGAAGCTGGCGGGGATTACGATGCCAATTATTGCATCTGTACTGGCTGTGATACGTGTGGCGGATCGCCAATCGTCATCGATGTTCAGGGTAATGGGTATTCCATGACAAATGTTAACAACGGTGTCTATTTTGATTTGAATAGTAACGGCACGCGTGACAAGTTATCCTGGACCACTGCTAACAGTGATGATGCGTGGTTAGCCCTGGACCGAAATCGTGATGGTACGATAAACAACGGACGAGAGTTATTTGGCGACTTGAGTCTACAGCCCGAGGTTAATAACAAAAATGGCTTTTTAGCCTTAGCCGAATTTGATAAGCCCGAGGCCGGCGGAAATAGCGACGGTATGATTGATTCGAACGATGCCGTTTTTCGGAAACTTCGACTTTGGCAGGATCTAAATCACAATGGAATCTCTGAGCCAGGCGAGTTATATTCGTTAGAAGCGTTTGGTTTAGGTGCAATAGATCTTGAGTATAAATTGTCAAAGCGAACTGACAACTACGGCAATCAGTTCAGGTATAGGGCGAAAGTGAAAGATTCAAAGGAAGGGCACATAGCTCGTTGGGCCTGGGATGTGTTCTTAGTAGGGACTCATTAGGACTCAAAAAAGTTAGATGCCATGATAGTGCGACTCCTTCCGGGATCTCTTTGTTGCCGGACCGTCAAGTAAATCTTGTTACCAGTAGTGGAATTAACCAGAGGCTTAGTAGAGATGCACTTGCAGATGTGCTGAGCAAGACTTTGACACCGGATTCAACGAAGTGTGTTTCATTTACCGTTGGAAGCGAATCTACCCTCACAACCATTGACATCGAAGCAGCTATAACTCAATACTGCCGGTAGCGCGTTGACAGGGCGCCACCTACCCGCGGCAAGGGAATGATTCCCACCTGTTCGGTCTGAATCGTGTGCGTTCGCACCTTCTTTCAGCCTGGTTTCAGCGGGGTACAGGCGATTAATGAAAGGAGGTCGCAATGACCACTTCGAAGTCTGTTCCCAATTCCAAGTCTGCCTCGCGGTCCCAGTCTGTTTCCGATCCCAGGAGTGCCTCTGGATCGAGTTCTCTTTCCGTCCCTAAGCCTCTTACTGATCGTCCGTCTCTCGAATCTCTCCGTAAACAAGCAAAGAAATTGGCGCGCGATGTTGCCAAAGGTGATGCCGACGCCATCACACGTGCGCGACTGCAGTTGCCACAGGCTGAACTACCACTGACACAACGTAACGCACAACTCGTGATTGCGCGTGAGTACGGCTTTGCAGGTTGGCAGGATCTCACCGCGGAGGTGAACAAACGTCTCGACAACGGATTGGACCAGGCTGCAGCTCAGGCGCGACGCGTTATACATGACAACAACGTCGATAGTTTGAAGCAACTGCTGGCCGAGTACCCCGCGTTGCTTTCGTGGCAACGCGAGGATGCGGAAGGCGGACTGTTAGGAATCGCGACTAGCTCTTACGGCGATAGCTTTGACTCGTCCAGCGAACAACACTTCACACGCGCCGCTTGCGCAGAACTGCTGATCGACGCCGGGGCAGTAGTGAGGCCATCGGTATGCGATGGTCTTCTCATATCTCGCGCAAGAGGACTGCTTGAGTTGTTCCACCGTAAAGGCCTGCTTCCTCGAACGCTAAAATTTTTTGTAGCACTCGACGACATTCAGGCCGTGCGCGAAACGCTCGGGGAAAACGATCTCTCCGCAGTCACTGAAGCGTTCACAATCGCCTGCGATTTCAAGCATGAAGCAATCGCGTCGCTACTGTTGGACCAGGCAATTGCACTCGCTCCCGAGCTCGGTACAAATATCGACGGAAGCGTAGGTCGCGAAGTGTTCATCGAGTACTTCATTGAGAACCGACCTGCACACGCAACGACCACCGGCTTGTGGAAAGCATTTGTTATGGAGCGCGTCAACCGTGCGGTCTATTCGTGGAGTGGCGCGGAGACGTCACTGAAAGATCCACGCGGAGAGAGCGACCTATCAACGTTCGTGAGTCTCTTGCAAAGCGAACCGTGGCTGCTCGGTGAAGACTTTGTGGAGTTTCAAACCAGTATGATCGAAAGAGCGGCGCTTCATGGCCGCGAGCAGTTCATCACTGCCCTGCTGGATTTGAATCCTGCGATCATGCGACTTCAGCCACCGCCGCAGTCGCAGGCAATCGAGTTCGCGTTCACTTACGCGAACACACGCGTCATTCCAATCCTCAAACGCGTCTGGTCAATCCCGGACGATCTGCCACACGCGGCGGGCATGGGCGACCTTGCGCGAGTGAAGCAATGGTTCGACGACTCCGGTTCACCTGCGTTGGGCGAGGTTGAGAAACACTACCCTGCAAGTCCGTACATGCCCAAAAGTCGCGTCGAGGAATATGCACGACAATGGGGCCCGCTGAACCAGCAGCGTGTGCTCGATGTAGCGCTCGCATGGTCCATCATCAATAGTCACTTCGACGTGGCCGACTTCTTACTTCAACACGGCGCCGACGTCAACACGACGTGGAGTTCACATGAGCCGGCCAGCATCCTCCACGAACTCGTCTGGCATAGAAACTACGAGGCGATGCAGTTCCTCATCGACCATGGTATCGACATGACGATCAAGGATCATCGCTGGAATAGCACGGCGCAGGGCTGGGCACGTTATGCCGCAAACGACGAGAAGTTGGCCCAGTGGTTGGAGGAGGCGAAAAGGAAGCGAGAGGAATGAGCAAAGGAGCAACTTCCAATTAAAAGGCGAACCATTGAATGCGCAGTGCTGGGTGAGATCTAAGTTGTCAGCCAGGGGACAATAATTTCTGCAAGCAGTGATCCCGGTTAAGTAAGTCTCTTCGGCATATACGGATAAAGCGACGGGTTCGATGTTTACTTGTTCGGCGGGCTCGTGCTGAAATGGGCGATCATGCACGGCGGGCGGCCAAAAATCGGCTCTCGAAAATAGGGCGGCACGGTCGGCCACGCGACTGTCCAAAGCTGCTCCGGGTTGGTCACAAGAATAACTGGGGTTTGTCTACTTTACCGCTTTTCTTCGTGACCCTGACAGGTTATATTTCGCAGGATTGATCTGGACCTGACTACGAGTTTTCTCGATTATTTAACTTCGAGAAGCGCAGTCTCGTTAGCTAATTACGAAATAATGTTGTCTGGGACCGTTCTGCACAGTTGCGAACGGACTCTTCAAGCGCTACAAAGCTATTTTTGATAACTTTAGCACTTGAACTACCGTTTCTGTTTGACAAGTTTTCAATTCGAGGAGCCACACATGAGTACTCATCCCAATGAGACTGGCGCTACCCCGCCGCCATTTCGCATTGATCCAAAGCTGCATCAGATTCTCTACAAACGCCCTGGCCGAAGCACGCTGGAAGCCGACCCCGAGTCAGTTCTGCCTGAACCGCCGTATCCACAGCGCGCTGGTGATCAGGAAATGACGCGGAAGGAATACCTGAAAATGAATGGCATCCGCACGTGGAAAACGTGGGGTGCGCCTTATTTCAAATCGCGCTCGCTGAAGAATCGCAACTCGTTGCGGCCAATCATTCCCTACTTGTTCACGGACTGGAAATGTAACCTCGATTGTCACTATTGCTGGTCCTACGACAACAAAGTCAAAGGAATGACCGAGGATGTGGCGAAGCGCTCGATCGACTGGTTGCACTCGATCGGTTCGCGTGTGTTGGCGCTCATGGGCGGTGAGCCGCTGTTACGGCCCAACTTCATTCACAAGATCGTTTATTACAGTGCGCAAAAAGGCATCTTCGTCTACTTGCCGACCAACGGACGTTTGATGAAGCCTGATGTAATCGATCGTCTGGGCGATGCTGGTCTGGCGACAGTCAATCTCGCGGTGGATTCAGTTAAAGATCGAAAGTCACTGCCAAAGGCGCTCGAGCCGATTCGTCCTTATTTCGACTATCTCGTGAAGAAGCAGAAAGTCTATGGCTACACGGTGATGTTCAACATCAACATCTGCCATAACAATATGGACGATGTTAAGGAACTCACCGAGATTGCTCACGACAACGGCATCGCCACGGACTATCACATCAACGAAACTCCGATGACGGAGCAGGACCACTTCAAACATCTTAACGAGAACGAGACGTACCTCACGAAGGAAGACTGGCCCAAGGTTGATGCGCTGCTCGACTATCTCAACGATAAGCGTAAGAACGAAGGCTATAAGATGGTGAACCCGGTCAAGCACATGGAAGACATGAAGCTGTTAATGCGGGGTCAGGTTCCGGAATGGCAATGTCGTGCAGGCCAAAATTCACTGATCATTCGTACTGACGGGACGCTCGCACCATGCTTCCCGATGTACTCGGCAACGCATGATTGGGGTGTGGTTGGCGATCATAAGTTTGACGTCACCCAACTTGATGAGATGAAGAAAGAGTGCTCGCAACATTGTCTCTCAACGTGCAATTACATTCTCGGTTACTGCTATGACACCGCCCGCGTGCTGGGATGGATCATGAAGACGGCCAAGAATGGGTTCCGAGGCGTTGAAAGCTTCTAAGCGCTTTGGTTTGGTTAATCGTATGAAGAGGGTGGCTTCGGCCACCCTCTTTTGTTTATGCGCAAAGACGCAAAGGAACACCAGCAAAAAAATCTCTCTCAATAATCCCTTCTTCAGATATTATGAACACCTTCCTGGCCAATGACCGAACAACAAAAAGATCAACCGCTGCTGCGCCGGTTTGGACTACTCCAAGCCACGGCCCTCAACATGTCAAATATGATCGGGGTTGGACCATTCATCACGATCCCATTGCTAATGTCGGCCCTCGGTGGTCCACAAGCGATGTTTGGCTGGTTCATCGCCGTGCTCATCGCCATTCCTGACGGCATGGTTTGGAGTGAACTCGGCGCCGCAATGCCCGGCGCCGGGGGCTCTTACCTTTATCTACGCGAAGCTTTTGGTCGCGAAAAATTCGGCCGCTTACTCGCCTTTCTTTTTATCTGGCAATTTATTCTGAGTGGTCCTTTAGAGATCGCTTCCGGTTACATCGGGTTCGCTCGTTATACCGGCTACATCTGGCAAGGCATCACGACGCAGCAAACATTTCTCGTCGCCGCCGCAGTTGGCGTATTCAACATCATACTGCTCTATCGACGCATTACTTCGATCGGAAAGATTACGGTTAGCCTTTGGATTGGAACGCTGCTTACTACGCTCGCGGTCATCATCACGGGCGCAATGCATTTTAGTTCTGCGCGGGCCTTTGATTTTCCACCGGGTGCTTTCACCTTTTCAGTTGGTTTTCTTTTTGGACTTGGCGCAGCTTCCCGAATCGGCGTCTACGACTATCTTGGTTATTACGACGTCTGCTATATCGGTGACGAAGTAAAAGATCCAGGCCGCACAATTCCCCGTTCGATCATCATCAGCGTAATAGGCGTCGCGATTATCTACTTCGCGATCAATCTATCGGTGATTGGCGTAGTGCCCTGGCGTGAATTCGTTCCTGCCGAAACGCATCCGGAGTCGGGATTTATTGTTTCGGTAATGATGGAAAAGATCTACGGAACCAAGATCGCGACGATTTTCACCGTGATGGTCCTGTGGACAGCTTTTGGTTCGGTGTTCGCTTTGTTGCTGGGCTATTCGCGCATTCCTTACGCGGCGGCGATTGATGGTTATTTTTTCAAGGTCTTTGGCCGGCTCCATCCGACTAAAAGATTTCCTTACGTTGCCCTAATCGTCCTCGGATTGATCGCCATCATTTGTAGTTTCTTCTCACTTGATATCGTCATCGACGCACTTATCACGACGCGCATTCTGGTCCAATTCATCGGGCAAATATTCGGCTTAATGTTGTTGCGCAAGAACCAGCCAAACATGAAACGGCCATACAAGATGTGGCTGTATCCGCTGCCAAGTGTCATTGCCCTACTCGGTTGGGTGTTTATCTTTTCCACAGCAAGCCCGAAAGTTATTCTGCTCGGACTCGGCACACTCGCACTTGGCGCGATCTTCTTCCTGGTTTGGTCGTGGCGCTCAGACCGCTGGCCGTTTAATAGCAGAGCGATAGCATAACTCTGCGTCTCTGCGTCCTCAGCCTCTCTGTGTTGAAAACCAACGATCGTTTAATCGAATCCAGTTTTAAACACAGAGACGCCGAGAACGCAGAGACGCAGAGGAAGAAGGACGACGATGCGAAAATTACTTTTACTCGCAAGCATTACCATCTTAGCTGGTTGGACCACCGTTAACGCGCAACTCAACCACGACTACAAGCAATACCTCAAAACTAACTGGCACATTCAGTCATCTACGGCACTCAAAGACAACGGCGAGGCAATCTCAACGGCCTCCTTCCAACCGAAAGGCTGGTACGCTGCGACTGTTCCCTCGACCGTTGTCGGCACACTCGTCGACGACAAGGTCTACGCCGAACCTTTCTACGATCAAAATCTGCGGCAGATTCCCGGCTGCAGTTATCCAATCGGCGCAAACTTCTCCAATCTCGATATGCCGGCGGATAGTCCCTTCCGCTCTTCATGGTGGTATCGAACGCAATTTCATCTTCCCGCTTCTTATGTCGGCAAGAACGTTTGGCTGCACTTTGAAGGCATCAACTTTCGCGCCAATGTCTGGCTCAACGGCAAACAGATTGCGACGACCAACGACATCGCCGGGACTTTTCGCACTTATGAATTGAACATCAAAGACGCCGCTCGCATTGGCGGATTGAATACTCTGGCCGTCGAAGTTTTGCCGCAACAGGTGGATGATCTCGGCTGGACCTTCGTTGATTGGAACCCCATGCCGCCTGATAAGAACATGGGAATTTATCGCGACGTCTTCATCGACACGAGTGGTCCAGTCACAGTTCGCTATCCCCAGGTTGCGACACATTTCGATAACGCTTCACTGGAAAACGCAAAACTCACCGTCAACGTCGAATTACAAAACGCTACTGACCAGTCGGTTGAAGGAACGCTAAACACGCGGCTGTTGGGATTTCAGCTTTCTCAGAAAGTCCAGTTAAATCCTAAAGAAGCCAGGTCGATCAGTTTCACTCCTGAAAATTATCCCCAATTAAATGTGGCCCATCCGCGTGTTTGGTGGCCCGTTCATCTTGGCCCGCAAACGTTGCATCCACTTGAAACCGAATTCGTTGCTGACGGCAAGATTTCGGATCGACAAACCACTCGCTTCGGTATTCGTGAAGTAACTTCAGAACTCGACGCTCAAAAACACACTGTCTTCAAGATCAATGGACGAAATATTTTGGTTCGTGGCGGCGGATGGGCGTCCGACATGTTTTTACGTTTTGTGCCGGAGAAAATTCGCGCCGAGTTTCGTTATGTGAAAGACATGAATCTCAACGCGATCCGGCTTGAAGGACAACTTCAACCTGACTACTTCTTCGATCTCGCCGATCAGGAGGGAATACTAATCATTGCGGGTTGGTGTTGTTGTTCACACTGGGAGCATTGGACGCATCGTGGCGATTATCAAAAAGGACCGGTATGGGACCAGAAGGATTACGACATTGCAGCGCAGTCGCAGACCGATCAGATCAGGCGCTTACGAAATCATCCGAGTCTGCTCGTTTGGATGAATGGCAGTGATAATCCTCCGCCGGCAGATGTTGAGAAGATGTATATCGACATCCTGCAGCGCTACCATTGGCTCAATCCTTATCTGTCATCTGCGACTGCAAAACCGACTACGGTGACTGGCGAATCTGGTGTGAAGATGGAAGGACCTTACGAATGGGTGCCGCCTTCATACTGGCAACTCGACACAAAGCTTGGCGGTGCGCACGGGTTTGCCACCGAGATTAGTCCTGGTCCAGCCGTTCCGCCCCTCGAAACTTTGCGCCGAATTATCCCGCGCGATCATTTGTGGCCCATAGACGATCGCTGGAATTTTCACGCCGGCGGTGGTCAATTCAAGACATTGAAAGTGTTCACGAACGCGCTTGAAGGTCGCTATGGACCAGCAAAAGATGTCAACGATTACGCGTTCAAGTCTCAGCTCATGGCGTATGAAGGCCAGCGGGCAATGTTTGAAGGGTTCGGAGCGAACCGCTATCAATCAACCGGAGTCATTCAGTGGATGCTCAACAACGCCTGGCCGGGATTGATCTGGCATCTCTACGATTATTACCTGATGCCGGGCGGCGGTTATTTCGGTACCAAAACAGCCTGCGAGCCTGTCCATGCCCAATATTCGTATAGTGATAAATCAATCACACTTGTGAACATGACTCATCAGCCACATAAAAACCTTCATTTGGCGGTACGAGTTTACGATATCGACTCGAATGAGAAATTCTCGAAAGTTCTCGATGTCGATTTGCCAGCCGATGCGAATGTGAAGAGTTTGACGTTGCCGGAAATACCCGGGCTATCGTCGACATTCTTTTTAAAGCTAACGTTGGAGAATACGCGCCGGGAAGTTGTCAGTAACAATTTCTATTGGCTTTCGAAAACTGATGATGTATTGGACTGGGAGAAGTCGACATGGTATTACACGCCGACGAGTTCTTACGCCGACATGTCGCAGCTTCAGAATTTGCCCGCGGTGAAGTTGAACATTAGCGCCACCACCGTGCGACGAAACGTTGAAGAGGAAACGGCGCACATCACGATTTCGAACCCGAGTAAACAACTGGCCTTCTTCGTTCAGTTGCAGATTAAGAAGGGACGAACTGACGAGCCGTTGTTACCAGTTGTGTGGCAGGACAACTACGTTTCGCTATTACCGGGAGAGACAAAGACGCTCACAGCAAGTTATGACGTAAAGGGTTTATCGAGTGAACCGCTGACGCTGGTGGCTGAAGGGTTTAATAGCTCGCGGGTAACAGTAGCGCTGAAAAAGTAGCAGGCTTAACCACAAAGGCACGAAGTCACTAAACCTTAGTGTCCTTTGTGCCTTCGTGGTTAAAACTCTTGCAGACTCGCCAATCTACGGTCTTAAATAATTTACGGCTTGCTTACCGTCAATCCAGTCACGATTGCTTCGGTGTTGTGTGCGAAGCGGACTCCATAAACTCCGTCCGTTGACTTCAACTTCCCTGTCGTCACCAACGCTGCTTTGTCGTAACTCGCGACCACTTTGTTATTGATCGAGCACTCAACCTTGTCGCCTTTGACCGTCAGCGCGATCTCCTGCGTCACCGGTTGGCCCACACCAGCGGCTTTATTGACTGCCGGATCCGGAGCGCCACGTCCATTCATTTGAAACGGCGCTGGTCCAAAGCCACGCACGATGAAATTTCCATTACCATAAGCAGCGCAATAGAGATAACTCTGCTGGTCCGTGCCCATGTCATTTCCGGCAATCATGATTCCGTATGGGTGCGGATGATTGTTGAGGTTCATGTACTTCGGCTCAGTGAATGTCGCCTTAACAGTGTAATCACCACTCGCTTTATTATCTGGATTCCAATAAGTAATCGCTGGTCCAGTCGTGACTTTGAATCCGTTTCCTTCCTTAGCAAACTTGGCGTTGTTCACGGTCATGCCGGCAGTCGCTTCCTTAGCATCTACCTGGCCCTTCCAACCGGGAACTGAAATACCGCCACCTTCAACTCCGCGCGAAGTCTCTTGCGCACCCTGCGAAAAGATAACCGCGGGTACCACCATCAGACACAATAGAGCAAACGTTATGATAGACGTGCGACGCATCTTCTGAAGTCCTCCTAAAGTCGGATCATTTGACTGGGGAGTTGAATATAACCCGCTGCCATGTCGGAACGCCATAGCAAGTCGGACATTCACAGTCCTTGCGGCGGACATCCCCAACTCTGCTATTCTCTGCGTCATCACTTTCCTGAGCAGGTATCGACAAATGAAACTTAAACTCCCTGTCCTTCTAATTCTCTGTTTCGCTACTAATTCATTGGCCCAGGCGCCTGATCGGCGAGAGTTTGTCCGCACTGACGCGGCATTGATTGCACTCACACATGTGCGCATCATTGATGGCACCGGCGCAGCCGCACGCGACGATCAGACGGTCGTGATCAGTGACGGCAAGATTCAATCAGTAGAACCGAGTAGCAGTGCGAAGATTCCGGCCAACGCTCAGACGATGGATCTGAATGGTTACACGGTCATGCCGGGCCTCGTCGGAATGCACGACCACATGTTCTTTCCGATGGGAGGCACGCCGCCGATGTATTCCAACATGGGCATCAGCTTCCCGCGCTTGTATCTGGCAAACGGCGTCACCACCATTCGTACCACTGGCAGCGTTGCTCCTTATTCAGATCTCGAAATCAAGAAACTCATCGACGCCGGCCGCATGGTTGGGCCAAAGATGCACATCACTTCGCCTTACCTCGAAGGTCCGGGTTCTTTTACCCCGGTGATGCACACCTTGACTGGCGCTGACGATGCACGACGCATGGTCAACTTCTGGGCTGACCTGGGCGCAACTTCGTTTAAAGCGTACATGAATATCACGCGCGATGAGTTGCGGGCGGTGGTTGAAGAGGCCCACAAACGTAATTTGAAAGTCACTGGTCATCTTTGTTCGATTGGTTACAAGGAAGCAGCAGAGATCGGTATTGATAATCTTGAACACGGAATGATGGCCGACTCGGAGTTTGTGCCGAATAAACAACCCGATCAATGCCCGCCAGGTGTAGCAGCAAGTTTGCGCCAACTCGATCTCAATAGCGCTCCGGCACAGGAGATGATTCGCACATTGTGGCGAAGAAAGTCGCCGTCACCTCGACCCTCCCGGTGTTTGAAGCCGCAGGTGCGCCGTTGTCACAGAGTGGAATTGGCGCTGCCAGTGCGTTGCTGAATCCGCGTATGTTGAATGTCATGTCGACCGATGCACGCGTGCGTTATTTGCAAGCGCGTGCGCGAGTGCCTTCTCAAGGTGACTATGTGGCGTTGCTCCGGAAAGCGATGGACTTTGAACGCCTGTTTGTGAAAGCAGGTGGTCTACTGCTCGCTGGACTTGATCCAACTGGCAACGGAGGAATCGTAGCGGGATTTGGTGATCTGCGCGAGGTGGAGTTGCTGGTTGAAGCCGGCTTTACGCCGGTTGAAGCGATTCAGATTGCGACATTGAACGGCGCGAAGTTTCTTGGTGAAGACATGCGGATTGGATCGATTGCGCCGGGCAAACAGGCTGACTTGATGGTGGTGAAAGGAAATCCGGCAGCGAACATCAGCGACATCGAAAAGGTTGAGATCGTTTTCAAAGATGGCGTCGGGTACGACTCGGAAAAGTTGATCCAATCTGTGCAGGGATTAGTAGGAATCCGATAGGTTCTCTGCCTCTTCTCTGCGTCTCAGCGTTCTCTGCGTCTCTGTGTTTAAATGGCGTTCACTTTCCGAGACATCGACTTAACGCGGAGACGCGGAGATCGTTTGTAAAAAGCTTTTAAGTCTAAACATTTCAAAAGAGGACCAGCCAAAATGCGGACGTTGCTCTCGCTCTGTTTTCTACTCGTTCTTCTGGCCACCACCATCACTGCCCAACCTCGGCCAGCTAATTATCCAACTCCAGTCGAAGGCGACTACGTCATCAAAGATTTTAAGTTTAAGTCGGGTGAAACACTGCCGGAGCTGAAACTTCATTACCGCACGATTGGTACGCCAGTTAAGAACAATAGCGGAGTAGTAACAAATGCAGTGCTGATCATGCACGGAACCGGCGGCACGGGGACGCAGTTCCTGTCACCGCAGTTTGCAAATGTTCTTTTTGGACCAGGTCAACTACTCGATGGTACGAAGTATTTCATCATCCTTCCCGACGCGATCGGACACGGTGGTTCGAGTAAACCGAGCGACGGTCTGCACATGAAGTTTCCGCATTACACATACGACGATATGGTGTTGGCCCAGTACAAGGTGGTGACTGAAAAACTTGGCGTGAATCATTTGCGGCTGGTGATGGGAACGTCGATGGGTGGAATGCACACCTGGGTTTGGGGTGAAACGTATCCGGATTTCATGGACGCGTTGATGCCGTTGGCGAGTGCGCCGGTAGAAATTGCCGGACGCAATCGCATCATGCGCAAGATGATCATAGATTCGATTCGTAACGATCCGGCGTGGGCCAACGGTGAATACAAGACAGAACCGGCCGAAGGATTGACTGACGCACAAAACATTTTGCTGTTAATGGGAAGCGCAGCGTTGCCGTGGCACAAGCAGGCAGCCACGCGAGAAGCTGCTGACAAGTTCTATGAAGACCGGGTAAAGAGCGGGGTGTCGAGATCTGACGCGAACGATATGTTGTACTACTTCGACTCCTCACGCGATTACAACCCGTCACCGAAATTGGAAACGATTAAGGCCCCGCTATTTGCGATCAACTCCGCTGACGATGTTATCAACCCACCTGAACTGGGAATACTTGAACGCGAAATCAAACGCGTAAAGCAAGGGCGATATATTTTGTTGCCGATCACTGACGAGACCCGAGGTCATGGTACGCATACGATTGCGGCTATTTGGCAAAATTACTTGAAAGAACTACTTGGTCAGTAGTTAGTGGTCAGTAGGCCGTAGGCAGTAGGCAATAATCAGTGGTGGTCAGTAGTCAGTAGCTCGGTGGTCAGTAGTCAGTAGCTCGGTGGTCAGGAGACTCGCGGCGATGAGGTCAGTACCGTAGCGCGGTAGCGCCGGGTCCGCTCGACTTGTAGACACACCTCTCCAACAACCCGATGCTACCGCATGACACTGACTCCACCCGCAATCTTCAATCTGAAATCTTAAATCTTAAATCTCTAAAAATCTCTTGACGTCGCATATATCTGCCATACTAATATGTGGCTATGACAGATATAGACACGCGTATGCTCGATCGCGAGTTGAAGAAGGGTTCCGCCGAGTTGCTCATTTTGTCGCTGGTTGAGACGCGACCGCGACACGGTTATGAAATCAGCAAACTGATTGAGTCACGATCGGACGGCACTCTTAAATTCAATATCGCGTCGCTTTATCCATTACTTTATCGACTCGAACGCCGCGGCTGGATCAAAGGCAGATGGGTCGAAAAGGCCGGTGAGCGGCGACGCCGGTATTACAAACTGACGGCCGAAGGTAAGAAAGTCCTGGCAACGCAACGTAACACCTGGCAGGAATTCGTCGCCGCCATCAATCGCGTTACCAGTATGGAAATTTCGTAATCAATCTCCGATCTCCTCTGCGTCTCTGCGTACTCGGCGTCTCTGTGTTAAGACCTGGTCCAACTACCACGACGCCGATTTCAACACAGAGACGCCGAGTACGCAGAGACGCAGAGGTAGATCGGACAAAGGAGAGCCGATGCCTAATTGGAAGTCTGCAATCGCCCAACGCCTCCCCAACCTGAACCTCGACTCCGACGTCATCGAGGAGCTGTCTCAACATCTGGACGATCGCTATCAGGAATTACTCTCGGAAAACCACAGCCATGCTGACGCCGAATGCATCGCGCTTGCTGAGCTCGATCATAACGATCTGCTTGCCAAACAATTTCCTGCGCCCAGGACTTCCCTGCTAACGGATCTCGCGCGTGATCTACGTTTTGGTTTTCGTACGCTACGCAAGCAACGTCTCTTCACTGTTATCGCAGTCCTCACGTTGAGTCTCGGCATCGGCGCCACCACCGCGGTTTTCAGCGTAGTCAATGGAGTCCTGCTTCGCCCACTTCCCTTTCCCGAACCCGATCGATTGGTTTGGGTGTGGGACACACAACCGCAACTACCAACCGCGCCCGCATCACTTCCCGACTTCATCGATTGGCACGATCAAAACAGGTCGTTTGAAAGTCTCGCCGCTTTTCAAAGTGGGAATATGTTTCTCGACACCGGGGAGGGTTCGCGCGATACACCGGTCGGCCTTGTTACGCCCGACTTCTTTTCAGTCTTTCACACGCAACCGATCCTCGGGCGCACGTTCACCAACGAAGAAACACAACCGGGTAAGTTCAGAGTCGTCGTGTTGAGTCATGCCTTGTGGCAAAACGACTTCGGCTCGGATCCAAACATCGTTGGCCGCACCATTCAAGGCAGTGGATTTCCTTACACCATAATCGGCGTGATGCCTGCAGGATTTTCTTATCCTGATCGCGCATTATTCTGGCGACCACTACCAATCGATCCCGCGCAATTAAATCGTGGTCCACATTATTTACGAATCGTTGGCCGGCTGCGCGCAGGCGTTTCACTATCCGAAGCTCAGGCGGAGATGAGCACGATAGCTACCCGACTCGCACAGCAATACCCGGAGAAGATTGCCGGGCACAACGTGAAGCTGGAACTTCTCCGCAATGTGGTTGTCGGCGACATCGCCTCGACCCTGATCATCTTGTTAGGCGCCGTTGGCTTCGTGCTTTTGATTGCTTGTGCAAACGTGGCGAACCTGCTGCTGGCCAAAGTTGGTAACCGGCAAAGAGAGATTGCGGTCCGGGCTGCCCTCGGAGCGAGTCGGTTTCGCATTGTCAGACAACTATTGGTGGAAAGCGTGCTGTTGGCGATCGGTGGTGGAGTTGTCGGTCTGGCGGTCGCTATTGCGGGAGTCAAATGGTTGATATCGCTTGGACCAGATACGATTCCTCGTCTTCAGGAAATTTCTGTCGATCCCCGCATCGCGATTTTTGCTTTACTCGTTTCAGTTGCAACAGGATTACTCTTCGGCGTCGCCCCGGCGCTACAAATCTCGCGGACAAACTTGACTGATGTACTTAAAGAAAGTGGACGCTCCGCGGGAGGCGTTCAACGCACACGCTTACGCAAGACTCTCATCGTAAGTGAAGTTGCACTGTCCTTGATTCTGGTGACTGGCGCTGGCTTGCTCATTCGCAGCTTTACTAAACTCAACCGTGTCGAACCAGGTTTCAATTCGTCGCGAGTGCTGACGATGGGCATCGCGCTCTTCAGAAACAAGTACCCGGAAAATCCACAGGTGGCGAGTTTCTATTCACAATTACTCGAAAAAGCTGCTCAGACTCCGGGCGTAACAGCAGTGGCTGCGATCGCGGGCCTGCCGTTGACCGGCGCCAGTACCACTAATTCATTCACGATCATTGGTAGACCACCGATCAGAAAGGAGGACGAGCCGACAGTTGAGTATGGCGTCGTTACCCCAAAGTATTTTGAAGTAATGGGCATTCCTTTATTCATGGGAAGAGACATAACGAACCAGGACACGAGACAGTCGCCAAACGTTGGTGTTATCAACGAACTCTTTGCCAAACGCTTCTTCGGAGACGCCAATCCAATCGGACAGCAAATTCACCTGCAAGGCCAGGAGCGCGATCCAATAAACATCATCGGTGTAGTAGGCGATGTCAGGCAATACGGACTTGATGAACAAGCTATACCAGAGGTCTATGTTCCTTTCCTGCAAGATCCATTGAGCACGAACTATCAACGCGCGATGATGCTTGTCGCGAAAACTGAAACTGAGCCAGGCGCCGTCGCTGCGTCTTTACGCGATCAGGTGACTTCGCTTGATCGTAGTCTGCCGATCTACGCGCTCAAACCGATGAATGAATATCTCTATGATTCGTTAGCGCGCCGGCGTTTTAACCTGACCTTGTTGAGTGTGTTTGGAGTCGTCGCATTGCTGTTAGCGGCCGTGGGAATTTATGGAGTGATCAGTTATAGCGTGTCGCAGCGGACTCAGGAAATTGGGATTCGCCTCGCCCTCGGTGCGAAAACTCGTGATGTGTTGTTGATGGTTGTGCGCCAGGGAATGGTATTGGCGATCGCCGGAATACTGCTCGGAATGATCGGAGCGTTTGTTTTGACGAGATTGATGAAGGTGCTTTTGTTTGAAGTTAGTCCAACCGATCCGGTGACGTTTATCGCAACTGGTAGTTTGTTGATTCTCGTGGCGCTGCTTGCGTGTCTGATTCCAGCGCGACGTGCGACACGCGTCGATCCGTTGATTGCGCTCCGGTATGAGTGACTTGTGTATTGACCTCTGCGTCTCTGCGTACTCCGCGTCTCTGCGTTGAAAATGGACGATCGCTTAATTAGCCTCCGCTTTCAACACAGAGACGCAGAGTACGCAGAGACGCAGAGAGATCCTCAATCCACTCTATTCGTCAGTGTCCCGATTCCATCGATCGTGATGTTGATTACATCGCCAGAATGCAGCGTGAAATCGTCATGAGGAACGATGCCGGTTCCAGTCAAGAGGAAGCAACCTTGCGGAAACGAATTGTCGCGGAACAAAAATTCAACCAGCGATTCGGGCTTTCGCTTTAGTTGGGCCAACGTAGTCGCTCCCGAAAAAACCTGATCACCATCCCTCATGATCTCCATCCGGATCTCGGTTTTTTCATCAGGAGTTTGCTCGCCGATCAAAACGCATGGGCCGAGCGCGCAACTGCGATCGTAAACCTTTGCTTGCGGCAGATAGAGTGGGTTTTCGCCTTCAATATCGCGTGAGCTCATGTCGTTGCCGATCGTATAACCCGCGATACGACCGGTGCGCGTAACAAACAACGCCAGCTCCGGTTCGGGGACGTTCCAACGAGAGTCGCGTCTGATTTTTACGTCTTCACCTGGACCAGCAACGCGATGCGGGCTTGCTTTAAAGAAGAGTTCGGGACGTTCGGCAGTGTAGACGCGATCGTAAAAGTTGTCGGCGCCGGCGTCGTGAGATTCAGCCATGCGTGCCGTGCGGCTCCGATAATAAGTCACACCTGCGGCCCAAACTTCCTGGCTGACAACTGGCGCTTTGATCTCGTCACTAAAATCATCCTCGATCTCCTTGAATTCGCCGCGGGCAATTCGGACAGAGAGATCATTGAATAGATCTTCCCGATTCAATAATTCATCCCAATCGACATCGTAGAAAAACGCGCGGTCATCAGACTCAACGATGGCCCCATCGGCAATGCGATAAAGTTTCACTTAGGTGAACTCCTGAATGATTGTGTGAAATCGTCGGGAAAGAATAGGACGTTTCCACGCCAGTGGAAAGAGCGAGGGGTTTTGGAATGCCACCGACGGCACTCGGTGGATTGTTCAAGTCCAACCTCAGACGCTGAAAGAGGAAGACAAGATTACAGAATTTACAAGATGAAGAATAAGGAACGAGATAGGTTGGACCTGAACGATCCGACAGACTGCCGTCTGTGGAATTCTGCCTGCTGCTTCTGCTTACCGACTTCTGCTTTCTGATCTACGGTCGGAGGCGGATGCGCGCTAAGAGGTCGGTGAACTTCGGATTACTACGCAGCTTGGCAAACACTGGATCTACCTTCAAATTCATCAACCAGATGTCGCGTTCTTCAACTGCTTTTTCCAACCATTTGAACGCCTGTTCCTGGTCGCCAAGTCCAGTGTAAATTGCGGCGACTGTGTATGGTGAAACGTAGCGTTGACTTTGAAGTTGCTGCAGACCGGCGAGGGTCCGTTGAGCTTCCGCTTTCTTCCCTGACGCAGCATACGCATGACCAAGCAATGCCAACATCAACGGACTACCGGAGATCTTCACGCCAGTTTGAAACTCATGGATGGCTTCGGCGTACATTCCCTTGCCCTCGTACGCCAATCCTAAATAACGACGGGCGGGAAACGAACTCGGATCAAGGTCGAGGATCTTCTTGCACTGCTCGATGGCAAGATCATTTTTACCAGACAAGTAGTAGATCCAACCGAGGTGCGAACTCGCCACAAATGAAAGTGGTTCCAGTTCTTCAGTCCGCTTCGCTTCCGCAATCGCTTCATCAAAACGTTCAACGGCGACGAGATACGAACTGTACCACTGATGCGCGGGCGCATAACCCGGCTTCAACTTAATCGCAGTTTGAAACTCGCGCTCGGTTTGTGCCCGGTCCCAATCCCAACGGAAGTCGATGAAGCCCAACGACGAATGGGCCTCGGCCTGGTTCTCGTCGATCTCCAACGCCTTCATCGCTGCTTCTTTTGCCTTTGGAAATCCTTCCTTCGGTTGCAGTCGACCATACACCACGAGCATGTTGTAACAGTCGGCGAGGCCCGCATAAGCCGAGGCGTAATTGGGATCGATCGCGATAGCCTGATTGAAGAAATCGATTGCCTGTTGCACATCGTCTGAGGTCCGTTTGTTCCAGGAGTTACGGCCCTTCAGATAAAGGCGATAGGCCTCAAGTTGTTTCTTCTCTTCAACATTCAACTTCAGACGCAGGTTTTCAAAGATGTCGCGCGAGATGTCTTCCTGGACCAGAATCACGTCTGAAAGTTTATGTTCGTAGTTTTGACCCCAGAGCTGTGCGACGTTGTCGAGATCGATCAAGTCAGCCTGGATGCTGATGATGTCGCCATGTTTGCGCATGCGACCGGTGACCACCGCGCGCACATTCAAATCTTTACCGACCTGGCGCGGATCGATCTGCTTGCCTTTGTAACCGGCGACAACGCTGCGCGGAACTACTCTTAACTGCGGAATTTTTGAAAGACTGTTGATGAGGCTCTCGGCAATCTTGTCATTAATATATTCCGAGTCCGCATCGCCCGCTTCGTCGACAAACGGCAAGACTGCAATCGACTGAATTGCGTTGGAACCGAGATCGCCAGCCTTACTACGTCCGGTGAAGTACACAATCAACGCCGTAAACGCAATAACAACTAAACCGGCCGTGGCGATTGTGGCGATTCGACTCTGCTTGACCTGTGCAAACCGGGAAATAAAGGACGACGAGGGTGGTTCGGAAATGGCCTTTGGCGGTACTTCAGTCTCTTCAGTTGAAACTATATGGCCGTTGCTATTATCGACCGCAACCGGCAACACCTCTGCTGCCGCTGGCTGCGCAACGCCATTAGTGCCGCCATTTGCTGCATTGAGCTGAGCAACAAAGCGGTAACCACGTCGCGGCACTGTTTCAATAAACTGGGTTCCACCAGCGCTTTCACCCAACGCCTTCCTCAGAAGTGAAACGTTTTGAGTCAGGTTCCCCTCTTCGACAAACGTTGTTGGCCACACTCTTTTCATCAAGTCATCTTTTTCAACGACCTGACCGCGGTGTTCCACGAGCGTGATCAAAATATCGAAGACTTTTGGCGTGAGCGGCACAGGCTCACCTTCGCGCAGCAGGACACGCTCCGCCCTTTTCAGGCGAAAGCGTCCAAAGTCATACGTGAGATTTTCCTGTTGCTCCATTAAAAACGGCCTTGAGAAATATCTTTGAGGGTTTATTGAGCCCATTCTGAGGACTCGCAACACCGGGATCGCTAGGATGCGCTCATCCTTTCGGTAACGCTTTCGAATATCGGGCACTCAGTAGTCTTCGAAGGCGAGTTGATTGTAATGCAAGCCCTGAACACGAGCAACGGCGAGAACTTATTGGCAATTTCCAATTTCAGATTGCCAAATTGGAAATCGGAAATCGGAAATTGACAATCTGAAATGACCCATCTCCCTATGGCCGAACAAAAGAACATTCCTGAACTGGTCGAAACGTCACTCATCTGGGTTTTGAGCGCGGCGGTCGCCGCTTTCGGATTCCTGATAGTCTGGCTGATCTGCACGTTAGCCGGATTTGGCAGCGCCTGAGCGCAACCGTGAGCGACCAATGAAGAACCACGCACTCACCGCACTCGCCAGCGCGAGCGCCGATGAGAGAAACATGATTAGCCGAAAGCTCGAAACGAACGCGTTCTTAATTTCAGTCCTTACCCCTTCCGTCGTCGCCTTATCCAACCCTTCGAGCGGTTTAATGCCTCCGAGCTGAACGAAATCCTTTTCCAGCGAAGTCCTCACCTCATCTTTAATTGAAAGATTTTGAAGCCGTTCAGAGAGGCCGTGACCAAAAGAGTGGAGCATTACGACGCCAAAGACAGCGATTGCTATCAGTCCTGCCGCACGCGAGACCGCATTATTAATACCGGAAGCGACTCCTGCCTGTTCGGAATCAACCGAACCCATCACCGTTGTTGTTAAGGGCGCAACACAGATCGTCATGCCAAATCCGAGGACAACGACTGCGGGAAAAAAGCTTGTCCAGTAGTTTGAATTAAGACTCGGCAACGCAAATAACGCGAAACCGATCGCGACAATAACCGGTCCGATTGTTAACGGCAGTCGTGGTCCAAAGCGATCGACTAAACCACCCGACCAGCGCGAAAGTGAAAACATGAGCGCCACGAACGGCAGCAAGGCAGACCCGGCGGCAGTGGCAGAGTAACCCTGTACCTGAATGAGATTGAGAGTGAAGAAAAAGAAGGTGCCGCTAAGTGCCGCGTACAAAAATAGCGTTAGCAGATTAGCACCGGCAAAGTTAGTCGACTTGAACAACACCAACGGAACCATCGGGTTCTTTACGCGACTTTCAAAGTAGACAAAACCTCCCAGCACGACTACTCCACCGATTAAACACGCAGCGACCACTGGATTTGAGAAACCAACCCGCGACGACTCGATGAGTCCGTAGACAAGGGCGCCAAGACTAATTGTGGCGAGTGCGGCGCCCGACCAGTCGAGTGGTCCAGTCACATCTTTTTCACGACTCTCCGGAACACGCCATAGTGAAATCAAGACAACGGCGACGGCCAAGGGTAAGTTTAAAAAGAAGACTGCGCGCCAGGTTAAATGTTCGACCAACCAGCCACCAAGCACTGGTCCAATGGCAGTGGTTATAGCTGAAAAGCCAGACCATGTTCCGATCGCTCGGCCTCGTTGTTCTTCATTGAATGAGGCGCTGATGATCGCGAGACTGCCGGGGACGAGTAACGCTCCGCCAACTCCCTGAATCGCGCGCGCGACGATTAGTTGGCCGATGTTCAATGAAAAGCCGCAGGCGGCGGACGCGATCGCAAAAATGAAGATGCCGATGAGAAAGATGCGTCGCCGGCCGTAGTGATCGCCAAGTGAACCGCCAACGAGTAACAAAGCAGCGAGAAAAAGAGAGTACGATTCGACGACCCATTGCACACCGATGGCGGTGGCGTTGAGTTCTTGTTGAAGAAATGGAAGAGCGACGTTGACGACAGTGCCGTCAATGAAGGCCATGCTCGAGGCGAGAATGGTGGCGGCAAGGATCCAGTGACCGTTGTTCTGTTTGGCTGACATTCGGCAAATTACTCTGAGTCTCAGCGTTCTCTGCGTCTCGGTGTTGAAATCGATGGGTCTGAGTGACGAACGAGAATTTCAACACAGAGACGCTGAGAACGCTGAGACGCAGAGCTGAAGTACTAGTTTGGCACGCTCATGAAAATGATCTTCCAGCCGTCGCCGGTTTTGCGCAAGACCGCGATTGCGTTGAAGGTACTTTCTTTTGGAGCGGCTGTTGATGACGGCAACGTGGCGATGTAGGTGACGAGGGCGAGATTCGGCGTTTGCATTTGCACTTTGAAGTCGGAAAGTTTAGTCCCGTAAAATTCGCTGTGACCTGACCGTGGTTGTTTGGCAAACTCGTTGTCGAGATCTTTGGCTGACGTTAAGACCCACGGGTTCTTTGTGTTGGTGTTAGACGATTCGACAATCGAAACGGGCCAATCGAATACTTGTTTGAGTCCGGCGAAGTCGTAGTTGCCGAGAGTGGTCCAGAAGTCTTCAACAACTTTCGTGATGTTCTTGTCGTCGGATTGTTGAGCGTGAACAAACGAGCAGGTGAGAAGAAGTAGCGAAATGCCTAAGGCCAGTTTGAATACTCGTCTCATCCGGATAACTTCCTCTCTTGGATCGATCCACAATTATTACCGTGTCCTTTTCTAGATTGGATCTGAACTATCCACCAACTCCCGTTGGTGGTATTTCAAAACCAATCCGACTTTCACCCAAGCGGCTCGTCGATCGACTTACTCTGCTTCGTGAAAAATTTTGCTCCATCGTGATCGATATACAAACAATCCTCCAACCGAATTCCAAACTCGCTATAGATCGCAATCGTAGGCTCGTCGCTGAAACACATTCCCGGTTGAATCGGTGTCTTGTTGCCGCGGACGAAGTTGGTCCACTCATGTCCGTCCATGCCAATTCCGTGTCCGGTACGATGTGGTAACCCGGGCACTTTGTAATCTGGTCCAAAGCCGGCATCGACGATCACTTTTCGCGCTGCCGCATCCACCACTTCACAAGCCACACCAATCTTCGCTGCCGCAAACGCCGCACTCTGCGCTTTCTTTTCCAGGTCCCAAACTTGTCGCTGCCGATCAGTCGGCTTGCCAAAAACAAATGTCCGCGTAATGTCTGATTCGTATCCTTCAACCGTACAGCCACCATCCATCAAAACAACGTCGCCTTCCTTCAATCGTTGCGGCGTGCTACTGCCGTGAGGAAATGCGGTGTACTTGCCAAAGCTGACGAAAACTCCGCCCGATGTACCCAACGCTCGAAACGCAGCGGCGCAGTTGCCGGCAAACTCGCCTTGCGTCATTCCCTCCGTCATCGACGCATGGGTCGCTTTGTACGCTTCAATCGTAATGTCGTTGGCGAGCTGCAGCAGGCCGATTTCAGCCGGCGATTTAATCATCCGACATCCCGCGGTCACCGGAGTGGCGCTGACAAACTTCAATCCCGGCGCTGCTTGTCGTATGCCGTCGTAAAGAAAAAAGCGCACCCGCTCTTCAATCCCGATCGTGCCGGTGCGAATACCACGGTCCTTGAAAATTTCGGCCACTCGTTGGTACGGACTCTCATCTTCTTCCCACGTGCGAATGTCGGTGCCCATCGTAATCAACTCACGCGCGCGCTCCTCTTCAAACTTCGGACACACCCACGCGATCTCGCCCTTCGCAGGAATCACCATCGCCAGCATGCGTTCGCTCGTCCCCCAACGCATGTTTGTGTAATAGAGCATCGAGGTGCCGGGCTCGATGTAAATCGCGTCGATGCCATTGTCGCGCATCAGCTTGCGGGCTTTTTCGATGCGTGCAAGACGTTCCTCTTTTGAGATCGGAACGACGTTGTCAGTCATGCGACGAAGACGACGAATTGCTTCCGGTTGGTTTCCTTGTTGCGCCGGTTCGGCCTGAACCAGCGATCCACCAAACAGCGTGGCTCCGGCAGTAACGGCAGACAAACGGAGAAAATCTCTTCGATCAGTACACATTAACGGGGATCCTTTAGGTGGTGAATTACGAGCAGTTCGAATTTACACGACGTGCGATTGGGCGTAAAGGCGATGAAGTCGGTAGGACGTGACGATGAGGTCAGTACCGTAACGCGGTAGCGTCGGGTCAGTCTCCAAGTTGCGCTAGCTTGATTACATTCAGACCCGACGCTACCGCGTTACGGTACTGACCTCATCAACACTTAGTCATGCCTTAGCGCTGATTGGATCGATCCGTGCGGCACAGCCGGCCTTAAGGAGCACGTCACGATGAAGTCGGTAGCACGTGACGATGAGGTCAGTACCGTAACGCGGTAGCGTCGGGTCAGTCTCCAAGTTGCGCTAGCTTGATTACAACCAGACCCGACGCTACCGCGTTACGGTACTGACCTCATCGTCACGTCCTACTAACCTGACCACTGACATCCTCAACAAAAAACCCGGGAGCGCTCGATTCCTTGCCGCTCCCGGGTGAATGACAGACACTTGCCTGCCGCAACTGATTGCATGAAAAGCCAAATCGAAACTATCGAATCACGAACGCTGCCAACTCCTTACTATTCTTCAGATTGAACACGCGACCGAAAGCTTCATCCACTTCGTAGTCGGGCTCTTTATCTTTGAACAGAATTTGTCGGTCACCCTGGCCCGTATTCATGTTCACGCCAATCAAGCCGGCGCCTTTGTCTTTGTCGACCTTGAGATCGGTCAACACGTAAACGTAATTCCCTTCCGACTTAGTCGCGCTGTAACGCTTCTCCATAAACCGTTCGTAGTTTGACATCAGGCCGATGAAGTTTTGGTTCTCGCGATACGCGGACGAACTAAATCCTTGCGCCGCCAATGACGCTTCACTGGCCTGCGACAACGCTGCACTCGCGATCGTGATCGCCGTCATCGCAATCTTCTGCCATCCCGGAACTCCCGGCGCGGCATACTTCGACGACCAAACGATCTGCCGTGTGCGTGGATCAAACGAAATCAAATGCTGCTTGCCACGAATCACGGCAGTTCCAGTCTCACGTTTAATAATTGCGACCGGCTCGTCAGTCGTATCTGCGCCTTTTGAACCTATTGCGCTCAATCCGCCAAAAGCAAACTTGCCAACTTTCGCCGCCGTGGCCGCAGCGCCGAGATTGAACTTAAATTCAAGTTTTACTTTGAACGCCTCTTTGACTTTGCCGGTGCTGGTTGTGTCCAGACCAATCAGGTTCTTACTGTCAGCGATCAGGAGCATATTGAGTTCTGGATAGATCGCCATGTTGGTAATGCTGTCGTCGGCTTTGTCGTAGGACCAGGTCGGCGTGCCGGTCTTCTTATCAACTGCAACGACACCGAGCGGTTTCTTGATCGCGTAATCTCGTTTGCCAAAATCGTAGAAGGTGCCGCCGAGACGTCCATAAAGCACGTCACCGCGCAGTTGCATTTCGGCAATCGCGCCGCCGAAATCTTTTGATGTCCAACGCACTGCGCCGGTCTCTTTTTCAATCGCGCGCAACTGGCCTTTAGCGGAGGTGTAGATCAGGTCGCCATCGATGATCGCCTGCGCATTGCCGCGTTTGATTTTTCCTTCTGTGACGTCGTAAGCAACTCGCCAGATCAGTTTGCCGGTATTGAGATCGAAGCGATGCAATCCGGCGTAGGTCATGTAGAGCGAATCGCCGTCGTAGATGGGTGGTTGCGCACCGCTGAGATCAAACTTCGCAAAGTACTTGCTGCCGCGTTCCATTCCATACATGTCGACGTTGTCAGTGAATTCGGATTCCCAAAGCAGCGAACCATCGGAGAGCTTTAAAGCGACGAGATCGGGTTTGTCCTTTTGTCTCGCGTTGTCCTGCACCGTCATGATCACAACCATGTTGCGATCGTAGACAGGCGTGACCTGGACTGTTGCGCCTTTGAGTTTTTCTGTCTCCCAAACCGTTTGGCCCGTCAGCACATCGAGCGCGTAAAGCTTGGTGCCTTTTTGAAAGGCGCCGGAGTTTTGCGAGACGAGGAGCAGCGGTGTGCCGCCGATCTCCTGAACCTGATATTCGTTAATGCCACGCATATCCTCGCGGTTCCAGACAACCTGGCCATCTTCCGGATTGAGCAGGTAAAGAGAACTATCGGTGCCAACGAGAAGAGTGCCAGTCTCGTTGAGTTGATACCATTTGATGTCTTTAGTTGGGTGATGAGTCCACAGTGATTGGGCCGAGCAGACCGAAAACACAGCACCAAAAGCGATGGCAAAGAGGAGAAAAGAGACTTCTGCAAGTCGGGTGGCAATTTTGTTTGAGGGTGTCATTTTGCAATCTCCAAAGTTGTGGAAGGTCGGGGACAAACTCCCTCCTTATTGGTGATCGCAGGAAACGAAGACAAAACCCATCATTGAAGAGTGGGTGCTGCGGTGAAAACGAGGTACATGCAGATACCACCGACTTTACGTCGGTGGTTGTTCATTTTCTCGCTAACCAAGTCGCTCCGTCTTCTCCCGGAGACCACCGACTTTACGTCGGTGGTGCTTCAATTTCTCCCTAACCCAGTCGCTCTCTTCTCCCGGAGACCACCGACTTTACGTCGGTGGTTCTTCATTTTCTCCCTAACCAGAACGCGAGAGATACTCCACCGACGTAAAGTCGGTGGTATCTGCGCGAACAGAAGAGTCAACTGGTTAGCAAGAAATTGATTAACCACCGACGTAAAGTCGGTGGTATCTGCGCAAAGGTACAAGCGATCTAGTTAGCGAGAAATTGACTTACCACCGACATAAAGTCGGTGGTGTCTCGCAACCCCGTTTCTCCCCCTCTCCCCATCTCCCACCTCCCCCTCTCCCCTCTCCCCTCTGCAATCTCGCCGCAAATAGTTTAGAATCGCCGCGCCCGCGTATGATTCCCCAAGCAAACGTCACTCAACTACTCCGTGAAGCGAGCAAGGGAAACCGCCAGTCGCTCGATCAACTTCTCCCACTCGTCTACAACGAACTGCGTCGTCTCGCCGACTCATACATGCGTCGCGAACACGCCGGTCACACGCTGCAACCAACCGCACTTGTCCATGAAGCTTATATGCGGCTCATCGATCAACGAGACGTCAACTGGGAAAATCGCGCCCACTTCATGAGCATCGCTGCTGAAACAATGCGACGCATCCTCGTCAATCATGCGCACGCCAACAACGCCGCCAAGCGAGGCGGAAAAGAGACAAAACTCTCGATCGACGACGCAATCGGATTTCGTTCCGGCGAGGAGATCGATCTGGTCCTGCTTGATGAAGCCCTCACCAATCTCGCGCAATTCGATCCGCGGCAAAGTCAGATTGTCGAGCTGCGTTTTTTTGGCGGGCTAACTGTAAAAGAAGTCGCAACAGTCCTGGATCTTTCGACGGCGACAGTCGAACGAGAATGGCGAACGGCGAAGGCGTGGCTACACGATCAAGTCGTAAGAAATCCTGCGTCGTAGTCTAAATAACCTATTGCAAAATTCCTGTTCTCTTCCAGACCGCTTTACGTTTATCCTTAGCCACTCGAAACTCGGCGGCAACCGGGTTCATCTCGCGCTTGAGCATCATTGATGGCCGAAGCAATTTCCCCCGAACGCTGGCAACAAGTAAAAGCAATTTTCGAGATAGCCGTTGCGCTCGAAGACGACGCGCGCTCTACTTATCTTTCCGAGAGCTGTCACGAAGACACACAACTGCTTTCACTCGTCAATCGTCTCATCGCGGCGGATGAAAAGGCCGAAGCATTCCTGGAAAACTCTCCAGTCGATTCACTTCTCGCTCCCGAACCAAATAGTTGGCTTGGAAAACGTGTCGGTCACTATCGCGTCGTCGAAGAACTTGGTCGAGGCGGCATGGGCGCTGTTTATCTTGCGCATCGCGAAGACGAGTTTGAAAAAGTTGTCGCGCTAAAAATCATTAAGCGCGGTATGGACACTGACGACATGCTCCGGCGTTTTCGCAACGAACGCCAGATTCTCGCGCAATTGGACCATCCCAACATTGCCCGCCTGCTTGACGGCGGCACAACCGATGATGGCTTGCCTTACTTCGTGCTGGAGTATGTCGACGGCGTTGCCATCGATGATTATTCGAGACAGCACCAACTGAGCATCAACGATCGGCTAAAACTCTTTCGCCAGGTTTGTTCCGCAGTCAGTTACGCGCATCAACATCTCGCTATTCATCGCGACATCAAACCGTCGAACATTCTCGTCACTGCCGAAGGTGTTCCCAAACTTCTCGACTTCGGAATCGCCAAACTACTGTCGCCAGGTGTTTCTACTTCAGACACGTTAACCGGCATGCAACTGATGACGCCGGAGTATGCAAGTCCGGAACAGGCACGCGGCGACAATTCGATAACAACCGCAAGCGACATCTACAGTCTCGGCGTCGTGTTGTATGAACTATTGACCGGCGAAAGTCCCTACGATATTGAAAGCCGGCGAGTAGATGAAGTCGCGCGAATCATCTGCGAAACAGAACCTGAGCGGCCCAGTAGAATTCGAACGCCACCAGAAAACAAGCGAACAACTAATAAACAACTGCGCGGCGACGTCGACAACATTCTCTTAATGGCGCTGCGTAAAGATCCGGCGCGCCGCTATAGTTCGGTCGAACAGTTTTCCGAAGACATTCGTCGCCATCTCGAAGGACTTCCCGTCAGCGCGCGGCCCGACACGCTTTGGTATCGGACCAGCAAGTTCATACAACGCAATCGCGCAGCTTCAATTGGCGCGTCACTGGTCGCACTGAGTCTTGTCGTCGGTCTGGCTGCAACGGTTTACCAGGCGCGTGTTGCGAATCGTGAACGAGAACGAGCTGAACGTCGCTTCAAAGAAGTCCGCCAACTCGCCAACTCGGTCGTCTTCAAATATCACGACGCGATCGCCGAACTACCAGGTTCAACTAAAGTTCGCGAGATGCTCGTGAAAGACGCACTGCAATATCTGGATCAACTGTCACAGGAATCCGCCGGCGATCGATCACTACAACGAGAACTCGCGCTTGCGTATCTCAAAGTCGGCAATGTTCAGGGTCGAATTTACGAAGCTAATTTGGGCGATGTCACCGGCGCACTCGCGAGTTATCGCAAGGCGATCACGTTGCTCGAGGCGCTGGCCCAGGACACTTCTGATTTGGAAGCACAGGCAGATTTGCGCGACGGTTATCAAACGTTGGCGCTGACAATGGGAAATGCCGGCGCGCCTGAAGCCGGAACGTTCATCGACAAGGCGATCAAGTTAAGTGAGCATCTGGCTGCGGCCAACCCCAACAATTCAACTAATCAACTGATGTTGGCGCGCAGTTATATTCTGCGCATCGACACTCGGCCGCTACCACTCGAAGAGAGCAACGCAAACCTGCAGCACGCGCAATCCATCGTCGAACGTCTGGTCCAGAATGAACCGGCGAACACCGAAGCTTTAAAAACGCTGGGCATCATCTATTCGCGCCTGGGTGAACTTTCGATGCGGGCTGGTAAGAAAGCCAGAGTCGCGAATAAATCGGAAGCTGAGCGACTGTTACAACAAGCCATCAACTACGATCGCTTGTCATGGCAAACTGTGACGCGTCTCGCCGAGTTGGACAGTCAAAACAATAACTATCGTCGTCTGGTTGCCATCGCCGCAAATAATTTGGGCGAGGCGCACCTCGAAGCGGGCGCGACCAAAGATGCCGTCAGTGAAATCAGCAAGGGGCTTTCATACTTCGCTGAAAATGCGAAAACCGATCCCGCAAACTTAAATGCTAAATACGAGTTGGCCCTCTCGAATCAAACTTACATTCGCGCGCTATTGCGTGATGGACAAGTGGCCGAAGCTCATAAACAGTTTGCAGCGGTTGTTGCACTAACCGAGGAGTTGTTGGCGAGGGACGCGAAAAACTGGGAATACATAAACTCTGCCATCAAACTTCGTGAGGAAGTGGGCGACGGCTTTCTCGAACTCGGCAGCTATAACGAAGCGCTCGAGCAATACAAAGCAGCGAAAAACTATGCTGAGAAATTCTTCGGTTCAACGCAATCATCCCGCGCGCAAACTACTGCGAAATATGATGAGAAGTTTGGCGACTATTATGCAACGCGCGCCGAACGAAGTAATGAATCGGTCCAGAAGCGGAAGGAATACGCGACGGAAGCGAAGACACATTACCAGGCCGCGCTGAATAATATTCCGCCTGGACCACGCGCCGATGCGATCGCACAAAAGTTGAAGTCAGTGCAATAGAAGAGCCTGCCGTTAGGAGCGCAGGCGTCCTCGCCTGCCCCGATCACAATAAGGTTCGCTTGCAAATTTCAGGTTGTTCATGTCGAGGCCAGCAGGCGAGGACGCCTGCGCTCCTAAAAAAATGCATCGAAAAACATTCAAAGCCGCTGTCACACTATCAATCCTGATCATTTGCGCTCTCCCGATCCACGCGCAACAAACACTTCGCTGGGGTGCTGATCCGAGTGGTGGCGCGCCCTATGTCTACACCGATCCAGCCAATCCGGAGAACTACATTGGTTACGAAAAAGAGATGGTCGACGCGTTGGCCCAGGCAATGGGACGTCGCGCAGAGTTTGTACCCAGCGATTGGGAAACTCTAGTGTCTGCTCTCCAGCGCAACTCATTCGACGTAATCGTCAACGGTCTCGAACCAACTGGGGATCGCGCCCAACAGATCGCTTTCAGCAATCCTTATTACGTATTTCAACTGCAACTCACCGTTCGTCGTGATGACGATCGTATTCATTCCATCGACGACTGCAAAAAACGGATTGTAGGCACCCTGGGAAACACTGCAGCATCGCGCATATTGCAACAACAGGGAATTCCCTTTCGCAGTTACCAGGATCCGGTCGGCGCCTATCGCGATCTCGAATTAAAGCGCATCGATGCAGTTGTCATGGACGTGCCCGCCGAAGCTTTTTACGCGCGCGACAATCCGAAACTAAAACAAGCTGGATCACCCTTTTCGCGGGGCACGTATGTTATCGGTTTGCGCAAAGGCGACGATGCTTTAAAAGCTGACGTCGATAAAGCGATCGAAAAGATCATTACTGACGGCACGCTCGAACGAATTCTTACTAAGTGGAAACTCTGGAACGACGCACAGGTTGAATTTCAAAACTCTGTCAAAACAAAAACGGCGCCTACTGTTCCTTTTGAGATGACGAATTCATCTTTCAACTGGGGCGAGGCGTTGATGCGACTAACACGCGCGGCACTCGTCACCGTGTCGTTGGCGTTGGGTTCAATGATCATAGCCGTCACGCTCGGATTGCCGTTGGCAGTGGGCCAGTGGAACGGCCCACGCTGGTTGAAGGTGATTTGTACAGTCTACGTGGAATTTTTTCGCGGCACACCTGTCCTGGTCCAATTACTCTTTCTGTATTTCGGATTGCCGATGGTTACCGGAATCGGAATGCCCGGCTGGTTAACGGCACTCGTCGGACTCGGTCTGAACTATGCAGCTTACGAATCGCAGGTCTATCGCGCGGCGTTGGAAGCAATTCCAAAGGGACAATGGGAAGCGTCGTACTCATTGGGCATGAGTCCGTTGCTTGCTTTTCGCCGGATCATTTTGCCGCAAGCCTTTCGCATCGCCCTCCCGCCCATGACGAACGACTTCGTTTCGCTCTTTAAAGACACTTCCGTGGCTTTTGCGATTTCGGTTTGGGAACTCGCGACTGCTTATCGTGAACTCGCCAACGCCTCGGGACAATTTCTCCTGCTCGGCGTCATAGTTTCACTCTTCTATCTCGCGATGAGTTTGCCGATGGCCCGGCTTGCAGGAATGTTGGAAAAACGGCTCAGCAACCGATCAATTGAACGCGTTGACGAAGCGGAGGTGACCGCATGATCAAAGTCGAAAATCTTCGCAAACGATTTGGCAGCAATGAAGTTTTAAAAGGAATCAACTTCGAGGTCCCGCCGCAGACAATTCTGGGAGTTATCGGCGCATCGGGAAGTGGTAAGACAACGCTGCTTCGTTGTATGAACGGGCTCGAAACGATTACCGAAGGGTCGGTGACGTGTGTCGACGTAAAGCTGCAAGGCGGACAAAGCCCTGCAGAATACAAACGATGCGTCCGCGACTTACGTCTGAAAGTGGGAACGGTGTTCCAGCACTTCTATCTCTTCCCTCACCTGTCAGTAGTCGGGAATGTGATCGAAGCGCCGGTCCACGTTTTAAAGACGCCAAAAAAGACGGCGGTGGCTGAAGCGTATGAGTTGTTGGAATCCGTGGGAATGAAACACGCCGCGCGTCGTTATCCGGAATCGCTGTCGGGTGGTGAGCAGCAGCGAGTTGCTATAGCGCGCGCGCTCGCGATGCATCCGGCGTTGCTGTTACTCGATGAACCAACCAGCGCACTCGATCCACGACGCATCGCCACGTTGCGTGGTTTGTTGAGAGGCTTTGCGGAAAAAGGTCACACGATGATCATCATCTCCCACTCGATCGGATTTCTCGGGGGGGTATCGGATAACCTGCTTTACATGGAAGGCGGTCATGTAGTGGAACATGGACCAACTGAACAAGTGCTCAACGCGCCGAAAGATCCAAGAGTGAAGGAGTTTATTTCGCAGGCGGAATGAGGTGATTTAAGATTTCAGATTTGCCTCATTAGGACCGCAGGCGTCCTCGCCTGCTAACGTTGAAATAGAACGACCTAAGATCTAATTTCTACTCGAATCAAGCCGCATGCGAGGACGCCTGCGGTCCTGACGGAGGCAATATTAAATCTCAATTCACTCGTCGCGATGAACGGAATCCATCGTGAACGCAGGCAGGCAGACTGCTACATACTCGGCGCCGTCGGCTTCGGGTGTGCTGTATTGCACCCACTCGCCACCGCGTACGATCACTGCTTCGCCGGCATGAACGTCGATGGTCTCGGTCTCACCAGTGACTCGCAACATGCCGTTAAGCACGACGGTGTATTCGTCAAACTCGGGTCGCTGGCCAGGTTCGACCCAGCCGCCCGGACTCTTCATCCGCGCAATACTCACGTCCGTTGTCGCGGTGTTCACCTGCCCGACAAACTCTTCAATGAGCTTTGGTTTCGTACCCGCCGATTTGACGACACTGGGTTTGGCAATATGAGTTGGCATAGTTAAGAGTCGGTCAAACGCTGAAAGTTTGGAGGCTGTCAAACGCTGAAAGCGTTTAGTCTCAAAGCCCAGGGTTGAGCTTTGGCAACCCTGGGAAAACTGCACGAATAAGAGAAGCAACTCCGAAGGAGTTGCGACCGCCGGTTTTTAGACCGTCCAGGATTATTGCGCCGCCTCAATTATCTATTGATCTCAATTGACTCTCACGCCGGGACGCAACTCCTTCGGAGTTGAATGTCTCGCGACCAATTTTTCCCAGGGTTGCCAAAGCTCAACCCTGGGCTTTGAGGCTAAACGCTTTCAGCGTTTCAAAGGCGCGCTGCGTTTCGAAGAAGCGCAACGTTTCCAAGCACTAAGTCCAAAGTCCAAAGTCCAAAGCCCCCTCATTCACACCGATATCGATCGCAGATACTCATCATACTCATCGCGATTATCATCGATGCTCAAGATCCTTGTGCCCATCAAATAACCCATCGCCGTGTCTTCCTGACGAAGCGGCTCGCAGCGAACTGCGGTCACTTCCAGACTCACGGGGCCGGTCGGCAAGTGCAACGACAGTTGCAGCCGCGACTCATCGCTGCAATATCTTTCGTCGATTAAGGTTGAGGGAAGGATTAAAGCGAGTCCGCTAGCACTCAGGTCTTTGGTGCGACCAAAGAATACTAACGACTCATCCTGCGACTGTGCGTCGCTATCAAGAATGGCGAGGCTGGTGGTTAACTCTGCATCGCATCCTGCTGTTAGTCGGGGCGCTCGGCGGCGCTCGTTGGAGGCGTTGTTTTTCACGCTGGTCAGTCTAGCAACCTGGGAGTAGTCGAGACGTGTCCCTAGTTTTCTCCGATTGGTTTTGAGTTGAAGAGACCGAAGCCGCAGTCGCCCGTCTGCGGAAGGCCAGTAGTAACATGAAACGATAAATTTGTACATTGAGAGAACGTTACATTTCCTTGTGGATTTTCTTTATATAGACCGGGGTACTACTGAGTGAGATCTTCAAATTGCCTTGCGACGATCTAAATATTCCAACTTCCCTACCTGTGTACTCGAAAGCCTGGTAAGCACCTTCAAGTGGAATAACAACATCTGATTCACTTTGCGAGGTTGTCCATGCAGCTACACGAACTTCGTCACCACTTTTAAAACTCAACACATACACTTTTTCGTACGGCGTCGGCAGATTGCCGACAAATTTGTAGCCCGTTAGAAAACCAGTGAGACTCTGCGCGGCAATATATGCAGGTTTCGGATCAAAAGGATTACCTGCATGTTGCCGATAAGCGTTAGCGACGATCCCGAAGTTATGTTCCGGATTGCCAGGATCGGTTCCATCGTCTTTCCAGTCGTACCAGATCGAAAGCTGAATCCCATTCGCGGCATTCGTTAACCAACTGCGCAGCAACAACTCACCTTGTTTGGCGGCGCTGATGTTTTCCCACGAAGTCGAGTAACCCCACTCGCCTGAAATGATGGGCTTGCCAACCGCATAACTATCAATTAGTTGGCGCAAACGCTGGTAATCACTCGCTACTGTTTCCGGATCTTCGCGTCGATAAGGATGGACCGAAACACCCGACCAGTAGTTCAACAAACCGCTCTTGAAACAGGTCTCTAAAAACTCAAAATCGATTCCCGAAGTCGCCGGGCCAATTAACTTTTCGTTTGGCGTCTGCTCCTGAAAAGCTTTGCCAACTACCAGGGCCAACTTCACATACTCGTTAACGTTCGGACGCGGCGGCCAGAACAACTCGTGGTTCGGTTCGTTATAGAGTTCCCACAAAACACCGCGACCGGAAAAATGCTTTGCTGCGGCAACACCCCAACGAGTAAAAGCCTGTCTCGTTCGATCGGTCCGGGGCGGCGCGCCGTTGTCGTAAAGCGGATTGCCGTAGTCGAGAATGAACAGAGCGTGAATGTGTTCCTTTTCAAGTGCTAACAACAACCGATCGTAAGCGGCAAAGTCATACTTACCTGGTTCGTACTCGGTCGCGTCCCACTTGAAATCCATTCGCGCCCAACGAAGACCGGCATCTGCGAGCATCTTCAGCTCACCCGGTTTGGGATCCGTGAAATCGATGTTGACGCCAAACGAGTCGGGCTGCTGTCCGACAGCAATCGCAATGCTCAAAACTATCAAAGAACAACTTACGCAAATGCGTTTCAGACTTCGCATTCGATTCAAACTCAGGCGACTTTCGCCATCTGTCTAACTAACGGTTCACTCGTAAGTTTCACCGGTGTTTCAACCGGCTGGATATCGACTTTCTTCGCTGGCGGCAAAGCAGCGCGGGCGATCTGTTGGCGACGACTTATCGCCCAATTGCCCAGCCAGCGCAGCCACGAAGAAGTGGCCCAATCCCATTCGCCCAGATATTCGAGCGGTAACGCGCCGGTCGCTTTCTTAAAACGATAAACACCATTGTTGCGGACCGGATCGATGCCGGCGAGATCGCACGACTGCAGTCCCAGTCGTTGACAGTGCTGAACAATGGCCCAGAAGATCGCGAACGACGCGTGCAACTTGCGGCCTTGTTCGCTCGTGGCCCAGAACACGGCCCACGCCCGATCGCCGAAGACGACCCAACCTAACAAACTGACGAGTTCGCCGTTTTCATCATCACAGCGATAGAGAACGAGATTTCGTCTGAATTTCTTTAATAATTGCTCGATCTCTTCGCGCGAGTGTTGCTCTTCAAGTCCTTTTACTGTTTGCATCGAAGTGTAAACAGACAACACCTCATCAACTTTCGGATCGAGCCACTGACTAACAACGAGGTTCGCTTCGTTTGCCCGGCGCAGGTTACGACGCCAGTTCTGATCGCAAGCCTTTAATGTCTTGTCTTCCGGTTTAGTCAGATCAAGACTCATCGAAAAATTGCTCGTCATGTTGAACCACGATCGGTCCCAACCCTGTGCGCTTAACTTCAGCGCGTCGGCGACCTGCCGTTCGCGATCACAACGGAAACGACAATACAGTCGACGCAAGCCGGTCGTTTGCTTCATCACTTCCTGCAAACCCTGATCACAAACCGAGAGATCGCCAACTGGTCCA
>DATDMC010000141.1:0-41768 GCA_036518995.1 Pyrinomonadaceae bacterium | reverse complement strand
GGTTTACCCCCGCTCACTATGAATTAAGGCGCCATCGAAAGGTTTTTGATTTGGGCCAGCGGGGGTAAACCGCCCTTCCCAACTGCGCTAACTATAGTTTCGATTTTGAATTCCCAAGGGCCTCGTAAGTGCAGTAGATGTGGCCTTCGCGCGCATCGTCGGCATTTTCGACCGTTATGGTCTTGCCGGTCTCGACGTGTTCGATGTGATAATTGTGCGACGCGAGTAGAGCAATCACTTTGCGAATGTTGTCTTTCTTGAGTTCCTGCGTCGCGCCGTGGATCTCGATGAACAGGCGCGGATGCCACTTCTCGATCGTGTCGTGCATTCCTTCCAACACCGGGCGTTCGAATCCTTCAGTGTCAATCTTCGCAAAATCAGGCTTGGGAAACTCACCATTCGCGACCACCATATCAACCGTTTTTACGTCAGTCTCGATGACTTTCGCCGTGCCTTCACCTGAAATCTGCTGACTGATACCGGCGTCAGCACTGCCCCGACCCGGATCAAATTCCGGAAACACAAGCTGCATCTTTCCGGGCTGCGCGCCGAGCGCAAGGTTGTTTACTTTGACGTGGTTGAAGTTGTTCAACTGGACATTCGTGACGATGTGACTGTAGCTCGTCGGGTTTGGTTCAAACGTAAAAACTTTCCCCGTTGGTCCAACTTTACGCGCAAAGAAGAGCGTGTAGATTCCCTGGTCGCCGCCGATGTCGAACACAGTTTGACCGGTAAAATCGAGCGAGTCGATGAACTGTTCTTCCCTCAGCATCTCGGTTGAGCGCGGCACAAAGCCAGGCAGAAAGGCGAGGCCGCCTTTTCGTTTCAGACCTTTCGCCAAACCATGCTTCGACACGTAAACGTGATTGCGAAATACGCGACTCAAGTTCACCGCTATTGATTTTTTCAGAGTCATTCTCGTCGCACCGATCTTTCTGTTTATGCACAAACCGAAGTTTGCGCACTAGCTAATTCACTCCTCGCTGCCTGGGCGTACAACTCCAACCACTGGTCCCTAACAACAGCCCAACTATATTTCTGACATTCGCGTTGTCCTTCAGCAATCAATCGCCGCGTCAAAGCCGGTTCATCGAAAAGTCGCAAAGCTGCTTTGGCCAATCCCTGATAGTCGGTTCGATTTACCAGCAGCGCTGTGCGTTCATGCTCGACCATATAAGGAATGCCGCCGGCGTTAGTTGTCACCACCGGAAGTCCACAAGCAAACGCTTCGAGAATCGACAGCGGTTGATTGTCGATCAATGAACCATTCAGGAAAACATCCGTCGAGTTGTATAAATCGATAATTTGATCGTGCTCGACGCGTCCGACAAACTTTGTATTTTGTAAGTTCAACTCAAGGGAGAGTTGTTCCAGCTTCAATCGTTCAGGTCCGTTACCGGCGACCGCTAAAGTAGCGGCGGGAATCTGTTTTTGGATCAATGCGAACGCACGCAACACGTCATCGACTCCGTAATGCGCTTCGAAATTGCGGTTCGACAAAAACGCCGGTTGCAGGGGTTCGCGCGCGCGAAAACGAAATTTTTCAGTCTCGATCAAATTGTAGATAGGCGTCGCAGCCAGTCCGAATTGCTTGAAAACATCTTCAAGATATTCGGAAGGCACCACGATTCGATCGGCAAGTTTGATCGTCGGGATTGCGGTCCGGCGCCAGCGTCGAAGGTGATCGTCGGCCTCGCCGCTGTGATAGTTAAGAACCACTTTTTTCCCATACATCTTCGCGATAAGAATCGCAGGCGTGGGCGCGAGCACAAATGAAAAATAGGAAGCCGAGAACACGTGAATCACGTCAAACTTTCGCACTCTGGCCAACAACGACACCACGTAAGCAAACGAGGTCACCACTGTTCTTACAAACTTGATCGACTGCAACTTCCTGAAAACACCCGGAAGTCTCGGGTTGATCGGAAGAAAGTCGACTTCCAACGCAGACTCATTTCGCAAACGATCGAGTAGTCGACCAACCTGCACGGCCTGACCGCCCAGGATGTCGAATGAAGGTCCAACTATGAGTACCCGAAGTTTGCCCATTTCAGTTTACGCGCGCTTTACTCAGCAGCCGCTCATATAAATCCTCGGTCTTACGAAGTTGCGCCGCGCAGGAGAATTGATCTTCAACAATCTTTCTGCCGCGCGCTCCCATCTGTTCTGCGTTTGCGGGGTCCTTTAGTAACTTCAGAATTCGATCGGCCATAGCGTTGTCGTCATCGGAAGGCACAAGATAACCAGTCTCTGCCTCGGCAATTGCTTCGCGAGCCCCACCAACATCAGTAGCCACAACCGGTTTGCCGCAAGCCATATATTCCAAAATAGAATTCGAAAAGCCCTCAGCTTTCGAACTCAACACACAAATATCCGAAACGCGCAGCAAATCAGGAACGTTGTTTGAGTGTCCGAGAAATATCGCATTTGGTTGAATGCCCAACTCTTTTGCAAACGCGCGCAATGAATCACTCAGCCCGCCTTCGCCAACCATCAGGAAGATCGCGTTTGGATACGATTTGTGAACACGCTGGGCCGCGCGCAGGAACATCGGATAATTCTTAACATCGAGATGCATGTTGGCAACGATCGTCACGAAACGCTGCCGGCTTCCATTAACCGCAACCGGTAATAGCGGTGATAAAGTCCTCAGCGTTTCAGCCGGATCAAACTTGAGGGGAAAACGATCCAGGTCCAACCCGTTATAGATCACGTTTGGCTTTGTCTTGTTTACTCCGAGGCCAAGCAAATGATTTTTGACCGCCTCAGCGTTTACCACAATGGCGCTCGCCATTCTGAAGGTCAGCAACTCGAGCTTCTTTTGCGCGCTACTTCTCAGGCCCAACGTCTCACGCTTCGAGGCAATCTTCACCGGAACTCCGGCGAGTCGCCCGCCTGCCATGCCAAAGATGTTCGAGTAAAACTCATGCGTGTGAATAACTTTAATGTCGTGCTCTCGCAGATACGCAGCAAAGCGACGCGACTGCGTGAACATGTTTCGATCATAAAAGCTCGTCAGCTTGTATTCCGGAATCGGCCCCAGATTGAGTTCATCTATCTTGGGCCGCATCTTTCCGCCACCGTCCAAACAAGCAACATGAATGTTGAAGTTACCGCTGTTCACCAACAGCTTAGTTAGTTGGATCATCTGCGTTTCTGATCCACCCTGAATAAAACTATGAATAAGCTGTAGAACGTTGGTTTTCATGAGCGCTTTAGAAAAACCTCCTGCGTCTCACTAAATAGTCGATCACAGTCAATTCTTCAGCGCGATTCAGTGTGTGCGTGCCGATGATCGAGCGGTCCCACTCCGGAGCAATCCTCGCGACTTCATCCTCGACAAACTCGCACGGACTTAGTCTCCTAATGCAATTTAACGCCGTCGCATATCCATAACGCCGGGAGCAATCCTGGGCTGGTCTGATCAACTGACCGTTCTGCATGAACATTCTTCCCGCCGGTCTTGCGTTCCGCACATCTGAACGGACGGGATTTTTCGCATGGGCGGTCCATGGTCCAAGTGGACTGTCGGCGTAGTAAATGTGCAACTCTTCCCAGTTAACAGTCACATTCGGTTCCTGGATGTTCACAAACATCCACCACTTCCCATCAAACTCGATGAGAGTCGCATCCGAAGGATTGTTCGCTGTTAACAAAACTTTTTCCTGCTCCCATTCGCCGGGCAACGACTTACAGCGATAAAGCTCGACCGTATTGTTTGCGCCGCTTTCCGGAATCATGTAAAGCGTGTCGTTCCACTCAAACAGAAACGGATACGAAAGATGGTAATCACGCTCCAGCACCGTCACCGGCTTTTCGAATGAACCGTCTTTTCGCAATTCGATCATTGCGATCACGGCTTTGTCGTCGCGGTAGACGAAATCTTCGAAGAACACAAAAAAGCGTCCGTCGACTTTGACTGGAAATGGATCGGCCCAGAAATGACCCGCCGGCGGTAACAGTTTGGTAAATCGATGCAGGACTTCGTCGTGGTCTTTATCGTTCTTGAAGTGAAACGCGAGTGACCAGGTTTCCGTGTAGGTTAATTTTTCCACGCCGCGCTTCAACATTCGTTTGCCCAGGTCCCACAACAGTCGCAACATCATTCGATTACGTGGCACCTTATAAAGCTGGGCGTTGTAAGGACACGGCACGGTATCCTGACATTCGTCTGCCAGCCTTATGCGTTTATCACGATGCAGTTCCTTCAACTTGCGACCGATGAAGGCGGCTGTCTTCCAGTAATAATTGTTGTTGTTTTTCCTGACGGAAAACCGATTGAGAGTGGGCGCCCACGATCGATAAAGGACCTGACCGTTGTCGAGATCTTCCGTTAGCACCTGCAGCATCGAACCCGTAACCGGATCGTCCTGCATCACTTCCCAGAATCCCGGTGGTCCACCTTTGTAACGCAGACTGTCGTCGTGGTGATACGACCAGACTCCATGCTTCGCCGTCTCCAAAACTCGGCCGCGCAAAATTCGAAAACCAAAACGCAGCGCCACGTCGAGCTTGTGATCAAGGATTTCGTCGACGTCTTTATCTTCCAGCCGATCACTGAATTTCTTCATGATCGGTTTCACCTTGATCACCGGAACGCCGGCACACAAATCACTGATATCCACTAACTCAAAAGCGTTCGGAGTGACTTGCGCAAAGCGGTTATCAAATTTGGTGTACAAGCCATACAGAATTTGGTGACGACTGCGCGCCCATCGATCGGCGAGTTTGGTTGACTCAGCCTCACAATCATTCATCACCACGAGGACAACTGTGGCAAACGACGACGATTGGATCTCTTCGACAATGCGCCTGACCCACGCCTCAACCATGAAAGAGTTAAGGAGCAGTCCAATCCGCAAGGGTTCTTTTGTGTTGGGCGCGTCAGTCACGTGAGTAGCGGTGGTTCATGGTTAGGAGCGCAGGCGTCCTCGCCTGCTGAGTTAGACATCAAAATCAGAGTCAACAAATTAACTGGGCGTCCCTTTTCCGCAGCGAGCAGGCGAGGACGCCTGCGCTCCTGTTGTGTTGTCGACATATTCACGATGCCACAGTTGAAACATGAACAGGGCCCACAGCGACATTGAATGATCGCGGCGACCTCGTTCATGTTCGTCGAGTAAAACTTGTACGTACTTCTGATCGATATAATCGCGCTGCCCACCGGTCAGGTGGGCCAACTCTTCACGAATCCGGCTGCGCAGTTGACTATTGATCCATTCCTGAATCGGGACGCCAAATCCCTGCTTGGGCCGGTAAAGAATTTCGTGCGGCACCAGATCGGCCACCGCTTTCTTCATGATGTACTTCGTCTCGAGGTTCTTTAACTTCATAGCGGCCGGAATGGCGGTGACGAAGTCGATCAACTTGTGATCGAGGAGCGGGGCGCGCGCCTCAAGCGAGGCTGCCATACTCATCCGATCGACTTTAGTCAAAATGTCTCCGGGCAGATAAGTCTTGCTGTCGATGTAAAGCAGTTCGTCAGTTGGCGAACCGGTTTTGACTTTGTCGGCCAGTTCCTGAAAATTGACGAAACGGTTCTTTCGTTTAAGAAACTGTCGCATGTCACCCGCATAAAGAAGTTCCTTATTGAGACTGGTGAAGATCGACATGCTGTCGAGAAATCGATCAGCGGGTTCGAGCGCAACGTTGTGAATGAAGTTGCGACCTTTTGCGTTGTGCGGTAAACGCCGGCTGACGGGCTGCATTATGCCCTGACGCAGAAACGCCGGCACTTTCGCGAACACTTCACGTTTCTTTTCGATCGCATAACGCGTGTAGCCCGCAAACAGTTCATCGCCACCGTCGCCTGAAAGCGCAACTGTTACATGCTGTCGAGCGAGCTTCGAAACCATGAAAGTCGGAATCGCAGAAGAGTCAGCGAAGGGCTCGTCGAAGTGTCGGACCAGATCATCGACCACGTCGCAAATTTCCGGAGTGACAAAAAACTCGTGATGGTCCGTACCAAATTTTTCGGCAGTGAGTCGCGCAAACTTCAGTTCGCTGTAACTGTCTTCATTGAAGCCGATGGAAAAAGTCTTCACCGGCTGGCTCATGTGTCCGGCCATTAAACCAACGACGGTGCTGGAGTCCACACCGCCGGAAAGAAACGCGCCGAGTGGCACTTCCGATACGAGCCGGATCTTCACCGACTCATCGAGCAATCTTCTTACTTCAGCCGCACATTCTTCTTCCGTGATCGAAGCGACCCGATCGAATTTGAAGTCCCAGTATTGTTCGACCTTAACTTTGCCGTCTTTAAAGATCAGGTAGTGTCCCGGCGGCAGCTTGTTGATGTTTACAAAAATGCTTAGCGGATCGGGAACGTAGCCCAGCGTGAAGTACGCATCGACAGCTTCAAGATTGACCTCAGTTTTGACTTCGGGGTGTTCCAGTAAACACTTCAGTTCCGAACCGAAGATCAAAGCGCCGTTTGGTAAGAGTGAATAGTAAAGCGGTTTCTTGCCAACGCGATCGCGGGCAATAAACAGCTCCCGCGAACGCTTGTCCCAAATTGCAAAAGCAAACATACCGCGCAGGCGAGAAACACATTCAGGACCAAATTGCTCGTAAGCGTGGACGATCGCTTCCGTGTCCGATCGGGTGCGGAAAGTGTGACCGAGTTGCTCCAGTTCAGGTACGAGATCTCGATAGTTATAAATTTCGCCGTTGAAGACGATCGTGACGTCGCCGTTCTCTCCCGAGATGGGTTGATGTCCACCGGCCACATCGATGATCGATAACCGGCGCATTCCGAGTGCGACTCCCGGCTCGAGCATCGTTCCCTGATCATCTGGACCACGATGACTGATCACACGACACATGCGGTCGAGCACTTCGCCACGCCGTTCAGCGCTCAACGAAGTCGAACTCTGCAAATCAATAAAACCTGCGATCCCACACATGGCGTCTACTAAGCTCCAACCTCTGCCGGCGGTTTACGGTGAAAAAACAGCAGCAACGTTTGCACGGCATCTCTAATTGCCGCGCGGCCAATCGGCAACGCACCCAGCACCAAAACATCCGTGATCGCGACGAGCACCGCACAAATGATCAGCCCCACGAAAGGATGAGTAATCGTCGCAAACTTTCGAAATATCAGGCAGACAAAAACACTGGCCACCGCCGCCGCAACAAACGGCAACGTGCTGCGATAGATGTCGCGTGTGCGCACTGGTCCAGTCTTGCCGGCGTAGAAATAAAGCAATGGATCGATCACGAACAGGCGCGCAAGTGAGTAACTCGCGGCGACGCCGACCACGCCCCATTTCAATCCGATCACGTAAGAAAGAATCGAAAGCGGCGCGCCAAGCACGGCCCAGCGAAACATGTCGTTACCGCGTCCCTGGGAAATCATTAGCCAAAGCGCGGAATTAGCGACCGGATACATCAGTGCAGAAAGCGCGAGTAACGAAAGAACAGACGCGGTTTGCGACCACTGTGGACCTAACACTACCTGCACGATCCAATCCGAGGCGACAAACATCACTGCCACACAAGGCATAACCACGAGCACGACTTTCTCGAGCATGCGGAGATAAGCATCGCGATAACGGACCGGATCATCCGCCAACCTGCTCAACGCCGGAAGCGCGACAGTGTTCAGTGGTTCATTGGTGTTGTCGGTCGGAAGATTAACCAGTTGATAGGCTTTGGCATAAAGACCTACGGGTTGCGCTCCTAGTTGGCGGCCAATCACGAGGACATCCATGTTGCGCGCAAACACATTCAGCATCGCAAAGCCCGTAATGTTCTTGCCGAGATTCAGCATTGGCTTCACGCCTGCATTGCGTTGCGGCCAACCTGGAATCCAACCACATACAAACCAGACCAGCAGCGTGTTAGTGCCAATCAAACCGAGCTGGCTGCCGACGAGTGACCAATAGCCAAAACCTCGCCAGGCCATCAGTACGCCAACCACGTAGCCCATCACCATCGCGACAAAACCGATGAGGCCAAGTGCTCCAAATTTCATCTGGCGTTTGAGTAACGCTTCGTGCTGGACCGCCAGACCCCCGACGACAAAACCTATCGTTGTCACCATGCTGATGGCGGTAAGTTTTGGTTCGTGATAAAGCCAGGCAATCAACGGAGCAACACCGATAGTGAAGACGCTAATGACCAGACTGAGGGCCACGTTGATCCAGAAAAGCGTGCTGACTTGTTCGTAGTTAATCTCGGCTTTTTGAACTGTTGCCATGGACAGTCCCATGTCCTTAAACATGGAAATATAAGTCGTGATAACTGCGACCATTCCGATCAGACCATAGTCTTCCGGCTTAAGCAGACGCGCCATCAGCGCGGTGGCCGTAATGCCAACCACAAACTTCATCCCGTGCCAACCGAACGTGATCAAACTTCCACGCGCCGTCGTTACACCAATATTGTCCTTCAGGTGTTCGGTCTGGAAATGATGATCGTGTGACTTCTTTTGGCGATTCAGGAACATCGAGGCTCAGGCGAGTTTCCGGCTGTCGTAAATTCGACGCACAGCAATTGAATAGGCGACGAGATAGTAGGCGTACCAAAAATAGGGAACAGAGGCGAAAAAGCTACTGACCATGTAGCCGATAAGCGATGCTTGTAGTCCCAGTACAAGAAAGTAAATGCTCTTCTTCTGGCGCTCTTTGTGATCGTCGCGCGTCTCTCGTTCTATTTTTAAGAGCGACTTCAGCGGCCAGACAATAAACAAGACGTAGAACAAGGCCGCGAATACGCCCAGTTCAGAAGCGACTTGCGTGTAAGCATTGTGAGTGGCCTTGGCCTGGTTGGAATAAAAAACATAATTGCCAAGTCCGACGCCGAGGAGTGGGTGACGAGCAGCCAAAAAGATGGAGCGCTTGAGATCGTCAGTTCGACTGACGGCCGACGCGTCGCCAGTCGTAAAGATGCGTTCCCGAAATGCGCCCGGAGCAACGGCCAAAGCTCCTAACATCAAAACCAAAACCGCAATCACAACCGGCACTCTCATGCGCCGGACCAGTTTCAACGACAAGATCAGTAACGCAGCTCCGAGACCCAACACACCACCGCGGGAAGAAGTTGCGACGATTCCAACGATGAAAATCAGCGCTGCAGCTACGTAAAAAAGTTTCTTAACAAGGTTCGAGGTGCCCATCGCCAGGGCGAGCGCCAGTGGCGTCATCGTCACCAGATGTAGCGCGAGGTCATTTGGGTTACTGAAGATACCGCCGATGGATCCCGTGATTCGCGTTCCGGCCATCGTCAAGTTACCGGAAAGGTAATCATTCATGGCAGAGACACTGACGATCGCACTCGCTACGAATGTCAGCAGCAATAACGCCTTCAGTCGAAACTCAGAGCGAACGACATTCACCATCACGATGAAAATCAAAACGACCTTCGCGTAGTCAGACAGTGACGTCAGTCCGGCATCCGGTGATAAAGAGAACGGGATGGAAATTATGGCGAACAACAGCAACAGCAGAACAAAGGTGACTTCGGGCGGACGAACGGTGAGATTACCTTCAAGCCCGAGTTGCGTAGGGATAAAAACGGCGACCGTACCCACGGCGATCCAGAAGGCAGTTGACGAAAGCCAGGCGAGCGAAGTGCTCCATTCGTAGGGACGAAAGTAGAGCATTATCGAAAACAGGAAGACGCCCAGATAACTGAGCGCGTGACCTCGTTTTAAAATCTGTAGCGCGGAATTATCGAATTCGGCTGCTTTGGTTGACGCGGGCTTCGGTAAAGTTTCGTTGAATGTGGCTTCGAAGGTTGTTGCCTTAAGTGGTTCAAAAACCTCGTTTACAGAGGGAGTTACTTCGTTAGACGGTGGTGGTTCTTCCTTAAAAACGGGTCGACGAGCCGGCTCTTCCGGAGCCCAGGCTGTCGGTTTGGCGAATCCTTCGTCACCATCGGCAATCGCCGTAGAGCGTGGCCGAGGACGAGTCAAAGGCTCGTAGTCGAACGATTCCGAATTATCACGCATCATCCTAATAATCCTAGATGTCTGCTCCGCACGTCTTGCATCTTAAGGTGCATTAGGTCAAAAGCAAAAGAAGCTGTTGCGCACCTGGCGCGACAGCTTCTTAATAACAGATCCGCTTCTCAGCCAATTGCGGCTCGATGCCGGGCCAAAACTAAACCACTGCTTCCTTTTGATCCATCTCAAATACCAGCGACTTCACTCGGTTTCGCAGGGCCATTTCAAATTGCTTCGCCTCTTCAACTTCCGAGAACGACAGAGCGCGTAGTTCCTGTTCAATTCGGCGGCGGTAGTCAGACACCAGTGAGTCAGAAACTCCCAGTGATGCGGCTACTTCCAACTGCGTCGAGTGTTCTGCACTCAAGTAACAGTGCCACAGAACACCAAGAATTCGGTTGTATTGCTTGACCTTGCCGCGCACCGCTTCATGCAGATTTTGCAGAAACACATCCACGAAGTTCGCAGCTTCAAGTTCGGATTCCCGGCGGAGTAAACCTTCTTCCGGGTTCTCGCGCTTGTCAACCGGCTCGTAGCTGTTGTTTTCCGGATCGCTATCGTCGCCATCCAGCGGCACGAGATAAATGTCCATCACCGGCAGCCGCGACATGACGAGGCTGCGCAGCGTTCGCACGTCGACCGGCGAATCAACCGCATCGAGAACTGAAACGATCAAATCTTCAAGATCCGGATTGCTGATGACAACTTGCGAGTCGCCTGTGCAACCAACCATACGCGTGTCGCGTTGCCGGACCGGAATCATCTGCACGCGTTGTTCAACTTCGTGAGATCCACGTCGCGACTTTTTATCGTTCCACTCACTCAAACCATAAACACGATCGGCCAGGCGCCGGTGTGGTTCGTCGTCAATTCCACTCGTATCGAAACGGCGGAAGTTGGTGCTCGACTGAATCAGGGTCGAAATACGACGCGCCAATCGATAGCTTTCCGGATGTCGCTTTCTGAGTTCGGCAGTTAAGAGGTTGGTGAGTTCAATCTGGCTAATTTCGCATTCAATTTCGTAATCCGTCATTTCCGTTTCGAGGTAATGCTCAAAACGGTTCTTACTAAGCAACTGGACAAACAATTCCTGGGTGAGATCCGTGTAGGCGCCGCCACCACCTTCTTCCACCAGCAAGCCGGCGCTGCGTGAAGCACGCACCAACGGATGGTGTGACACTATGCGATGCAAGTCTGACCACAAGCGACTGACATCGGAGGCTTTAAGGCTTTCGACCCATTTGGCGTTCTTCTGCCGGTCGTAGCTCCGACGTGCTCGTGGTGGGACCACTTTTTCGGTCCCAGTTTCCAACGAATTTTCGTAATCTTCACTTATGGATTTCACGGGTTTGTCCGTCGCGGGCGTGTTGCCCTGTTTATAGTTGGTGTTGCTTGTGACCGAGTGGATGCGGGTTACTGCGGCACTGTTGTTGAAACGACAAGAATCACTTTGTTCCGTTATTCCCTGGTTTCATGGCAAGGGAGATCGGGCAGTTTCAGGTGCCAGGATCTTTGTCCACAGGCGGTAAAGCCGGGGCATTGGCTAGAGAGTTTTGTGTTTCTGTGTATGGAGACTTCTGGCGCTGGCCATGAGGCGAGCGTGGAATTCAAAATTTGCCCGATTAGAACCGCACGAGTCGTGGGCAATTCCTGGAGTGTGCGTCAGCGAGCAACCCGCTCGGTGACTAACGAAAGGCATCGTACCAACATTTTTAATAATGAGCAACAACTTTTTACATTTCAGTAAGTTAAGGGTAAATACTGAGTAAAATTAAGGATCAAGAATGAAAAAAGCTCTGGAATCTGGTTCCTATTCGATCTTTTTATCATGTTGAACAAACAGATCCGCCCTGTTTAGTACGTGAGGTTCGTACCTTTGTCGCCCCCTAGGTAAGCCCTCTTTTTTCGGACGGCCCAGTTTGGAAACACTAAAGTAGGCGCAAACCGCGCCTTGTTGGGGGACTCGGATGAAAGGCTCAAAGAAGACTATTCCATTTCGCAAAACGACCGCGTGCCCTTCCTCAAAAACTCTGCTGTACTTCCGAACGGCGAAACTGTCGACCGAAGTCTCAACGCTGGTTGGTTACCATCTCGAGCAGTGCGACTTTTGTCGGGCAGAACTGATGTTATTGGCTCATCACCGGCGACCTGTTAGACATGAGGATCGCTCCCCCGAGATCCCCATGAACCTGCGGATACTCGCCGAGTCGATAATGTGTCACGGAAGTAGATAGGAAGAAGTTAACTTGGGATGGCAAATCACCGCCATCCCGCCCAGCTTGGCCGCTCTTCTAACGAATGTCTGCGGCCTTTGCCGCTTGATATGAGTATCGCTTCGGCTTAGCCGCCTCTTGTGACGAACGTCTGCTGCCTTTGCCGCTTGATATGAGTATCGCTTCGGCTTGGCCGCCTGTTGTGACGAATGTCTGCGACCTTTGCCGCTTGATATGAGTATCGCTTCGGCTTGGCCGCCTGTTGTGAGGAATGGCTATGCCTTTCCGTAGCGACCCTTTAAAATATTTTGGGCTATGCCCTCTCTCCGGTTGAACAGAAGGCATGGCCTGGAATTTTTATAGAGCCTTAAACGGCAAGGCCGAGCCATGCCTCACAACAGGCGGCAAAGCCGGAGCGAAACTCCGCAGGCGTTCTCATAACAGACTGCAAAGCCGATTTAACTCAACGCTACTTTACTCACTGAGTAACCCACCCAGACAACAATAATCCCGACAACGTTCGACACAGCAACATTCAACAGCCCCAATCCAACCTGACCGCTCTTTAATAAAGTGAAGGTCTGCAATCCGAAGGATGAAAAGGTAGTGAAGCCGCCTAAAAATCCAACCATGATCGCGAGGCGGGTCGTCTCGGAGACCAGCGCACGTTCCTGGACAACATAAAAAAGAAAGCCGGCCAAAAAACAGCCGACGATATTCACAATAAGCGTGCCCCACGGAAAGGACTCGCCAATTCGCTTCGAGGCAATTTCCGAAACACCAAACCTGGCCAGCGTGCCAATCAAACCTGCGAGACCAATCAATATCAGTCGCTGCATCACGTTAGTTATAAAGCTCTTCGATTACGTCGCCAAACCGCTCGTCGATCACGCGTCGCTTCACTTTCAAAGTCGGCGTCAATTCCCCACTATCGATTGTGAACTCATGTGGCAACAAGGCAACGCGACGAATCCGTTCATAGTCAACCAGCGACGCCGTAAGTCCAGCAATATCTTTCTGCACTAACTTGATCGCTGCCGGATGTTCCGAGAGTTCCACGTGGTCTTTCGGAAACGATTCACCGCTTGCTGCCAGCGCCTTCGTCAGACTTTCCCAATCAGGAACGATCAGCGCGGCCGGCTGTTTTTTGCCCGCCCCGACTACCACGACTTGCCCAACAAATTCACTTTCCTTCAACAGGCTCTCGATGAGTTGTGGCGCAACATATTTGCCATTCGACAACTTGAAGAGATCTTTCTTACGATCCGTGATGTATAGCCGGCCGTCCTTGTCCAGACGGCCCACGTCGCCGGTGTAAAACCAGCCATCTTTCAAAACAGCGGCCGTCGCTTCAGGTTGGCCATAGTAACCGCGCATTACGTTCGGGCCTTTGATCAGAATCTCCCCATCTTCAGCGATCTTCAATTCGATCCCGGCAAACGGAATTCCCACTGAGCCGACGTGGTTATTGCCCGGACGATTTGCGCAAACGATGCAGGTTTCAGTTGCGCCATAACCCTGCAGGATTGGAATCCCGGCCGCGAGATATGCATAAGACAACGCTGGAGCGAGTGGGGCGCCGCCGGAAACGAAGTAGCGAAGTCGCCCGCCAACTCCTTCGCGCCATTTCGAAAATACGAGTTTGCTCGCGAGACTGTGTTTCAACCTCAGCGCCGGCGAAACGAAGCGGCGTTTGTCTTTAAGTTCGCCATAACGCTGGCCCACTGCCAACGACTCAGTAAAGATTTTGCGTTTGATTCCTTTTTCGGCCATCCCCTTTTTTATGATCCGGTGATAGACCTTTTCAAAGAGACGTGGCACCGCAGTCATCACCGTTGGTCCAACTTCGCGCAGGTTCTCGCCCACCTGATCGAACGACGCGGAGTAATAAACTTCGAGCCCGTTGTAGATAAAAACGTAGAAGCCGGCACGTTCAAAAATGTGCGACAAGGGCAACACTGATAGTGCCGTATCGGCTTTAGTGATTGGCAAACCCGCCGTGATCGACAGCACATTCGACATGAAGTTGTTATGCGTCAGCATAACGCCTTTGGGTTCGCCAGTGGTCCCGGAGGTGTAGATGATGGTGGCCAGGTCGTCGGGTCTAACGGCCTGGAGATACGCGTCATAGGCGTCAGGACGTTCTTTCGCTTGTTCACTGCCCGTCTGTTCGAGTTGGGCGAGCGAAATTGAACGCTCAACTTCACTGATGGCTTCGGAGTCGAAAAAGATCAGGTGCTCGAGAACACGATTGTCCAGGGCTGACTTCGCGTGGTGGTAGAGTCTTTTATTCGAAATGAAGATGGCCCGCGGACCAGAGTCAGCCAGTATGTAATCGATTTGATCGACGGCCTGAGTGGTGTAAATGGGGACGTTGATGGCGCCGAGACTCAGAATCGCGAGATCGGTGATTGACCATTCCGGACGATTTTCGGAAAGCAGGGCAATGCGATCGCCAGGCCGGATGCCGAGTGCGGCGAGCCCGAGCGCGACGCTCTTTACCCGATCGACAAAAGTCTGGGCCGGGATATTCACCCATTGCCCGTGAACCTTTTGATTGAGAGCTTTGACTTTTCCGTGTTTGAGTGAAGCGGTTAGACACAACCCGGGAACTGAAGTCGCTTCACTTGAAGTTTGAGATCGATCAGTTTTTGCAGAGGCCGCCGAAGCCACGGATTGGCATCTCCTTTAGCTCGATTATCGGGAAAGGCTGATAATACACCAGGCAGTAGGCACGGACAGAATGCAGTAGGCAGCGGCAGTAGGCAGCGGCAACGAAGTGATCGATGGCGCCGCCGCGCAGGTTTTCACACCGACGATGTCGCCGACGGGTAGGTTTTCACGCCGAAGGCGTTGCGTCTCAAAGCCCAGGGTTGCGCTTTGGCAACCCTGGGAACAGCCCGTTGATTTTGGACAACGCCGAAGGCGTTGCGTCCGCGCGGCGAAATTTTTAACGACGTGACAATTGGACCACGCGACAACCGAGGCGCCCGAATTTGACGCAACGCCTTCGGCGTTGGATCCTCTCGCTCTCGTTACCTAGGGTTGTCAAAGCCCAACCCTAGGCTCTGGGACGCAACGCCTTCGGCGTGAAACCCAATACGCGTCGGCGCGAATCCAATCACGCACCGGCGCCGTCGATCACCTCGTCGCCCACTGCATCCTGCACCTGCCTTCCGCCTTCTGCTTCCCGCCTACTGCCTTCCGCTCCCCGCCTCCGCCGTCGCCTCTTCCGCGGTGCATTCTCGACCCGTCCATTCAATGTCGCCAATGCAGACAACACCAAAAACAACAACGCATTCGATGTCGTATGCAACGTAAAATCAAAAAACGAATGGACCAGCACGGCGAAACAACCACCCACCGCCGCGAGGGCGATGCCACGCCGAAACTCGTCCTTTGAATGAACGCGAACAAACGCGCGGCGGAAAAGAATGATCACAAAGGCGAGGGCCAGCGCCGCTCCAATCACTCCACCATCAGAAAAGATCTGAAGATAATCATTGTGGGCCTGTTCCAACCTGAAGAGGCCGTTGCGCGAATCGTACTGCGTGTAAACAACACCAAAAGCGCCTAATCCAGTTCCCAGCCACGGATGCGCTTTGATGATGTCCAGCGTCACCGCCCAGAAATGCGCGCGACCGGTAGTTGGATCGTCAGTGTTCACACTATCGATAAAACGCGTGATCGAAAACTCACCGCCCAGCGCGAGCACGCCGATGAACAAAGCGATCAGCAATCCCACGCCCAACCCGATTCGGATAAGCCCGCTCTTCATGCGACTCTGACGCGAACGCCGTTCACTCGATTCGGGTGGCCACACGGCCGTGATCAAGGCGAAGAACAACGTCTCCGCCACTAAACTGATGATGCCACCGCGTGAACTCGTCATCACCAAAGCGATACCCATCAAACCCGCCACAAAGATATAGAGCAGTCGTTTTTCCTTCTCGACCGCGCCACTAAAAAGCAGGCCGAGCGGCAAGGCGATGGTCAATTCCATGTAACCGGCAAAGTGGTGGCGATTGATGAATGGTCCAAAGGCGGTGCTCTGGCTCAACTCGCGAATCCAAAAAACTTTATTCGGGCTGGTAAACGATTGCGTCAGTCCAAACAGGGCGAGACAAAAACCAAAGATCAGGATCGTTCTGACTAACAGGTGCAATCGATGTGGCGTGTCGGTAAAAACCAGTGTCGCGGCAAAATAAACAAACAACGTAGATATTTGGACGAGCACCAGACGAGTCGCATTTGGATCGAGTGATAATGCCTGCGTAACACTCGTCGACAAACCGAAACCACCAACACTTCGTAGCGGCAGCAACTGCACCAGTCCCAAAACCAAAATACCAAGCAGCGGCAACTGCAAAAGATTTCGACTCAGGCGGAAAGTCCCAAGCTGCCAGCCATCAACGACCCAAAGAACCAGGATCGTTAACCCGCCCAGATTGAACAGTGCCAACGACCAGTAATGAACGGTGCCGAAGGCGAGCGCCGACAACACAATGCCCACGCAGATCGTCAGAAAGACGAATCGGCTCGCGAGCGTGTGTTTGATGCGATACACATGTCGCTCACGCGAGCTCTCCGGAATCAAAAGCGGCGAATCGTCGCTGATGATTAGCTCAGTGTCGCTTGATACTGAAGTCGTCATACCAAACATTGCCGAAGATCGGACACGGCACATTCTCACCGCAGCCACTGCGATAAATCCGAATCGTCACTGCTTCGGATTTATCAGTCGTCTTAAAACTCAGACCGGCGCGCGTCCAGTCGTTATCACCACTCGTCGCCGAATCCGAAGCCGCGAGGGTTGCTCCGCTATTCGCATCCAGAATTTGAATCGTGAGTGGTCCACCGCTTTCAAACTTCGCGGTTTTCACATAACACTCGAAGTCGTACGCTGTATCTTTATCAACTGCTACTAACTGTGAAATCAACGTCGCATCGAGTTGATTGCGGACCTGAAACACCATTCGCAAACTACGACTACCGTAGTGACTTACACTCGGATCAATTCCGACTTGTGTTTGCGGCGCAGACTTGACCTGCCAACCAAAAATCGTGTCAGAACCATACGTGAGCACTTCCTCAAAACTGCCGTCAGTCATCCGGCCAACCTCTGCTTTGTATCCCGCGGTGGGCGCGAGTTCGTTCCAGATGTTTAATGCCTCGTGAAAACGAAGAATGCTTATCAATGTACTTACGATTGAATCACCGCTAGTCTTATTGACCTTCTTGTCTTCCGCGCTCAAGCCGTTCCATACTTTTAAGCCTTCGTCGTACTTCTTTTGACTAACAAGGTAAAGCGCGAAATTCGCTCGCGTCTCCGGATTCGTTCCAATCGCATTTGCCAGGGCTTGTGGATCGTTGCTGTAAATTTCCCATACCAGATTGAACAGTTGCGAACGCAAAGCTTCCGGATCGGCCTCACTGGCAAGTCGCAATTCCCTGAAGGCCTCGTCGTAACGACCACTACGAAGTAGCGAGTTGCCAAGATACCAATGCGGATACGCATATGACGGGGCCAGCGCGATCGCCTGACGCAATGCCGCTTCCGCTTTTTGTGGTTCGCCGGCCTGCTCGCGCGCGGTGCCCAAAGTCATCCAAAACCGGTAATCGTTCGGCGACAAAGCAACTGCCTTTTCGAATTCACCGAGTGCTATTCCAGTCTGATCGAGTGGCAGTTTCTTTTGGGCCACCTGGCCGAGGCGCCAGTGTGTAATCGGATCGCGAGGCGCGAGATTTTCCGCAACCTGGGCGATGTCGAGATTGTTGTCGCCCGCATTGAAGTATTCAGCGATTGTGTTGCCGAGATACCAACGAACGGCAAAGTAGGACCAGACTGTGGCGATGAGCAAGAAGATGATAAGGACAACTCGCGTAGGGACTTTACGCGCGTCTAGTTGCATTAATTCCTGAGGCATCGGTTCGCTACGCTATGTTCCTCTCTGCGTCTCAGCGTCTCTCTGCGTCTCTGTGTTGAAATTCAGTTCAATTATGCGAACGTCAATTTTCAACACAGAGACGCAGAGAACGCTGAGACGCAGAGACCGAAATGCTACTGCAGTTCCTCGATCGTTATTCGCATGCGCTTGACGGAAATTTGCCGCTCCGCACAAGAGCGTACTACTTCTTCAATCTTCTCGTCTGACATCTTCAGACTTGATATCACGATCTCGTCGATATGCTGCTGCTCGCAAATATGCCTTAAGTCGCCATTGCCGCCATAAACTCGCAAGCCGTGAATTACCTTCCCACTCTTTGACGGATCGTCATCGAGAAAACCAACCGGCGATAGTCGCAGTTCGGAGTTGTTGCGCAATTCACGTAACAGCAGTTCACCGCCATCACCGGCTCCATAGATCAAAACTCTGCGACCGTTCTGTGATCCACTGGCCGGGAGCATCTGACGAAACAGTCGAAAGGCGAGTCGACTGCCAGCCAGAAACATAAACATCAAGACGCCGTCGATAGCGAACGCGGTGCGCGAAAAACCTTCAAAGCGAAAAACGAACAGCACCACCATCAAACTCGCGACCGAACCCAACGCCACTGCCTTTAGAAAAACAATCAGGTCGCCGACGCTCGTATAACGCCACAGTCCGCGATAAACACCCACCACCAAAAACACAGACATCTTCACAAACACCAGCACCGGCAAAGTGCGAATAAACAATTGCCACGCAGGACTGTTTGAGAATGGACCAAACTTGATCGCGTAAGCGCACCAGTAAGAAAGGATGACGAGCACCACGTCAAGCAGCACTTCGAAGATACGGCGCTTGTAAGAAACATCGATCAGAAACGCATAGAGCGGCTTTTCTTTGAGCGCGGCAGCATCGTCGGTCTGGTCGTAAACTTTGACCCCGGCCAGATATACACCAATCAAACTCAGGACAATGATAAAGGCCGCGATCGCCGCCAGGCTCACGTCCAAACGCGCGCGTTGTACGAAGAGTGACAACAAACCCGAAAGCGCCGCGAAGCCATATAACATCCAGACGGCATGACGTTCAGACATTCCCAACGCAACCAACCGATGAGAAGTGTGATCGCGCCCACCTTGCGACGCAGCTCGACCTGATAGTTTTCGTAGTACGGTGACGAAAGTTGTATCAAAGATCGGAATGAACAAAACCAGAATCGGCACAGCCAGCACGGGCAACAGACTTCTCGTCTTACCGCCACTGAGATTCACCAACGCCGAACTCGCCAGAAAGAACCCGACAAACATCGAACCGCAATCGCCCATGAAGATCGAGGCAGGATTCGAGTTGTAAACAAGGAAGCCCAGCAACGCTCCGGCAAACGCGACCATCATCAACGCTTCAACAAACTGCCCGCTGCTGACAAAACTCAGCGACAAAAATCCGGCAGCAATGATCGCGATGCCCGACGCGAGTCCGTCCATGTTGTCGAGCAGATTGATCGCGTTGGTAATACCGATCAGCCAAAAGATCGCGAGGGCCATGTTGACGAGCACTGAACTTGTCCACGGAAGCGATAGCCCATAGTAAACAACGAACGCCGAACCCATGATCTGGCCGATCAACTTTTGATACGGCTTGATGTGAACAATGTCATCGACGAGGCCGACGAGAAACAGGAAAGCACTGGCGCGCAGAATCACCCACGAATAGGTCGTATGCGGAATAAAGAACTGAACACTGATGACAACCGATAACCAGATCGCAAGTCCACCCAACATCGCCGTCGGCGCTTTGTGCCAGCGATCGGTCTTCGGCTTAGCCACAAAGCCAAGCTTCCGCGCCAGCATTCGCACGAGTGGCGTCAGCACTAGTGCGAGGATGAACGAACTGGCAACCGGCAACAGTGTTGTCAGACTAAAAGGCATAGATAATCGAGGTCAGGGCGGTAAGAACTAAAATGTAAGCACTGACTGCGTGAAGGAAAAAGCTATTCGATAAGACGCGACAAAGCAAGTGGTGTTAGGAGGAATGTTTGACCCACTCTTCCTGACACCCTGCAATGCAGCCTTACGAGGCAAAAACTGGCGTGTGATTTTGTGACGAGCTGAAGTCCTACGAAACGACACCGTATTGAACTGGCCCGGGCATACTGAGAGCCAGCGCCAGCACTATAGAAATGACTGTTGTTGACGACGAGCGAGACGGTGTAAGTGAGATGTGCGAGTCATACAGAGGTCTTTTTTGTTGAACCGCTGCTGGCCGTGAAGTAGAATCCATTCGCCTGGAACTCTTCCTGTGCACAGCGTTGCAGAGGTTTTGAGTTTGTTGGTTAGGCTCCGTAGTCAGCTGGAACTGATTGCGGGGCCGTTTTTTTCGCTAAGGGCGGCCGCTCTGGTAATCGATCACACTTTGCAGGATTCCGTCCAACAACATCTCCGGCTGGAAGCCGACGAGGGCGTGTACCTTTGAAATATCCGGAATTCTCCGGGGCATGTCTTCGAAGCCTTCTTCGTACGCTTCATCGTAAGGAACCAGCACAATCTCTGACTCTGACTGCGTCAACTGTTTAATTCGTTCGGCTAACTGAAGAATCGTGATCTCTTCGTTCGATCCGATATTGAACACGTTGCCAACCGCGTCCTTGTGGTCCATCAACTTGATCAGCGCGCCAACCACGTCGCCAACGTAACCAAAACAGCGACTCTGTTTGCCATCGCCATACACCGTGATCGGACGTCCTGACAAAGCCTGCTTAACAAACGTCGGAATCACCATTCCATACTGGCCGGTCTGGCGTGGTCCAACCGTATTGAAAAGTCTGACGACGATCGTCGGCAACTTCTTCTCACGCCAATAGGCGAGCGCCAGAAATTCATCGATCGCTTTTGAACACGCGTAACTCCAACGTCCTTTCGTCGTAGCGCCCATCACAAGGTTTCCGTCTTCACGAAAGGGAACGTCAGCACTTAGTCCATAAACTTCTGAAGTCGAAGCAATCAGGACTTTCTTCTTCTTTTTGTTCGCAATGTTAAGAACTACTTCAGTGCCGCGCACATTGGTCTCGATTGTCCGCACCGGACTCTCGACGATCAACTTCACGCCGACTGCCGCCGCCAGGTGAAAAACGACGTCACACTGGTCCACTAATTCCGCAGTGACAGGATGATTGTGAACAGTATCAATCGTGTACTGAAAACCAGGCTGTCCTTTGAGGTGTTGGATATTGTCGATGCGTCCGGTTGATAAATCGTCGATGACGCAAACCTCGTCACCTCGTTTCAGATAGGCGTCGGCGAGGTGCGAACCGATAAACCCCGCGCCGCCTGTGATCAGTACTCGCAAATGTGCTTCTCCTTAATCGTCTTCAGATAACTCTGCGTCTCCGCGTTAAAAGTGATGTTTGCCTAATTCGATCGAAGTCTTAAACACAGAGACGCTGAGTACGCAGAGACGCAGAGACAGTTTCTCTTCCTATCAATAACTCTTCATACAAATTTCGAATGTCCGCTAACAGCCGTTGCTTCGGATATTTTGCGTAAACAAAACTGGATCCCTGCGCGCCGAGCCTATCACGAAGCGCCGCGTCGCCGACCAGTTTTTGCAGACCACTCGCAAACGTTTGAACGTCCCCAGCCGGAACGCCAATTCCTCGTTCACAAACTTTGTAGCCGGCATCTTCAACAGTTGGACCAAGCAGATCGACTACGCCACCAACGTTCGTGGCAATCACGGGCCGGGCATTGGCCATCGCTTCAATCAACGTCAACGGAGTGCCTTCGTTGCGCGACGTCAGCGCGACTACATCAAGCGCTGGATAAAAAACTGCCGGATCGTTTCGCTCACCAGTGAAGATGACATCCTGAGTCAATCCTAAATCCCTGGTCCGGCTTTCGAGTTGCGCGCGAAGTCCACCGTCACCAACAATCACAAACCGCACCGGTGATGAAGAATCTCTTTTCTTAAACTCCGCCGCTGCGTCCAGAAACATCTCATGGTTCTTTATTTCAGTGAGCCGGCCGACAATCCCAATCAGAATTGTTTTATCGTCGATGCCCAACTGAGTCCGCATTAAATGACGGCGAGCTCCACTTCCGGCAAAGACGTCCAGGTCGAGTCCTAACGGGATCACTCTGATCTGTTTTCGGTTACCAACGCCAAACTGATCGCAGATCTCACTGGCTTGTTGCTCACTAATCACAACGATCCGATCAGTCACCAGCGCCGCCAGAAGTTTTTCGATCGTGATGAATACTTTCGTTTTCAGGTTTCCGTAGTAACTGTGAAAGATGTGACCGTGATAAGTGTGAACAAACTTAGCGCGACGCGGTTTACCAATCACAACTGTGGGCGTCAGCCAACGATAAATGAAACCTGCAACTCTGCCGACCGTTCCCGCCTTGGCCGTATGCGTGTGAATCAGGTCAGGCTTCTCGCGCACGAACAAACGAAACAACTTCCAAATCGTGATCAAGTCCTTCGCCGAGATTTCGCGACTCATCTCCGGAATGAAGTACGGAACGACGTCGGCTTCTTCCGCAAAATATCCCATGTCGCCTTCACCTTCAGGCACCGTTCCCGCGACCAGCAGGGTTTGATACTCATCGAGCCCGGCGGTCAACCAAACGACGTGTTTGGCGGGACCACCTACGTTAAGCCGGGCGATGATGCGAATGACTTTTGGCATAAAGTGGTGAAGGGTGAATGGTTAATCGTGAATAGTGAATAGTGAATGGTGAATCGTAAATACTCAGCCGCAATTCACGATTTACCATTCACGATTCACTATTCACCATTCACTATTCACCATTCACTATTCACGATTTACTATTCACTATTTACTATTCACTATTTACCATTCACTACTTCATTACAAATCTCGTGTTCTCATCGTCTTCGTGCCGGATCTCATCGATTGGATCTGACTTACCTTCACCACGATAAAGACGGTTCGGACAGTTGATCACTATGCCGTCGGTCCCGCCAACATTCTGATACGCGTGCACAACTCCTTTCGGAATCAGCACGGCGGTTGGATTGTCTTGTCCCACCAGTAATGTTTGGACGTGCTGAAACGTTTCCGACTCGGCGCGGTTGTCCCACATTCTCAGTTTGAAAGTCGATGGACCAATGAAACAAAAAAGATCGGCTTGATCGACGTGTTCATGAGGTCCGCGCGTCACGCCGGGAACTGTCGATGAAATGTAGGCCATCGCCGGGTGAAACTCGACCGGCCACTCATCAACACGAAACAGCTCAGTCAACCAACCACGCGAATCGGGAAACTTTGCTAACGACCTTGTTATGACTCCAACAATCTCGCCTTCACGAAAGTTTTCAGGCATTCGCTGCCACCTCGTCAGGTGCTAACTGGAGTTTGTTGGCGCCCGTTTTGGCGACGAGATTCGAAGCGTTCAATAAACTCTCAAACGTTCCTGCGTCAGTCCACCAGCCATCAAGTTCTTCCCAGGTCATTTCGCCGCGTTCGATATAGGCATTGTTTACGTCAGTGATTTCCAGTTCACCACGACCTGACGGTTTCAAAGTGCGAATGATGTCGTAGACCTCCCCATCAAACATGTAAATGCCGATCACCGCATAGTCTGACTGCGGCACCGACGGCTTCTCTTCAATCCGGACCACCTTGCGACCGTCAAGTTTGGGTACACCAAAACGTTGCGGATCATGGACCTTCTTTAGAAGGATCTTGGCGCCACCACCTTGATGACGATACGACTTTACCGCCGCGGCGATGTTTCCTTCGATAATGTTGTCACCCAGGACCACGCAAACCGGCTCACCTGAAGCAAAGTGTTCAACGAGTGAGAGCGCCTCTGCGATACCACCTTCGCCTTCCTGGTAAGCGTAATTGAGATGTTTCAGACCAAACGCTTTGCCGTTACCGAGCAAACGCAGAAAGTCTCCGGCCGAACTGCCACCGGTGACGACCATGATGTCCGTGATACCAGCATTCACCAGCGCCTGGATCGGATAATAGATCATTGGCTGGTTGTAAACCGGCAGCAAGTGCTTGTTAGTGACGGCCGTGAGGGGACGCAATCTACTTCCCAAACCTCCGGCCAAGACGACGCCTTTCAAAGTAGGACCTCCAGTTTCGTTCTACGTGAGCAGAATTAATCGATAAATCTTTGGAACCAAAGTTCAAGCATCAACAGTGTCCACAGTTGATGCGAATAGTCGCGTTCACCGCGCGTGTGAAGTTCAACAAACTGCCTGACCGCTTCGGGTCGAAACAGATTGCGCCGCAACGCTTTCTCAGACAAGAGCACTTCACGCAGAAACGGCTGCATTTTTCCGCGGAACCAATGGCCAATCGGAACACCAAAACCCATCTTGCGACGGTCCAGGTTTTCAGCCGGCAACAGTTGTCGCAGCACTTTCTTCAACAAATACTTCGTGGTCAATCTTCGTAGTTTGAATCGTTCCGGCAAACTCGCCGCAAACTCGATCACGTGGTGATCGAGAAAAGGCGCGCGTGCTTCGAGGGAAACGGCCATCGTCGCAATGTCGACTTTGACGAGTAGATCGTTTGGCAAATAAGTCATCAAGTCGGTCAACAACGCCGCATCAACAATTCCACTGCCGTTCGCTCTTACAAACCACGGCTCCAGTAAACTCTTCGCAAAGCCCACGGTTGTTTCATGACGAAAATCATCCGAGTAAAGCGACGTCTTTGCCGGCGCATCAAACGTACTGACCCAGCGTAGATAACGATCGACTTTTGGCAACGACGCCGCCTCCAAAAAGCGCTTCGCTGATTTCGCGCGACTGCGGCTCAACTCTGAAGTCGGTATCAAACCAACGGCCTGACGAATGACTGACTCGCGCAAAAACTTCGGAAACTTTCGATAGTTCTCCGCCAACTGCATCGCCGCATAACGTTCATAACCGGCAAACGACTCGTCACCGCCATCGCCGTTGAGAGCGACGGTGACGTGTTTACGCGTTTCGCGCGCCACGTAGTAAGTAGGGACCGCGGACGAGTCGGCGTAAGGTTCGCCATAATGTTCGACAAGTGTCGGCAAAATCTCAACTGCGTCAGGCTTAACGATGAACTCGTGATGATCGGCGCCCACATGTTCGGCGATACGTTTCGCATGATGCAGTTCACTAAAGTCCTGCTCTTCAAACCCGATCGAGAAAGTTTTTACTTTTTCACTCGACTCCTGACTCATCAGCGCCACAACGGCACTCGAGTCGATCCCGCCTGAAAGAAACGCTCCCAATGGAACTTCCGACATCAAACGGACCTTCACCGCGTCGCGCAAAATAGCAATCGCTCGTTCACCTGCTTCTTCTTCACTAATGTCGAGCTTCTTCGAAAAGTCGGGCTGCCAGTAACGTTCGGTTTTGATCTCGCCGTTACGCCAACGTAGCGAGTGTCCTGGTTCGAGTTTCCTGATCGCTTTGTAAGCAGTTAGCGGCGCCGGCACGCACATGAACGACAGATAAGAATCGATCGCTTCCGGTTGAATTTCTTTACTGATGTCCGGATGCAGTAGCAGCGCGCTAAACTCGGAACCGAACACAAATTGTCCGTTGACCTGCGCGTAGAGCACCGGCTTCTTACCAACCCGATCCCGGGCCAGAAACAATTCCTGAGTTCGCTCGTCCCAAATCGCAAAAGCAAACATGCCGCGAAGATGCTTGGGACAATCTGCGCCGTATTGATCGTAGGCATGAACGATCGCTTCAGTGTCGCTGTTGGTGTAAAAGGTGTGGCCGAGCTTTTCGAGTTTTTCGCGGAGTTCGAGGTAGTTATAGATTTCGCCGTTGAAGACGATCCAGGCCGTGCGGTCGCGATTGTGAATGGGCTGTTGGCCGCTCTTGAGATCGATAATCGCTAAGCGACGCATGGCCAGGCCGACAGAGCCATTGATATAGAAACCGTCTTCGTCAGGCCCACGATGCAGAATGGCCTGGTTCATGCGAGACAGCAGTCCCTCATCAACCGGTTTTCCGTCATTACGAACAAGTCCTACGATGCCACACATAATTTCGCGGGTATATTAGCCAAACGGGCGGGAATTGCGAAACTGGTTTGGCTTTCTTCTGCTTTCCTCTGCGTCTCCGCGTTCTCGGCGTCTCTGTGTTGAAACCGAAGTGCGCTTAATTGAGCCCTGATTTCAACACAGAGACGCAGAGAAACGCGGAGACGCAGAGAAGCGCTAATTTGCCCAAACGCATATTCACGGCTATGTTAACGTTTTGATTCCAATCCACTTTCTTAATCCATTTCACAGATGCCAGAAACCTTAATAACTCCGTACGGCGACGAATTAGTCAACCTCGTAATCGACCCCGCTGAACTCGACGAAACGCTGGCGAGGGCCAAACGTCTGCCCACGATCCAACTATCGGAACGCTCGTTGTGTGATCTCGAACTTTTGGCGACGGGCGGATTCAGTCCGCTGAACACCTTTATGTGTCGCTCAGACTTTAATCGCGTCGTCGCCGAAATGCGGCTTAGCGACGGACAGGTGTTCCCGATCCCAATCACGCTGCCGGTCAGCGACGACATCGGCCTGGAACTTGAGCGCGAGTATGCCCTGGTCGATTCGCGCAACGAGATCGTTGCCGTGATTCGCCTTGATGAAATCTACAACTGGAATGTCGACGAGGTAGGTAAACAGGTTTTCGGGACCACTGACACGAGACATCCATTGCTCGCCGAGATGCACGGCTGGGGAGGTCAAAACATCTCAGGCGAGTTAACGGTCTTACGGCTTCCGAATAGATACGACTTTCGCGAGCTGCGAATGACACCCGCCCAAACAAGAGCGCAACTCGAGCAACGGGGTGGGGAAAACGTCGTGGCTTTTCAAACACGCAATCCTCTTCATCGCGCGCATGAAGAACTAACCCGGCGCGCAGCCGAAGACATCAATGGCGTGTTGTTGCTTCATCCAGTGGTCGGAATGACAAAGCCGGGTGACATCGACTATTTCACCCGGGTCCGAACTTACAAAGCGCTCGCGAACAAGTATTACGATCCGAACAAAATCCTGCTCGCCGTGTTACCGCTGGCAATGCGAATGGCTGGTCCACGAGAAGCACTGTGGCATGCGATCATTCGTCGCAATTATGGCGCTAACCACATGATCATTGGCCGCGATCATGCAAGTCCGGGAGTCGACTCGACGGGCAAACCTTTTTATGGTCCATACGATGCTCAGGATCTGGTCCAGCAGTTCGAAGACGAGATCGGTGTCAAAGCGATGCTGTTTGGCGAATTCGTCTACTTGCCGGAAGAGGATCGTTACGAGGACGTTCGTAAGCTGCAGCCCGATGCTGTCACGGCTCAACTGTCAGGAACAAAGGCCCGTGAATGGTATCGCGATGGAGGCGTGGAACTGCCGCACTGGTTTGCGCGGCCGGAAGTTGTAGCGGCAATCGCGGAAACACATCCGCCGCGACACAGGCAGGGCTTTTGCATTTGGTTTACGGGTTTGAGCGCCGCAGGTAAATCAACTACGGCGGAGATTTTGACGGTGTTGTTACAGGAGTTTGGCCGCCAGGCCACGGTCCTTGATGGTGACGTGGTGCGCAATCAACTCTCGCGCGGACTGGGTTTCAGTAAAGAAGATCGCGATATCAACATACGTCGCATCGGCTTCGTGGCAGCCGAGATTGTTCGTCATCATGGCGCTGTTATTTGCGCGGCGGTCAGTCCTTATCGCAGCACACGTAACGATGTGCGAAACCTGGTGGGCGCGGACAGGTTTGTCGAGGTGTTTGTTAATACGCCGTTGGAAGAATGCGAGCGACGTGATGGCAAGGGGATGTATGCGAAAGCGCGCCGCGGCGAGATCAAGAACTTCACCGGCATCGACGATCCGTACGAAGCGCCGCTGCAAGCCGAGATCGAGCTAAACACAACCACCCACACTGCCGAAGAGAACGCGCGTTTGATTGTTGATTACCTGCGCGAGCGTGGCTACGTCAAAGCGGAATAGCCCTACCTGGTTCCCGGAGATACCACCGACTTTATGTCGGTGGTCCTTCAGTTTTCACCTAACTAAGCATCACCAGCACCCTCCGCGATACCACCGACTTTACGTCGGTGGTTATTCAACTTCTACCTAACCAAGCACCACCAGCACCCGCTGAGATACCACCGACTTTACGTCGGTGGTCATTCAACTTCTACCTACCACTACCAGGATCCAGATACCACCGACTTTATGTCGGTGGTCATTCAACTTCAACCTACCCACCACTACCAAGTCCCACCGAGATACCACCGACTTTACGTCGGTGGTCCTTCAACTTCTACCTACCAGACCAGGTGGAAACTGAAACTCCACCGACATAAAGTCGGTGGTATCTTCACGCAGTTTTGCGGGTTGGTTAGGTAGAAACTGAAAAACCACCGACGTAAAGTCGGTGGTATCTTCACACGGTTTTGCGGGTTGGTTAGGTGGAAGCTGAAAAACCACCGACGTAAAGTCGGTGGTATCTGAAAATCCGACTTAAGATCCGACAACCGGTTGTGAGCCTTGTCTCCTGGCCAACGCACGTGCTGCTTGCAGGTCCGCGAGTTCTTTCTTCGCCCGTTCTGCTTCGCGTTGCCTGTCTTCCGAGCGCTCCTTCATGATCACCGCGCCAACCGCGACGAAAATAAAGTAGAACACCAGCAACTGCGATCGTTGTCGATACGCTGTTCCCACGTTCCCCTGGACCAATGAATACGCGAGCGTCAACATCGTCGTGAAGATCACAATCGGCGCCACTTCACGCAGTCGATGTTTTAACGAAAACCATAAACCCAGAATCAACAGCGGAAATGACACCCACCAGATAATCATCTCGGGTAACGCAATACTTTGTCGCAGCGATCCCAACTGCCACGGAAAAGGCGCAAAGAGCAAGTAGACAAATCCCACTGGAATCGCCGTTAAAGCTCCTTCGGTCGTCTGCACGTCCACGTCCTGCATGAACCCCGAATCGGCAGACTTCGCCAGATCTTTACGACTGTTTTGGATCATCTTCAGATTGGCAAATTGGTCGATCTGTGAACCGGCAAAACGAGCGAGCCCGAAGTAGGTAAACGCCAACCCGATCGCAATGAGAGCAGCGAAACGGCGCATAAAACTTTTCGCATCAATCTTCCTGCCGCCGATGATGAAACTACCGGCAACTGCCGCAGTCATCATGTAGAAGGTATAGAAACGCAGCGTCAGCAACATCAGTAGGCAACTTGTCAAAACGACGAGATGGCCCACCTTCACTTCTTCCATCAAACACAACGTACAATAAATTGCGAGGGCCAACACGAGTACGATGATGCCGTCTTTCAACGCTTGTGACGACCACAACACCAATGACGGGAAAAATCCTACGAGCAAACCGGCGAGACGCGAGACGCGCTGATTATTGAACAACCGGTCGGCGGTGTTATAGACGACAATCGCGGTGGACGCGCCAATCGAGGCATTGATCAACTGGATCGCAAACATGTTGCGACCAATAACTTCGTAAACGCCGGCCACCAGATAAAGCATGCCCCACGCGCTGGCGCCCGAAGCCACAAACGATTGATACCTGCCGAGGTGATACTTGTCGCCGTGCCAGGCGGCATTTAGCGAGCGACCGTAAATGTCGTAGGTGTTCGCGTCGCCACCAAAGAACTCTTCGTAGTGACCAACAAAGATGATGGTCCCGACCGCGATACGGATGATCAGACCGAGCGCAAAAAGACGGATCAGGAAAACTCGATCCTCTTGTCGACGGGTTAAAATAAGAAGCGTAGGGATGGAGGTGGCGATGGCGAATGCAATAGCACCGGGAGCTTCACTCGGAGCGAGAAAAACGGCCGCGCCACAAACTGCCAAAGCCAAAACCGCGATAAGTGCATTCATAACAAAAAGTCAGTACCACCTCGCGGTAGCGGGTGGGTTGTAAAGCAAGATGCCACTATCGTCTCATTCGACCCACCCGCTACCGGGAGGTGGTACTGACTATGTGACTCTTACAGATCATCCGGAAGGTCGGGACGCGTCTTCTGTTCAACTAAAAACTGATCTTCAGGGCTCAACTCTTTAATAACTCTGCCTGGCACGCCACCAATCAGTTTTCCTTCTTCAGCTAATTCTGCCGTGATCACGGCCCCGATGCCAACTATACAACGCGACGCGATCGAACTTCCGGGCGCTATCCGAATTTCCGAGCCGAGATAAACAAGGTCACCAATCGTGATGGGCAAAGTGCGTTGTCGATTGTGCGTCCACAACGACGAGTTGCGACCACCAAGAATTACGCGTCTGCCAATTTCAACTTTGTCCGTAAAGTCGATCTTGTGACCAGTGGTAACAATACTTCCGTCGCCCAGAATAAATCGGGGATCAAGTTCGTTGACCGCGTCGGGTTCAGGAATCGAATTGATCTCATTCATACGCATGATCTCGGAATAGCGTCCGAGGGAAACTTCCGAGCCGCCCCGAATGATATTCAGATGACCAATGCGCGTGTGGTCTTTGATCTTCAGATCAGCCACGCGGGTAACGACATTGAAATGACCAATCGAAACATCGTCGGCAATTTCACAACTGCCCGCATCGATGATGCTGAGACCAATCCTTACACGCTTTCCGATTCGATAGCCAAAGAACAAACGATACAACGGCCGTTTCAGGAACGATGGCAAAACCGCAAACGATGCCAGTATCAAAAACCGGGATCTGCTAGTTCGTTGCATCAGCAATCAGGCCTTGCGAACCAAACCACGCTCCATCGTTACCGGACTAGTTGTCGACTTTCCAACTCGGCAGTTGCGCTTTCAACCTGGTCCTGAGCAGCTTGTGCTCGGACCCACGTCAACAGTTCAGGGATTCCCTGCTCGAGGGAAACTTTCGGCTCATAACCGAGTAACGTGCGGGCTTTGGTGATGTCCGAAACACAATGACGGATATCACCTTCACGATACTTGCCGACTATTTCAGGTTGAATATCGACGCCTAGACCTTTAGCCAACAATTCACAAATAGCGCGAACTGAAGTGCCCACGCCTGTTCCCACATTGATCGCCTGATAGTCGGCTTTATCAGTTTCGATCGCCAATAGGTTGGCCTGCACGATGTCGCTGACGTGAACGAAGTCGCGCGTCTGTTCGCCGTCTTCAAAAATCATCGGGCGATTTCCGTTTAGCAGGCGCGCCGAAAAAATAGCACAGACGCCGGTATACGGATTCGAAAGCGCCTGTCGCGTGCCGTAAACATTGAAATAGCGCAACGCGACAGTAGGAATTTTGTACGATCGACCGACCGCTAAACAAAACTGTTCCTGGTCCTGTTTCGTAACGGCGTAAACTGACGTCGGAAAGAGCGGCTTGTCTTCTTTCGTTCCCGCTGCTGCCAATTGTCTACCACACGCTTCGCATTCGAGGTCCCAACGCCGATCCAACAATTGTTCACTCGGACGAAGTTGCGGATAAACGGAGCCACAGTCTTCACAACGATAAGCGCCTTCACCGTAAATCGACATTGACGAGGCAACAACTAATTTTTTGATCTGCGGTTGGCGCGCCAGGATCGCTTCGAGCAAGACTGCGGTGCCCAGATCATTCGCGCGCACGTAGCGCTCGATCTCATACATCGATTGCCCGACACCAACTTCGGCGGCTTCGTGATAAACAACTTCGATACCTTCCAACGCGTTGTCGACGATCTGCCGATCACAGATGTCAGCTTTGATAAACTCTGCCGCGGGATTCAGATTCACCGGTCCGGCGTTTTCACCGTGAACTTGCGGGACCAAAGCATCAAGCACTTTGACGTTGTTCCCGTCAGCCACTAAAGCATCGACCAGGTGGGAACCGATAAAGCCGGCGCCACCGGTGACCAAAACATTTCGTTTACCCAAACGTGATTCCTCACTTCGCTGTCAACTGTAACTACTCAGTAGCAGTTGACGCAGATTGCAAAACAGACTCGACTCGAGCCTTTGATGGTCTAATTACAGATTTGAAAACTTCGTAAACTCGTGGCGCTTGCGCCGCTGCCGAATATTTCGTTTCCACGGTACACCGTCCAGCATCTCCCAACTTCCGCCGCAGCTCGCGAGATCGCACCAGTTGGCTCAACTTCTCAACCCATTCATCATCGGCGCCGGCGATGAAGCCGTTCTCGCCGTCCTGAATGATGTCAGTATTCACACCAACAGGCGAGCAAATAGTGGGGATGCCAAGCGCCATAAACTGCAGCGCCTTCAAACCACATTTGCCTTTGCTCCACCTGTCATCAGGCAACGGCATGACACCAATGTCGACTGCACTCAGATCTTCGAGTTCGGTTTCCGAGTGCCATTTCATCGCCTCAACGTCAAGACCTTCCAATTCATAAGTTGGCGTGCCAATTACACGCAAGCGAAACGACTCGCGCTTAGCCAACTTCTGCAACGCCGATCGCAACGTGTTCAGGTGTTGCACAGTACTGTGACTTCCGGTCCAACCTATAACGATTGGCTTGGAATCGTCACGACGATTCAATGGCTGATATTTCTCCGTATCGATCGTGGTTGGAACGATCGTGACTTTGTCGTTCACGCGCCCCGCATACTCCGCGAGATAAGGGTTCCCAACCATCACATGCGACGAAATGCGACAGATAGTTTTTGTCTTGCCCGCAAATTTCAGATAACTGAGATAGCCGTTTGAAGGACTTTTATAGGAGACGAAAATCGCATCGTCGAAATCGAAAACGATCGGGACGCCGCGCGAATGGATTAGTCGTTCAAAAACCGGTGGTCCAAGTAAGGCGGCTTCACGGAAGATGTAAACGACATCGTAGTCCTTAACTTTACTCAGCAACGACGAACGTTTCAGGAGTGACTGGCTGACAAATTTTAGTTTCTGACCAAGCTGACCAGGTTTGTAGACAGACTTGTGGAGTTCCTCCGATTCAAACGGAGCATAAGTAATTTCGACACCCCGCTCGCGCAACAGCGGCTCCCACTGTTCGAGCCGATACCGCTGCCCCGGCGACGTATCGTAAAGACTAGGCATTAATGCTAGAACACGCATGATATTTCCGATTGCCAATTTCCAAATGCCGATTGGCGTGTTATCGAAGTCGATCTGTTATAGGACCGCAGGCGTCCTCGCCTGCCTCGTCGACACTGCGAACCAAATTTTTAAGTTGAACCGTCGCATGAGTCAACTCAGCAATCGGATTTAGAGCTACGGCCCTTGTAATCAATCCAGCAGGCGAGGACGCCTGCGCTCCTAAAATCACGCCAATCGGCAATCACCAATCGGAAATCGGCAATTATTTCCTTCCTGTCGCTACCCAGCCAAACGCTGCGCCAACCTGTGGTTCGTGGAGACCGGCGCGTTTCAACCACTCTTCAACGTCAGCCCGTGTGTAGCGGTTCTCGATGGGCGCCGAGAAGCGATCAAGCTGGTCGTTGACGCAAACTCGGAACGGAAAACTCGCATACTGCTTCATCGGTAACTCTTCGGCAAGTGATTTCAAACCTACCTGCTTCATCATCCGATACGGCCAGACAAAAAGCATAAACGCAGCCACCGCCGACGGATAAGCAAGTGCGTAAACAGCCGAGTGCGGCAGTCTAGTGGTGACTTGTCGCGCAGCTGTCACACCAGACAACAGCAGCGATTTAATTGGCTGCCGCTCCGGTTTCCAATACAAGTAAATTTGGATCTCGCCACCCGGTTTCAAAAAGCGCAAAAGGTTTCTAAACGCCGGCTCCGGATCGGGCAAGTGATGAAGCACGCCAATCGAATAAATGAAGTCAAAACTCTCGAGCGCGAAGGGTGGATTGTGAAGGTCGGCTTGCACCACCTGGGCGTGACCAACATTCGCAGTGTTTCTATTCGCGACTTCAACGGCTGGTCCAAGATCGATTGCCCAAACTTCCGCGCCATACTTCGTCGCGTAATAAGCAAAACGACCGTTGCCACAACCGGCGTCGAGGACTTTCTTACCACGAAAAAACTCGGCGGCGTGCGGTTGCATGTAATCGAGAAACTGGCGCTCCCACTCGTCGTACATTTCCGGAAAGCGTTGCCATTCAAAACCAAAACTCAGTGCAGTTTCGACCTGCTTTGCATCCAAGCCACTCGCGGCGCCGTTGCCTAACAGTGCTTCGCGAAATGGCGACAACAACATGCGCGGAATGCCGTTGACGATTGGAAAGGTGACGTTGCAGGCGTTGCAAGCGAGAGTCTTGTCATCAACAAACGACAACCCGCCCCGACAAGCAGGACACCGCAAAGTCTCGATCAATTTTTCGTTACCTAACATCTCTTCCTGTATCTCTCTGCGTCTCTGCGTTTCTCTGCGTCTCTGTGTTGAAAATCGAGGTACGTTAATGCGAACCCGAAGTTTTCAACACAGAGGCGCAGAGAAACGCAGAGACGCAGAGGAACTAACTATTTAGACAAGACTTTCTCATACAGCGCCGCATAACGCTTACCCGCAACTGTCTCCAGATCGAAAACATCTTTCGCCACTTGCCGCATCCTGTTCCGAACATCCGTCGACTTCAGCATCGACTCAATTTCACTCGCGGCCCGTGCATACGCAGCCTCATCAAACTCCTCAATTAGCGCACCCGCTTCCCACTCCTTCACCAACGCATCAGAATCGCCAATGCCCGCATTCAACACCAACGGCAATCCACACGCTAAATACTCACCATTCTTTGTCGGCGACGACGCCAGCTTCGAAAAGCACGGTTTGATAAACGACAGTCCAATATCGGCAGCCGACAAATACTGCGGCACTTCCGCGGAAGGAACGGCTCGAACACTGTAGTTCGATTCACCTATCCCGCGCTCGTTCATCAACGCTTTTACTCGTTCCTTACTGCCAGTCGTCAGCCACAACAAGTGCGCGTCTTTGTGGCGGCGTACAAAGCTCGCAAAAAAGTCAGCCATTTTAGCAGTTAGATACCATCCGTCTAGCGAGCCACTGTAAACGAGGGTCAGTTGGTCATTCAATCCAAGCTCGCGACGAAGCGTTTGCCGCTGTTCCGCACTGTAATCGAAGACCTCGAGATCGACGCAACACGGGATCACTTCGTGATGGATTTGGCGACCTTTCAGTCCCTCCCATTCGCGAATGATCGGCCAGATTCGGTCCGTCAAAGTCACTATCGCATCAGCGGCGTAAAGGATACGACGTTCTGCGGCCTTCGTAATTCGATAAGGCAAACTGTCTTTGCGCCAATGTTCAGCGTCGACATACTCCTCAGCCATCAAACCACGCAAATCAAAGATCATCTTCACGCCATGATGCTTCTTCAAACTAAGCGCGATGGTCGCTGGGATGTGTCCGCGAGCGTGCACCAGCTCAATCTGGTTTTGCTTAACTAGTCGCCGCGCATAACGAATGCCGGCCCATACGTCGTAAGCAGTTGCCGGCAAAGAAGGGCGCTGGTGATACGCCAGCCAATGCCATTCGATTCCGCGTGACCTCAGTTTTTCGCGCAGCCGTTCACACTGCGCCGCGCCCTCTTCGGTAAACGCTTTTGGCTTTTCAAAACTAAGCAACGTGACGCGCACGCCTTCTTTCGCCAATTCCGACAAATACGGAATCACCTGGGTTTGTCCCAGTGGCTCAAGCATTCCGTTGTAAGAGATGAAGAGTGTGCGGCGACCGTCAAGCCCCATTACCGGCCTCCACTGCAGCCTTGCGGCTCCAGCGAAACCAATCCAGCAAGAGCCACTGAATGCTGCCAAAGATCGCGGCAGCGTCGAGCATGGCCAGAATAGACATTACAAGAATGGATCGCCTCAAATTGCGTAACAATGATGCGGGATAACAGTAGCGGTTGCGTCTGATGGATGTGACGGCGCGAGCTGCCAGCAACAGCAACCAAAGCAAAACAGGTATCCAAACAAATCGTGGATCAACTATCAGAATTAAGATCGACAGGAGAACTAATGCGACATAGCGCGCGAGAATCGTGGCTTGCCATTGACGAAACAGTCCGGCGCGAATGTTGTTTCGAGAGTAGACCAGGAATCGTGTGAAAGTTGAGCCCAGGGTTGGCCGCATGGTCCATTTAACTTCCGCCAATGGCTCGTGAACAAAGCGGAAGCCTGAACCTTCGACGCGGTCCATAAAAACTAAATCTTCGCCTGAACGAAGATTCTCCGGGAAACCTTTCACCGCTTCCCACGCCGAACGACGCAACAACGTCGACGCGATAAAACGAGGTCTAACGATCGTTCCCTGGCGAGTGGCGGGCGGCGGCACGTAAGCAATGGCCGCACACTCCTTAAAAAAGGTGTCGGTGACCGGCGACCATGAACCGTAAACCATATCGATGGTCTTGTCCTGCTCGGCCTTACGAACGAGAGCTTCCAGCCAATCTTTTGCCGGCCGAATGCCGGCGTCAGTAAAACCTAACCATTCATATTGGGCCTGCGCGGCGCCAAGATTACGTCCCCGTCCGGGCAAGGCCACGCCCTCCCGAATCAAACGCACCGGGGCGCCATTGCGGATATATTCTTCGATAATTTGGGGAGTTGCGTCAGTTGAGCCACCGTCAGTTATGATGATTTCGTCAGGCAGACGCGTCTGTTCGAGCAAGCCGTCAAGCAGCTCACGAATCGACTCTTCTTCGTCACGGACTGGGACGATGACGCTAACCTTCATAAGATATTGCAGATTTCAAATTTAAGATTGCAGATTGTAGAGTGCTCCTGCTCCAAGACCTAATTGATTGAAGAGAGTCCGTAACACCTCATTAATAAGAGAGAGTCAGTACCACCTCAATAAGAGAGAGTCAGTACCACCTCGCGGTAGCGGGTGGGTCGTTCATGGTAAAACGCGCCAGTATTTCAGAAACCCACCCGCTACCGCGAGGTGGTACTGACTTTTTCAATCTGAAATCTGCAATCTGAAATTTAAAATCTTAATAACATTAGTCGAGTCCAAACTCGTTGCGCCAGTCACCTTTTTCAGCAAACTCCGGCTGGTCCTTTTTGTCTAACACAAAGTTTTCCAAAACCAGGTAATCCATCTCGGTTCGCATGAAGCAACGATAGCTGTCAGCCGGCCGGCAAACAATCGGCTCACCACGAACATTAAAACTCGTATTCACCAGTACCGGACAACCTGTTTTCTGGCGGAACGCTTCGAGGATGTCCCAGTAAAGCGGGTTCGTTTCGCGGCGCACAGTTTGGATGCGCGCGGAATAATCAACATGAGTCACAGCCGGAATGTCAGACCGCTTCACGTTGAGTTTTTCAATTCCCCACAACTTGCCTTCTTCAGCCGTCATCGTGCGTCGCTTTGGACCAGCCACATCGGCCACCAGCAACATGTAGGGACTATCAGTATTTAAATCGAACCACTCGCCAACTCGCTCTCGTTGCACACTCGGCGCAAATGGCCGGAAGCTCTCGCGATACTTGATCTTCAGATTCATTACCGACTGCATCTCGGACGAACGCGCGTCTCCGATAATGCTACGCCCACCAAGCGCGCGTGGGCCAAACTCCATTCGTCCCTGATGCAGGCCCACAACTTTTCCCGCCGCAAGTATCTCAGCAACAACACCGGGGAGTTCCTCACGCGAGTAACGTTTATACGGAATATTCTGCGACGTCAGAAACTTCGCAATCTCTTCTTCAGAGTCACGTGGACCAAGATACGATCCCTTCATCGCATCGGCATAAGGCGACAGACCATTGTTTCCATTTGCCGGCTGCCACAGTCCCAACTTCTCCGCACTCTGTCGCGCCTTACCAAGATAACGGTGCCAGATTGCCAGTGCCACTCCCAACGAACCACCCGCATCGCCCGCCGCTGGTTGAATCCATATTCCGTCAAACGGCACTTCACGCAAAACGCGGCCGTTCGCAACACAGTTCAGCGCCACCCCGCCCGCTAGACACAAATGCTTCATCTGCGTCTCGCGTTTGGCAAACTGGACCATCTTCAACAGCACTTCTTCAGTGATCACCTGGATACTGCGCGCCAGATCCATCTCACGTTGCGTGATACGCGACTCCGGCTTGCGTGGTGGTCCACCAAACACTTTGTCGAACGCCCGGTTAGTCATGCGCAAGCCTTGCGAGTAACTGAAGTAATCATGATTCATGCGCAGGCTGCCGTCGTCGCCAATCTCCAGCACGTTGTTCTTGATCGCATCAACAAACTTTGGCTCGCCATAAGGAGCCAGGCCCATCACTTTGTATTCGCCACTATTAACTTTGAAACCGGTGTAGTAAGTAAACGCGCTATAGAGCAGGCCCAGGCTGTCCGGATAACGGAGTTCTTTGAGCAGGGTTATTTCATTTCCCTTCCCGACTCCAATCGAACTCGTGGCCCACTCACCAACGCCATCAACAGTCAGAATCGCCGCTTCTTCAAACGGTGACGGATAGAAGGCACTCGCAGCATGACTCTCGTGATGATCGCCAAAAAGCAATTTCCACTCAAACTTCTTGCCGAGTTTCTTCGCGGCTCGTTCGTCGTCCTCACCCTCGGTTTTGGCGAGTTCCGTGCGAATCAGGTCCGGCATCCAGAGCTTCTCGCGCATCCAGAGCGGCATTGCTTTTAAAAATGAAGAAAAGCCGGCGGGTGAGTAGTCGAGATATGTTTCGAGTAACCGATCGAATTTTAGGAGAGGCTTGTCGTAGAACCCGACGTAGTCCAGTTGCGACGCAGTGATGCCTGCTTCACTTAAACAATAACGCGCAGCTTCGATGGGAAAACGATGGTCGTGCTTTACGCGCGTGAAGCGTTCTTCCTGAGCAGCAGCAACGATATCGCCATCGATGACGAGACAGGCCGCCGAATCATGATAGAACGCCGATATTCCAAGTATGCTGACCACCTGAAAGAAATCTTTGTTAGAACAGAGTGTAGATAAACGGCGCTATTGCCGAACTCTTGGCAAGGACCAACAAAACGCCTACCAGCACCAGAGTGATGACGATCGGCGCGAGCCAATACTTTTTGTTCTCGCGCATGAATTGCCACAACTCGCTAACTACCTGTGCCTTCGACATCGTTGACCTTTCAAAACATCTTTTCGTAGTGTCGCGGATCTTGCTGACGTTTGGAGTATGGTTGCCAGTAGGAGTTACTGCGCTCCGAACGTCGCTGGAGTGGATCCCAACCCATTGCTCGTTTAATCAAACCAATCGGCGTCATTACACCGAAGAAAACAATCGCCAGAATAATTCGAGTGGATACAAACGACATCCCCTCGGCCATCTTCATCCACGCTTTATTAGGATAAAAAAGAACGCGTGGAACAATTAACCCTAACAGGACGAGTAGAACACCCAGCGGCAACGCGACGTGCGCGGCGTTAGTAAACTTCCCTCGATAAAGCCACCAGCAGCTCAGGAGAGTAAAAGCTCCGCCAACAATCAGACCAAACTCTCGCTCTGCCCTAAATCTTCGTTTCATTCAGAGTTTTTAACCACAAAGTCTCAAAGGCACAAAGACACAAAGGAAATATTACTGATTTTAAAACTTGGTGTCTTCGTGCCTTTGTGCCTTCGTGGTTAATCTTCCTTCGCAACTAAGCCGCCTGTGCGCCCGCTTTGTTTTTCTCGAGTTCACCGGCAATCCAGTGATAGGTACGTTCCAAACCGTCCTCGAGAGAAATCTTTGGTTCCCAGTTCAACACTTCGCGCAACTTCGTGTTGTCGCTGTTTCTCCCACGCACGCCCTGCGGTTTGGTCAGATCGTATTCTTTACCAATCTTCTTGCCGGCGACCTGCGAAACCATGTCGACGAGCTGATTGATCGAGATCATGCGATCCTGGCCCAGGTTGATTGGTTCACGGTGTTCGCTACGCATCAGGCGATAAATGCCTTCGACGCAATCGTCGATGTAGCAATACGAACGAGTCTGTTCGCCATCGCCCCAAACTTCAATGCTGTCACCATCTTTCGCTTGCGCAACTTTGCGACAGATTGCCGCGGGTGATTTCTCACGACCACCATCGTAAGTGCCGAGTGGTCCAAAGATGTTGTGGAACCTGACAACGCGCGTGTCGAGACCAAAGTCTTCCGTGTAGTGCCGACAGACGCGTTCCATGTAGAGCTTTTCCCACCCGTAACCGTCTTCGGCATCGGCCGGGTAAGCATCTTCTTCACGCAGCGGAGTGATGTCCGGATCTTTCTGTTTGTAGCCGGGATAGATGCAGGCGCTGGAGGTGTAAAGGTAACGCTTTACGCCGTTTTCACGGGCCGCTTCGATGGTGTGCATGTTGATGAATGTGTTGTCACGCACGATCACGGCTTTGTTGTTTTCGATAAAACCGATGCCACCCATGTTGGCCGCTAAACCGTAGACTTCATCGATGTCTTTAGTGGCTTCGAGGCAATTCGCAGCATCCGACAAATCCAGTAATTTGAAATCCTGAGCCGAAGTAGCTTCATATTCAGGTTCTTTAACATCGACGCCGCGCACCCAGTAACCCCGTTCGACCAGGTACCTGGTTAAGTGATGTCCAATAAAACCACCGGCTCCAGTAACCAGTACTCTTGTTTGTTCAGCCATGTAATTAGTAATCCCCCAAAACTAGTCAGTTAAAAAGAAGTGAGACATTAAATATCCTCACTTTGAAATGCAAGGAGGGGGACATTTCCGATTGCCGAACGCCGATTGCCAATTTCCCGCTTACCTAACAATCTCCGCTATCTCGAAGGGCGTTGAAAATAAGACAATTTGGCACTTGGCAATCGGAAATCGGCAATGAGTCACCCCGTAATAACTTTCCGCAAACATCCCCAGAACGGTCGATTCCCGAGACCTTCCGGGTGCGTAGCCAACGCCTTAGACAACCACTTTGTCGCTTCCACTCGCCGGCCTGCTTCGCTCGCCGCATAAGAAAGTCGCAAGTATCTGGTCGCGCGACACCAACGTTGCTCGGCGCCCTTTAGCTGCGGTTCGTAAAACTCCGCAATTTGATCAAACTCTTCGAGCTGCCGGTGGCCTTCGGCGATCGTCTTACTTACTTCATGCAAACGATAACCTGCCATGCGCATCGGGATGTATTCACACTTATGACCTTCCAGCAGCAACCTGACGTACATATCGTGATCGAAATCGTAGTTCCACTTCTCCTGAAAGCCCCGCTTCACTAATTCCGTCTTCCAGAAGTGTCCCGGTTGCGGCGCGCGATAGGCCCATGACAGACAGTGCGCGGCCGACTTCGGTATCACAGCATGGATCAACTTTGTCTCATGCCCTTCACCAAACATTTCCGTGTCGCCACAAATCCACTCCGACTGCGGATGCTCGGCGAAATGCTTCATCACCACATCGAAGGTCCCCGGGAAATAAATGTCGTCGCTGTTTATAAAACCAAAAATGTCCCCGGTCGCTCTCTCCAGTCCCTTATTCAGAGCATGGACCTGACCGCGGTCCTTCTCACTAACCCAGTAAGTGAGCTTGTCTTCGTAGCGTTTGATGATCTCGACGCTTTCGTCAGTGCTGCCACCATCGATGATGATGTATTCCAACGGCTCGTATCCCTGGTTGAGGACTGACAGAATCGTCTCTTCAAGAAAACGGCCCTGATTAAACGATGGGGTAACGATGGTAAGTTTTAGTGTCATTAGCGAGTGATAAATTAAAGTTAAGTCAGTACCGTAACGCGGTAGCGTCGGGTCAACTTGATTTTTATGGACCTGGTCTATTACGTGACCCGACGCTACCGCG
>DATDMC010000140.1:0-34706 GCA_036518995.1 Pyrinomonadaceae bacterium | reverse complement strand
CATGATGCTAAACAGACCCGACGCTACCGCGTTACGGTACTGACAAGATCAACGCTGAGACGCAGAGGAAATACCAGGAGTTATGAAAAATATTGAGCGCGGAATCAGTCTGCTGGTTGCATTGCTAGTACTGTGCATATCCGTCTCCGCGCAGAACGATATGTCTCACTTCATCACGCGTTCCGGCAACAAGTTGATGGAAGGTGACAAGGAATATCGTTTCATCTCCTTCAATATCCCGAACCTTCATCTCGTCGAAGACAACATGGCATTCGAAGCGCAGAACGAGTGGCGCTTTCCCGATGAGTTTGAAATCACCGATGCGCTCACGACGATCAAACAAATGGGTGGACGCGCGGCGCGCATGTACGTCATCTCGATCTGCAGGAAGACTGGTCCAAACGCGATTCCGTGTCATGTGAAGAAGCCGGGCGAGTTTAATGAAGACGCTTTCCGCGCGCTCGACAAAGTTTTGGAAGTTGCGAATCGTGTGGGCGTGCGAGTGATTATTCCGTTTGTCGACAACTGGAAATGGTGGGGTGGCGCTGAACAGTATGCCGAGTATCGCGACAAAACTGCGGCAGACTTTTGGACCGATCCCGATGTGATTGACGACTTCAAAAAGACCGTCAGCTTTGTGCTGAATCGTCGCAACACCTACACCGGCACGTTATACAAAGACGACAAAGCAGTACTCGCGTGGGAAACCGGCAACGAGATCTATTGTCCCTACTCCTGGACCAAGCAGATCGCGGCGCATATCAAATCGCTCGATTCGAATCACCTCGTGTGGGACGGCCTTTACATCGGCAATCGCGAGATTCAACCGGGGGCGTTGGAGGATCCAAACATCGATATTGTTTCGAGTCATCATTATCCGGGTGAGAACCGTGGCGCCGATCAGATGGTGGCGGACATCAGGAAATTTCGCGAACAGATTGGCGGGAAGAAGGTCTACATCGTTGGCGAGTTTGGTTTTATTCCGCCACCTGATATTCGCAAGGTGCTCGATACAGTGATCTCGGAAGGTTTGTCTGGCGCGATGATCTGGAGTTTGCGTTATCACAATCGCGACGGCGGTTTCTACTGGCATTCCGAGCCGGCGAGCGCGAGTCTCTACAATCCGTATCACTATCCTGGTTTTCCGAGTGGCGAAAGTTGGAACGAAACCGCAACGTTGAAAGTGATGCGCGAAAAGGCATTTGAAATTCGCGGAATGAAAGAACCGCCGCTGGAGATTCCGCCCGCGCCAAAGTTGCTTCCGATTAGTTCCGTGGCTGCGATTTCCTGGCAAGGATCAGTTGGCGCTTTGAGTTACGACGTCGAACGCGCAACTGAAATAAATGGACCATGGACGGTGGTCGGGAAAGATGTTGACGATACCTGGGTCCGTTATCGTCCGTTGTTTTCGGATCCTTCCGTTGAGATTGGGAAGAGTTACTTCTATCGCGTGCGCGCAAAAAATGCGTCCGGCAGTTCTGGTCCATCGAATATTGTTGGACCAGTTCAGGTGAATGAGTTTACGTTGGTTGATGAGTTGATCGACTTTGGTAAGTTGTTTGCGCGTGAAGGCAATGTGACTCTGGAAACTGCGAACGCGCGTCCGTACAAGGAAGATCCACATCGATTGAAGGCGAGCGTGGGCGCCTCGATCACGTATAAGACTGAGAAGCCATTGCATTCAGCGACGGTGTTGGCGTTGATGGAAGCTACGCAGGTTGATCCGGAGTTTTATGTTTCGAGCGATGGCAAGACTTTTGCGAAAGTGGCGGCGAGGGTGAGTAGTTTTCCGACCGCGATAAATTTGTATGGGTATAAGTTGCCGGTGAAGTATGAAGTGGCGTTGAGTGGTAATTATTTAAAGGTTGTTTTCACCGGCGATATTCAAGTGAGTAGAGTTGAGATCAAATACGGGAGGTGATCTCGGCGTCTCCACGTTGATCTTGTCAGTACCGTAACGCGGTAGCGTCGGGTGCTAGATGAACCACGATGCTAAAACATACCCGACGCTACCGCGTTACGGTACTGACAAGATCGATGTGGAAAACGAGACGGAGAAGAGTATGGAAAGAGCGGATTTTGATTACAGACTGGAACAGCTTCTCGAACGGCAACAGGAATTGTTGTCCGAGATGAACGAGCCGGCCGATTCGAGCAACGGCATCGTTCGTCGTTATAAAAACCCGGTGCTCACCGCCGCGCACACTCCGATTTATTGGCGCTACGATCTCGATTACAAGACCAATCCAAACCTACTCGAACGACTCGGTATCAACGCCGTCTTTAACTGCGGAGCGATCGAGTTTAATGGCAATTATGTATTGTCAGTCCGCGTCGAAGGCGCTGATAGAAAATCGTTCTTTGCGATCGCGGAAAGTGGTAACGGTCTTGATAGTTTTCGCTTCTGGGATTATCCGATCCTGATGCCGGAAACCGCGGAACCAGACATCAACGTTTATGACATGCGTTTGGTCCAACATGAAGATGGTTGGATTTATGGCTTGTTCTGCACTGAACGCAAAGATCCGAATGCTAAGCCGGGAGATCTGTCAGCGGCAGTCGCGCAGTGTGGCATCGCCCGGACAAAAGATCTGCAGGAGTGGGAACGATTACCGGATCTGAAAACGAGTTCGCCGCAACAGCGCAATGTCGTGTTGCATCCCGAATTTGTTAATGGGAAATATGCCTTCTACACGCGTCCGCAGGACGACTTCATCGAAGCCGGAACCGGTGGCGGCATTGGTTGGGGATTGAGTGACAAGATCGACGGCGCGGCTATCGACAAAGAAACGATCATCGATCAGCGGGCCTATCACACGATTAAGGAAGTGAAGAACGGGCTTGGTCCAAGTCCGATCAAGACGAAACGCGGTTGGTTGCATCTTGCGCATGGCGTGCGCGGAACCGCCGCGGGATTGCGTTATGTGCTTTACCTGTTTTTGTGTGACCTGAATGAGCCGTGGAAGATGACGCACCAGCCGGGCGGATATTTCCTGGCGCCGGAAGGTGACGAGCGGGTCGGTGATGTTTCGAACGTGTTGTTTAGCTGCGGTTGGATCGTAAAAGACAAGAAGGTATTTATTTATTACGGATCGTCTGACACGCGGATTCATGTGGCGACGAGTTCGGTTGAGAAATTGTTGGACTACGTGGTGAATACTCCGCCCGATCCGTTACGTTCGTATGCGTCGGTTGAGCAACGCTATGAATTGATTGAGAAGAATTTAAAGATTCTGCGTTAGGAGCGCAGGCGTCCCCGCCTGCGACGTCGCGTAGCGACGATTGAATTTAGCCCGGCCCTTTAGGGCCGGGAAGTTTGTGATTGATATTGCGCGTCGCGTAGCGACGCATGAATTGATCGTTGTGTATTCGCGGCAACCAATTCATGCGTCGCTACGCGACGCGGTGTTTTATCTGCGGCGGTTCCAGCCGTTAAAACGGCAGGCTAAAGTCACCCGTCGCTACGCGACGCAGCAGGCGGGGACGCCTGCGCTCCTATTTAGCTTCTGTAATCTGCCACTTCACTTTGCCGGCCAGTGGATCATTCTTCAACACATAACCACGGCCGTTGTTTTCAAGATTCAACCAAAGCACATCGGTGTTCGGCGCGGTGAACCAGCCAGACGCCGGCGAGTTGTCAGAACTAAACACACGCAACTCGACATTGTTCCAATCCATCTCAGACGTGCTTTGCGCAACTTTCAAATGTGGCAACACCGAGTGGTCCTTCACCAATAGAATCACCGGAATCTCACCCGCCGCGATGTTGTGCCATTTCGCGCCGTCATACGTCTTCTTTGTTTGATAGTCGATCCACGTTCCCGGTGGCAGATAGACTTTGCGTGTGTTGCCTTCCTCAATTAATGGGGCGACCAACAAACTCGATCCAAACATGTATTCATCGTCGATGGTCCATGACGTCGGATCGTTTGGATACTCGAAGAACAACGTGCGAGTCATCGGATAACCATGCGCCGACGAATCCTTCGCTTGCGCATAAATGTAGGGCATCAACGAATACTTCAAACCAAGCGCGCGTTGGAAATCTGTATTCAACGCATCGTCGTATTCCCAGGGTTCACGTGGCGGCGCTCCATGCGCGCGCGTGTGTGAAGTCAAAACTCCCCAGCCGAGCCAACGCCGATAGAGATCGCGTGGAGCTTTATTTACAAAACCACCAACGTCGTGACTCCAGTAAGTAAACCCTGAAAGACCAAACGAAAGACCGCCGCGTAATTCACCCGCCATGGCCGAGTTTGTGTTCTCAGCATCGCCGCCCCAGTGTAACGGATATCGTTGACTACCGGCCCATGCAGATCGCGCCCAGATGACGTTGTCGCCGGTTGTCTCTTTGGTGATCTCGGCGACGGCTTTGTTGTAGCGCAATGGATAAAGATTGTGTTCGTACCAGCCAGTGCGACCGGAAGCATACTGTCCGGTCAACGGTGCGCCCTCGCCAAAGTCGGCCTTGATTGCCGACACGCCCATCTTCATCAAGCCCGCGAGCTTCTCCTGATACCACTTCACGGCTTCAGGATTACTGACGTCGAGCGACGCATCTTCGAACGGCAGTTGTCCGCCTTCGTTTTTGATGACGTAACCCTTGGCGACCATCTCTTTCCAGAGTTCGTTCTTGCTGGTGAAATAGGTGTATTGCCAAACGCTGACATGAAAACCCTGCTGCTTCAGGTCCGCGAGCATTTTGGTCGGATCTTTGAAACGCGAAGTAGAAAACTTGTAGTCGCTACGCCAGTCAGTTTCGAACCAACCGGTATCGAGGTGAATGACGTCGGTGGGAATTTTGTGGGCGCGCAGTTGGGCCGCAACGTTGCGCACCTGGTCTTCGGAGTTATAGGTGATGCGACTCATCCAAAAACCAAACGACCAGAGCGGCGGCACGGGACTGCGACCGGTGATCGCGGTGTACTCGGAAAGGATGTCTTTCGGGTCACCGAGGAAGATAAACAGATCGAGGTTTTCGTCGCCCGAGTAGATCACATTGTGCGCGTCGTAGTATTTGCCGAAATCGAAAGTTACCGGCGCGCTCGTGTGCACAAACATTCCGTAGCCGTTGCTGCTTAAGAAAAACGGAATGGGTTTGTACATGTACTCGTTTTGTGTGCCCATGCCGTCGCGCGTGTAAACGACGATGTGTTGGCCGCGTTTGTCGAGTCGCGTGAACGATTCACCGCAACCAAAAATCTTTTCGTCGTGTTGAAGTTGAAAAGTTGCCGCCATGCGTCGACTCAAATCGTTGGAACGTCGTACGAATGAAAACGGAATTGGAGTGATGTAAGTCGCCGGGTCTCCGATGTTTTGCGTGCGCGTCAAGAGATGTCCGGCTTTGTCGTAGAACTCGATGTGCCAGGGCTGTTTGATGATCCGCACTTCACCAAACTCGCTTTTGTAACTGATCGCTTGATCGGTTTGTTGCACCTTCCAGGAGTTGTCCGTTGGCACTGGTCCAGCCAGCATCAGCGAGTTGCCATCGCCCATCGGCACTGCGCGGGTCGACATGCGCAAACGAATTGTGCGTGGACTTACGAAGCTGATTGAGAAGGGCAGCGTGGGATCCTGATCGTATTCAGAACCCGGAAATTCAGTCGCGCGTCCGCGCGTAAGGCCCACATCGATCTTGTTGAATGAAAGAGTTGTGCTGCGCAGGTAGCGGTCCCATTGCAACGTTCCCTGGCCGGTGGCTGGATCAAAGCTCTTCAAGTTGCTGCCGACGAAGTAGACGTTCTCCATCTTTTGAAAATCGGAGCTGACGTCGACCGGGTCGCCGAGGACTTGCGCGTGTAGTCGTGTCGCTGAGAACAACACCAGGACTGTTGCGAACAGGATTGCGCGCCGGGAAAAGTTCGAAAGGAACATTTGAACCGCCTTCTCTAATTGGGACTGGACTTAATACGAAGAGCTTTTGCGCACAGATACAACAAAGTGTGGGCGAATAGCAATAAGAAAAATACGTTCGCCAAAAACTACCGAGTAGGGTCACATTAACTCTGCTGGTTGTGACACTTGCTCATTCGGCTTTGTCGCCTGTTGTGAGGAATGGCTCCGCCTTTCCGTAAGCCTTGGCGATAATTATTGGGCTGCGCCCCTCGTTCTGGGTGAGCCTGCGAAGATAAAAAAGAGGCGCAGCCTGGAAGAAACCGCCAGACCTTGCGGAAGGGCGAAGCCATTCCTCACAACAGGCGGCAAAGCCGAAAATTACTTACTGGTAACCGTTGGCTCGGTGCTTGAGAAGGCGTCCTTCAGAGAACGTGCCTTCAGTTGTTTCTTAAATGCTTCGACGGGAATGTTGGTTCGCGTGCGAAACTCAATCTCAACTGGCTTGTCTGGCAACACGTTGAAGAAGTTATCCGAAAAGAACCCGTCAGTCTTACTCGAGAGATACACCGCTTTCGCGAGTTTGTCAGAACTTACCGTCAGCTTGTACCCATTCGCCGTCTGGACTGCGTCAACTTTGATTTGTGGGGTCGGTAGGTCCAGGTCCTTGAAAGGCTCAAAGAAATATTCGTTGGTCGAGATCGCTTTGCCATCAACCACCAGCTCGCAATAGACCATCACCTTTTTAGCATCTTTGTTTTCCAGCAAAGTTTTCAAAGGCAAGTTGAAATACGAACGGCTCGTGACCGGCGCCAGATCAGCTTCCTTGCTATAGCTGGCGAGTTTGTTCCCGTCGAAATCTCTCACCTCAACATTGATCGTTCCTTTCATTGTTTGCGGTAGATCGGAAACGACGAAGAAGTTGAGATTTTCAGTGTCCGCAATTGGACTCAACAAAACAGGCGCATAGAACCGCTTCGAAAAATACTGCAACGCTTTCCAGCGTCCCGTGTAGTCGATACTGGACCACGAAGCCACCGGCCAGCAATCATCGAGTTGCCAGTAGAGTGAACCCATGTTGCGCGGCATGATGCGTCGTAAGTGTTCGGCGCCAACCTTGATTCCTTCGGCCTGTAACACCTGCGAGACATAGAGAAACGATTCGAAGTCTTTCGGCGCCACGTACTCACGTAGCATGTATTCCTTGATCAACTGATTACCGCGTGGATGGCGTTGATGGGCCATCATCACGGGCGATTGAATGTCCTGCTCATTAGCGAGCGCGTAAGTTTCGATCGTTTCAATTTGTGGGAACGACTGGAAACCATATTCACTCATGAAGCGCGGAAACTCTTTCTGATAATCGGTGAACGGAGCCGCGAAGTGCCAGACTTTCCAGGAGTGTGTATCGCCGCTTTTTAGTGAATTCGGATCATCGGCGAGACCACCGTGTGGTGAGCTGGGCCAATAGAGTCGACCCGGATCGAGAGTCGCGCAAGTCTCTTTTAAGACTCCATCAAAGATCTTTTGATAGTCGTCCCAAATCGAACCAGGCAAGTTTTGTTTCCAACCCCAGTTGAACCACGCGCCTTCGATTTCGTTGTTGCCGGACCAGATTGCGATGCTCGGATGATTGCGGAGACGGCGCACATTGTCTTCGGCTTCAGCGCGTACGTTGTCGAGAAATTCCTGAGTGCCGGGATACATGCTGCAGGCAAACATGAAGTCTTGCCAGACCATGATCCCCATTTCATCGCAAAGATTGTAGAAGTCGTCAGTTTCGTAGATGCCGCCACCCCACACGCGCAACATGTTCATGTTTGCGTCGGCGGCTGACTTAATGAGCCAGCGATATTTGTCGAGTGAAATTCGGGTTGGAAAACTGTCGGCCGGAATCCAGTTTGCGCCTTTGGCAAACACCGGAACGCCATTGACGATAAAGGTGAAACTCAGCCCCCACTCGTCTTTCTCCTGACGAATCTGAAGCGACCTTAAACCGGTGCGCACCGATCGTTCGTCAGCCGTCTGACCTTTCAGGAGCAACTTTGCTTTGAACGAATACAACGGGTGTTCGCCCAGACCGTTGGGCCACCAAAGCGCAGGATTCGCAATGTTGAAGTCGAAAGCGAAATGATTGGCTCCGCTAGTGAGTTTTACTGTTTGTTTCGCAAGGGTGGTTTTGTGATCGGCGTCTTCAACTATTAATTCTGCATCGGTGGCAGACGATGACGCGACATCGATTTGCGCGGTTAGCGCTGCCTGTTCTTTGGTGACTTTGTTTTGAATGATGTGAAGATCGCTGACGCGCGCGTCGTCCCATGCTTCGAGGGTGATTGGTTTCCAAATTCCGCTGGTTACAAAACGCGGGCCCCAGTCCCAGCCATATTGATATGGAGCTTTGCGTGTCCACGGCGAAGTCTTCTCGCCTTGATCGTTGCTTGCCGGAAGCTGGTACGACATCTTGCCCATCAATGGCAGGATTTCGTTGATGGGTGAACGAAAGACGATTCTTAAGTTGTTATCACCTGACTTCAGTGTGCCGGCACAACTGACGCGCCACGTGCGAAACATGTTGTCGGCTTTTAGTATGAGCTTGTCGTTAAGATAGACATCGGCGTAAGTGTCGAGGCCTTCAAAAACGAGTTCCTGATTTTTGTGAGTGAGCGATTCGTCAGTGAGTGTGAAGGTGGTCCGATACTCCCAGTTAGTTTTTCCGATCCGCTGTTGCTTTGATTCGTTATCGCGGTAGAAGGGATCTTCAATGACTTTGTTCTTGAGCAGATCGGTGTGAACTGATCCAGGCACACTTGCCGGATACCACGTTTCTTTATTCACTTCGCGAAACTGCCAGCCGTTGTTGAGGCCGATTTTTATGAGTGCTGCACGGTTTGATTGGGCCGACACGATGTTGATGCTTAGAAGAAGAAGTGGCAAAGCGAGCCACAGGGGATTTCTGGATCTCACGATTTACCTCGTTAAGTTATTGCGTTGGCGATGATCGCCTGCTAAAAGGAGCGCGGGTTGGATGATATTCAAAAAGGTGCGAAATGCGGAAATGAGAATGCGGGATTGCGGGTTCAATGATCGTGCATCGATTAAATGATCGGTGTTCATCGCGAAGCGAGAATTAGTGGGGCGTCGTGTCATCGCGTAGCGATGGATGGGTATCGTCGCGTAGCGACGGATGAGTTGTCGTCGCGTAGCGACGCCTGAATTTAGCCCGGCCCTTTAGGGCCGGGTATTGAACGCCCCAAGTGTGCGTCGCGTAGCGACGCCTGAATGCGGATCGCGGCCTGATTCAAGCGTCGCTGTGCGACGCGGATCTCTTATTGACAGCGTCCCAGCCGTTAAAACGGCTGGCTAAATTCAATCGTCGCTCTGCGACAGGGCGATTCGTCGCGTAGCGACGGATGAATTTAGCCCGGCCCTTTAGGGCCGGGTATTGAACGGCCCAAGTGTGCGTCGCGTAGCGACGCCTGAATGCGGATCGGGGCCTGATTCAAGCGTCGCTGCGCGACGCGGGTATCTTATTGACAGCGTCCCAGCCGTTAAAACGGCTGGCTAAATTCAATCGTCGCTCCGCGACAGAGCGATTCCGTCGCTCCGGGCCAGATCGATCCCCAATTGTCGCTCCGCGACAAGGCGCTTCCGTCGCTTTGGGACAGATCGATCCCCAATCGTTGCTCCGCGACAGATCGATCCCCACGCGATGATGAGGAAAACATGACTCGAACATTATCTTTAATATTATTCCTGGTTTTTATGCCGGTCATTAACAACGCCCAGCAGCCTGCTAAGACCGTTGTTGAACGACTCGGCTACCCGGCCAATGCGAAACTCCTGATCGTCCACGCTGATGATCTCGGGGTGGCCCATTCCGTTAACGACGCGTCAACCAAAGCGTTCGCATCGGGTCTGGTAACTTCTGGCAGCATCATGATGCCCTGTTCCTGGGTCCCTGAAATTGCTGCTTACGCTCGCGCGAATCCTCAAGCTGATCTTGGTTTACATCTGACCTTGACGAGCGAGTGGAAAAGCTATCGTTGGGGGCCACTGGTTCCCGGTCTTAATTCTTTGTTGGACGAAAATGGTTATTTGTATCTGACCGAAAGTGAAGCCGCTTCGCACGCGAAGGTTGATGAGGTCGAAAAAGAAGTTCGCGCGCAAATCGACCGGGCACGTAAGTTGGGAATTCAGCCGACGCATCTAGATTCGCACATGGGCACGCTTTACCAGACTAAGGAATTGTTCGAAGTTCTGGTTCGAGTTGCGCGTGAAAACAAACTGCCCATTCGCGTTTCGAAAGACATGTTCGATCAGGTTTCATTCTTGCCTACGTTGATGAAAGCTGACGATGTGATGCTCGATCATATAGTGAGCATTGACCCGTCGGTAGCGAGTGACGGCTGGGCCAGGTATTACGCCGATGCAATTAAGAACATGCAACCGGGTGTGACGGAGTTCGTGGTCCACATCGCGCACGATGATGACGAAATGAAAGCCATCTCGATCGATCATCCGGGCTGGGGCGCAGCCTGGCGCGAACGAGATTTCCAATTTTTGACGAGCAATGAATTTCGAAAAGTGCTGGCTGAGAATAATGTCAAACTGATCACCTGGCGCGATCTTCGAAAAGCGCAATACGGCGAATGAAGATTTCAACTCTGCGTCTCTGCGTTACCTCTGTGTCTCTGTGTTGAGATTACGAGCGATTTAATTGGACCTTTATTTCAACACAGAGACGCAGAGCAAACACAGAGACGCAGAGAGGTTCCGAGTACAAAATGAAAACAAAATATCTTCTAGCGGTGGCGATCGTGATCGCTATGTCGTATGGCGTCGTTAGCGGTCAACAGCAAATGCACAATCTAATGCCGGTCCCTTCATCGGTGCAGTTTCTCGAAGGGAAGTTTGTCATCAACGACTTGCTGAAGATCGCCACGCCCGGACATTCAGATCCGCGCCTGCTCGCCGCTATCGATCGATTTCAGAAACGACTCCAAGGCCGAACTGGATTGACCTTTGTCCCTGGCATCGTGTCTGACGCGACGACTGCCGGTTTGATCGTTCAGGCAAAGGGCCCGGGCCAGTCGATACCTTCATTAGACGAAGACGAGAGTTATCAAATCGATGTCTCAAATCAGCAAGCGCGTTTGACGGCGGCCACCGTTGTGGGCGCCATGCGCGGCCTCGAAACTTTGCTTCAGTTAGTCACTTCCGATGGCAACAACTACTTTTTCCCGGCAGTAAAAATTCAGGACACGCCCCGCTTTCGTTGGCGCGGTTTGCTAATCGACATCGGCCGTCACTACGAACCACCCGAAGTTTTGAAACGAAATCTCGACGCGATGGCTGCCGTGAAATTGAATGTTTTTCACTGGCACATAACTGAGGACCAGGGATTTCGCATTGAAAGCAAGAAGTTTCCCAAACTTCACCAACTCGGTTCTGACGGTTTGTTCTACACCCAGGAGCAGGCAAATGAAATTGTTGAATATGCGCGCCAGCGTGGCATTCGTGTCGTGCCTGAGTTTGATATTCCGGGTCACAGCACGAGTTGGCTCGTCGGGCATCCCGAGTTAGGTAGTGCGCCTGGTCCATACACGATTGAACGACGCGCGGGGATTTTTGAACCAGCTTTAGATCCAACCAGAGATGAGGTCTATAAATTTCTCGAAACGTTTCTTGGTGAGATGGCCGCCATTTTTCCCGATGCATACATGCACATCGGCGGCGACGAGAATGAAGGGAAACAGTGGGACAAGAACCCAAACATTCAGGCGTTCATGAAAGAGAAGGGAATCAAGGACAACCACACGCTGCAAGCTTATTTCAATCAGCGACTCCAGAAGATTCTCGAAAAGTTGAAAAAGAAGATGATCGGTTGGGACGAAATCCTGCAGCCTGAGTTGCCAAAGAATGCGGTGATTCATTCGTGGCGCGGACCGGCTGCTTTAGCTGACGCAGCAAAGAAAGGCTACGACGGAATTCTCTCGAATGGTTATTACATCGATCTCAGTTTTCCCGCTTCGCAACATTATGCAGCCGATCCGATTCCGGCAAACACAACGTTAACGCCTGAGGAACAGAAGCACGTGCTGGGCGGTGAAGCGACAATGTGGAGCGAGTATGTTTCCCCCGAAACGATCGACTCGCGTATCTGGCCTCGCACGGCTGCGATTGCCGAACGTCTCTGGTCGCCTGCTGCAACCACCGATGTCGACGATATGTATCGACGACTTGCGATCATCAGCGTGCAGTTGGAAGAGTTAGGTTTGACGCACGAAAGAAATGTCGACGTGTTGCTGCGTCGTTTGGCCGGCAGCCAGGATATCGATGAGTTAAAACTGCTGGCTTCGCTTGTCGAGCCGGTTAAAGAATACCGGCGGGGTGAACAGCGACCGACGATAATGTTGAGTCCTTTAACGGGATTGGTTGATGCGGCCAGGCCTGATAGTGCGGCGTCGCGCCAGTTTGTGAAGGTCGTTGATGGCTTTCTTTTAGATGCACCGCGCTTTCAATTGAACGCTTCGTTCCTGCGCTCAAGGTTGGATGACTGGCGGGCTGCGGAACCCACGTTGAATGTTTTAGTCGATCGTTCCCCGGCCTTGCGCGAAGCAAAACCACTCGTCAGTGATTTGGGTAATCTGGGAACGATCGGACTTGAAGCCTTGTCGTATATCACTCGTCGGGTGACGCCGCCACAGGGTTGGCGCGCTGCCCAGCTCGCAACTCTTCAGGAAACTGAAAAGCCAAAAGCTGCTCTTGAATTTCCGGTGGTCCAAAGTGTCAGAAAACTAGTGATTGCTGCAGACGAGTTGAACGGGCTGGCTACGATGTCAGCCACCGATTGGAAGAAGCGTATTGATGATTTAGCAAAACCTGCGACGAAGTAGTGCTCGCTTACTTTTGAAAGACGAGATTATCGACTACGATCGTGCCACTCAGCGGCGTACACTCATTACAGTAAGCACTGATACTCACGGCGGTTAGGCCTTTCAAAACGTCTTTCGTATTGACTCGTTCCTGGACCCACGACGGTTGTTGCAGGTTCTTGAGAGGAATCAGGTAAGTGTTGAGACCAGGTTTTAGTTTCAACGGTATTTGCGGAAAGCCGGCGTCGAGTTTGATTCCTTGTCCGTGACTAATGAACTCGATGCGGACATATTCCGAACCTGTCGCGTAGAGTTGTATGGACATCGACTTATAAGCACTCAAGTCGTCTGCTACCGGTTTCTGATCCTGAGCTGGATGGCCCTGGATTTCCAACGTGACGTTGGCCCACTGGTTTGGTCCAACGAGAGTGTAGGCAAACGTCGCGAGGTGGTTTTTCTCATCACCTTTGGCGCGCACTAGTTCAGGCGCGTTTGGTGCATCGGCCATTCCCTTAAAGGTGACCGGAGTTGATTCCTGGGCCGCAAAGAGCTGCACCAGTCCGCCGTTGTTGCTGACCGCCCGGCCATTTTGCATACGCTCAAAGTCGGCATAAACAAATTTATCTTCAGTGGGCGTACTGGTTTGTCCGGCGGCGGCGGTTTGTTGGGCCAGCGTGGGACGGACTATTGAGGCGCTGATAAGAACACACAGAATGAAACCGAGAGTAGTAACTATGAGTCTCATAGAAGTCTCCTTGACGTTTCGTTGGGGTACCAGGAAAGAGAGCACGTTAATTTGTGCGGCGTCTATTTTGCACCATGTGTCAATCCCACGATTTAAGATTTAAGATTGCAGATTTAAGATTGGTATCAAAATCAATCCGCAATCCGCAATGCCCTCTGTCTTGACGCTTTTCCAGCGAGGGCTTACTCTCAAGATCTGAAGGACTGGATGAAAAATTGCGACGAATAAATCTTAAAAAGGCGAACGTCGCACGATCAGATACGATCCGCTACATCAATCGCCAAATCGTTCTCAACTACGTTCGCGAAAAAGAACCAATCTCACGCGCAGAAATATCTCACGAAACTGAGCTACAACGTTCAACCGTTTCACTAATTGTTGAGGAACTAAAGAACCAGGGCCTGATCTATGAGATCGAAGGCGAATCAACTGGTGGTCGTCCTCCAAACTTGCTCAAACTTCGCGCAGCAGGTTGTATGGCTATCGGCGTTGATATCGGCACTGCCCTTACAACGGTAGCGACCGGTGACCTGGTTGGCCGTGTCTTACAGAGAGAAACATTTGAAACTGATCCTGACTTAAAGACAACTTTCAATCGTATCGTCGAACTGATTCAGGCTTTTGTTTTGAGTGAACCGTCCATTGAAGGAATCGGAGTGAGTCTACCGGGATTGGTCGACTCTGAAAGTGGAACGGCGCTTTTTATTCCTCATTTCAAATGGCGAGACTGGGCCATCGCGGATGAATTGCGCGCCGTGACAGGCATGCCCGTCACGGTGGATAACGACGCAAATGCCGCCGCGCTCGCCGAGTTATGGCTTGGTCGTCCGGAAATTCGCGACGTGCGCGACTTCATTCTTGTGCTGGTTGAAGAAGGACTTGGTACCGGAATTATTTTTGATGGTCAGGTTTATCACGGCATGGTTGGTGGCGCCGGTGAGTTTGGCCACATGACGATTGGCAAAGGCGCACCGGTGGCTTGCGCTGCCGGCAGTGACGAATGTTGGGAAGCCTTTGCTTCGGAGCGGGCCGCCCTGGCGCGTTATGCGCAAAAGAACCCGAGCGCGAAGGATGAACAGATAACTTTTACCCGGTTGATTGATTATGCTTTTGCCGGCGATCAGGCTGCTAAGGAAAGTTTGATTGAAACGGCACAGTATCTCGGACTCGGAATTTCGAACTTGACCAAGGGCCTTAGTCCTGAGGCCGTAATCCTGGGTGGCGAAATCGCCCGCGCGTGGCCGCTCATCGCCGACTATCTACATAACGCCATCGCGCAAAACAGCATTTGTCGAGGCCTGCCCTCATCAGTGGCCTTCGCCTCGACGCTTGGTGAAGACACGCGGTTGATGGGCGCGTTGAGTCTGGTGCTCGCTGGAAAATTTGCCTCCGTCGTACCTGCCTGACATCCAGAAATTAGGAGGCTTCCCAAAATTTTCATCCAAAAGTTTGTTTTTGACGGGAACAATTAGATCGCCGATCATCCGAAAATCTAGGTGTTACCGTTAACATAACGGATTTAAGTAAGCTGGCATTCGCATTGCTTCGTCGGAAAACGAGATCTGCAACAATCTCGCTGTACCTGTTTTTTCAGAAAAAAACTTAGGGATCGAACTTAAAAACTCTTGACTTTGAGTTTGGCTGGTAGTACTAAGGCTTTTGTCTGGTCTTGCAACAAACCCTAAGTTCTAAATTTTGAGTCAGAATCCGAACGGAACCAATGCCGAAGGCTGTCAAAAGTCGTTTCGAATAAGGCATCCAGCGTTACGTTTGTTTTGTTCCTTACGTTAGTCCGTAGTTGATCGCATTACGCTCTTTTTCCAAATTGAATCTGTAGCTGCTCGAGGTTCTTTCCTATTTCGGGAAGGGAATAGGAAGGGGAGGACTAAAACATGTATCCGATGAGTATTCCCACAAGTATTAAATCTGCGGTCCGCTTTGTTGGCGCAGTGATTTGTCTGGCGGTTCTTGCAACAGCCGCCTTCGCACAAACCACTGGTAGCTCGACGTTGCGTGGAACCGTTAAAGACCCGCAGGGCGCAATCATTCGCGGCGCCACAATCACCGTGACGAACACCCGAACGAAAGAAGAGCGCAAGGCGCTTTCTAACGACGACGGCGCTTTCGTCTTCAGTGCTTTGACTCCAGGTGACTATGCCTTGAAGGTCGAGGCGCCTGGCTTCAAGACCGTTGAAAATCCGCACCTTACTTTGGAGACAAGTACCGTTCGCGGTATTGACATTGTCGCTGAAATCGGCGCGCCGAGTGAAACAGTTACCGTTTCCTCCGGTGGCGATCAGCTCCAGACCGAAACCGGTGCGAAGGAAAACGTCATCAGCGCCCAGCAGATCGACAACCTCTCGATCATCAGTCGCAGCTCGCTTGAGTTGCTGCGCATCCTTCCCGGCGTTGTCGCCCCCGACAATACGTCACTTGAACAAGTTTCGTTTGGTGGTGGCGCGAATGCGAATAACGCCTATCACGTCAACGGTCTTCGCGGCGAACAAAACAACGTGCAGATCGACGGCGCTCGCATGATTGACTTCGGTTCCAACAACGGAACGGTCATCACTGCGAACCCGGACATGGTCCAGGAAGTTAAAGTCCAAACGAGTAACTACGCAGCCGAGCACGGAACGAGCGCCGTGCAAATTAGCGCCACGACCAAAGGCGGCAGTCACGACTTCCACGGATCGGTTTACGACTACATCCGCAACTACACCTTCCAGGCCAACGACCGTTCGAACAGCATCAACGGCGTCGCAAGGCCAAAGAGTAAATACAACTATCCGGGCGGCAACATTGGTGGTCCAGTGATCCTGCCGTGGACCAAGTTCAATCATAATCGTGACAAGTTGTTCTTCTTCGCGGGCTTCGAATACTACTATCAGCGCGTTGACGAAGGGTCTTCGTTGTACACGGTTCCTTCCTTGAAGATGCGCCAGGGCGACTTCAGTGAAGTGACAAATGTTTTCTCGGGACTTTCGGGCGCACGTGTTCCGGCGAGCTGCGCGGGGGCCGGTTTGGTTCCCGGTGATCGCACGACGAACCTGGCTCCCTGCGTTAACAAGCTTGGCGCGGCTTTGCTTAACCTCTACCCGCTGCCGAATTTTAATGACGCAGCCGGTCATAACTACGTTTACAGCGTCCTTCGTCCGAACGATCGAAACCAGACAACTCTGCGTTTCGACTACAACATCAGCGACAAGACGAAACTCTATGTCAGGCTTGCTCGTGAATATGAAGAGCAGGGCTTCCCGCGCGGTCTCTGGTGGGATTCATCGATGTTTGAGATTCCCGGTAAGCTCACCAGTCAAAATACTGGTAAGTCGATCGTCGTAAACCTGACGAATGTAATCAACCCGACCATGACGAACGAAATCTTGTTCGCCGGCAGCCGGTTGGGTCTCTACTACGACTTCAAAGATCCGGACAAGGTGACTTACTCGGGCCTCGGATTGACGCCGGCTGACAAAGTCGGGTTCCAGGGCAAAACCGCTTCGTCCGTTTGTAATAACTGCGGTAACGTGAATTTCGTCGGCAACAATCCATATGTGCCGATCAGCGTAATCAACGCCTGGTCGCCGAGTGGCTTGTATTCGGCTTATGGTTTCCCGATCTATTCGCCCTACAGCAGTTTTTCAGTCACCGACAACCTGTCGAAAGTTTTCAATACCCATACGCTGAAGTTTGGCGCGTTCGTCGAGCAGGGTAATAAAGAACAACAGTCGAACCACGACACCAGCATCATCCTGGGTCAGTGGGGACAGACGAATGCTACCGGAACGGACTATGGTGATTTGTACACCGGCAACCCGGTTGAGTTTACGCAAGCCACCGATCGTCCGAAAGACTACTTCCGCTTTTACAACTATGAGTTTTATGGCCAGGACGCCTGGAGAGTGAAGTCCAACGTCACTTTGGAAATGGGCTTACGTCTCGGCTTCTTCCCGCAGAACTACGAAACTCATGGCATGGGCGTCTTGTTTGACCCGTCCACTTACAATCGCAGCCAGGGAATCTTCTTGAATAAAGACAGAACGACCCCGAACGGCTTCAAACAAGCTTCGAAGAATGAAATTCCAAAAGGCATCCTGCCGAACACTGGCATCATGTGGATGCCGCGTCTCAACGTAGCATGGGACATCGGTGGTAAAGGCGACTGGGTAATTCGCGCCGGCGCCGGACTCTTCTACAACCGGGTCCAGGGTAACTACGACTACTACTCCAGCGGCCAGATGCCAAACACCTACGGTGCTACCGTCGACACGCCATGGAATAGTGTGAACGGCTCCAACGGTCTCAACTTCAACAACCTCGATGAAATCGATCCGTTCGCATTTGCTAACGTGAACGTCAGTTCGAGGGACGTCGATTCAAACGAAATTCCGAGAGTTGCGAACTTTAGTCTTACGGTAGAGAAGAAACTGCCAGGCAACAACATCCTGTCAGTCGCCTACGTAGGAACTCAGGGACGCCACTTACCGCAGCAGCGTTCAATCAACATTATTCCACTTGGAACACTGTTGAGTGGAACGGTTGGCAATTCGAACCTGTCTGTTCCAGTTCAGCGTGCTGCTCTTGATGCAAGCGTGCTCAAGACGTTCAGACCGTACTCGGCCTATAACACGGTCGGTATCTATCAGTTCACAGGCACGTCGAGTTATCACTCGATGCAGGCCACTCTGAGTCATCAGTCTGGTAAGAACCTGCAGTACTTCCTGACTTACACCTTCGCCAAAGGCTTGGGAACTGTGGCGACTAACGAGACAGATGGATCAGCATGGGCCGATCCGATTGATACACGTGGCCGCAGTTGGGGCGTTCTCCCCTTCGATCGCACCCACGTATTCAATGCTTCCTATAACTATACGTTGCCGAAGTTCGCGCGCGGATCATGGGACAACAAGGTTACCCGTGGCGTACTCAACGGCTGGCAAATGTCCGGTATTACCACCTTCCAAACGGGTACTCCAATTCGCTTGAGATTTAGTGGTGATATCAGCGGCGCGGGCCAGGCCGTAGCCTGGTTTGGTAGTGACGCGTTCAACGTGCAGGGTCAGAGCACGGGCGCCGTTACACCAGTCTACCTGGGCGACCCGAGAATCAGCGGTGGTGGCGGAACCGGAGATCGATTATTTGATCTCAGCAAGCTTTCGATTCCGACATTCCCGACTACTGGACCATCGCAGCCGCCGTTCTACCTGAGAACGCCGAGCCGCAGCAACTTCGACGTCTCGTTCTTTAAGAACTTCAATTTCAGCGAGTCGAAGAAGTTCCAATTCAGGGCCGGTTTCTTCAACATCTTCAACCAGGCTTATCCGACGCAAATCAGCCCGACGGGCGGATTGGGTTCCAGCGATATCTACCTGACGCTGAACACTGTTTGTAAAGTTAAGCTAAACGGTGTTCCAAACGGAACGGGTGGAACAGTTGACGGTATCTGCGATCCGACGCAAGGCTATGATTTCGATCAGACCACGAAGGACAACTTCGGTAAGATCATCAATAAGCACGGCCGACGAATTGTAGAATTCGCATTCAAGTTCTACTTCTAAGCTGAACTCAAGTAATTCTTCCAGCGGCGCGAGAGGCGAAGATTCGCCGCTCGCGCCGTTTGCTTTGAAATGGTGAATAGTGAATAGTTAGTGGTGAAATCGTGAATCGTGAATGGTGAATCGTAAATAGTGAAGGTGAATAGTTAATAGTGAATCGTAAATAGTACATGCATGTAACGATTCACTATTTACGATTCACCATTCACGATTCACGATTCACCATTCACCTAACGAATCGCTCTTATAAGGAGGGCGCTCATGAAACCGATTATTTCTACTTTGATTGTGGTACTGGCTTTTTGCGCGGTCCGAAATGTAGCGCATGCTCAGGAATTGCTGGACACTGACGTGAAATACCGGACGGCAGACACAAACAATGCCGTTATAGAAGGACGAGTGTCGCTTCCTTCCGGATTTGCTGCCGAGCGGTATGTGAAGATCACCGTCAGAAATTCTCAGGTCACTCTTTTTAATCGTTATACCAGCACACATGGTGAGTTTCGTTTTGATAATCTTTCGGAAGGCGTTTATTACCTCACTGCTGAATTGGAAGGCTTTGAACCAGTTGAGCAAAAAATAGCTCTCGGTCGTGGCATAACCTCGGAAGTCAATCTTCAATTACGCAATCGAAAATCAGAGTTTGCCTACAATGCTTCCCGTGTGGTTTCAGTTGCTGAATTGCGGCAATCGGTCCCCGCTGCCGCTCGCAAGGAATATGAGATTGGCTTGAAGCTTGTTAACAAGAATGATTTTCAGAACGCCGCCACGCATTTTCAAAATGCAGTTTCGCTCTATCCCGAATACCTCGCCGCGCGAAACGATCTCGGGGCGCAATATCTCAAGTTGAAAAGAATTGACGAAGCGGAAGCTGCGTTTCAAATGGTGATTGAGAAGGACCCGAAAAACTTCAATGCGAAATTCAATCTCGGCCTCGTTCGGGTGGAACGCAAGAACTACCTGGAGGCGATTGCCCAACTGAACCAGGCGATCGTGATTGATAGCACGCGACCTGTTGCTCGTTTGTGGCTTGGCGTTGCTTATCTCGAATCGGCTGATTTAGCTTCGGCTGAAAGAGAGTTGATGAAAGCACTGGTGATGGGTGGACCGGAATGTATCGCCGCGCACTATCATCTCGCGCGGATCTATTTCAGTCGGGGCGACGTTTCCGAGGCAACTCGATCAGTGCAAGCATATCTGGAAGATGCGCCAAAGAATGGCGAGTACGTGAACGATGCTAAAGAGCTGGAAAAGAAGTTGAAGCAGACCGCGCGCCACTGATCAGTTCTGACTCTGCGTCTCTGCGATCTCGGCGCTCTGTGTTGAAATCGATGTCTGGTTAGGGCGTGACGGTTTAACACAGAGACGCCGAGATCGCAGAGACGCAGAGGCAAGCTCCTCAGCTCTACTATTACGTCGCCACTCGAGACTGCTCAATGCACGCCGCCGCCAACTCGGTCTTAACGTCCTTAACTTCTTCCGGAGGCGGCAGAACAGCTTTCATTCCCAACGATTGCATCCATAGCTCCCGGGTCCAGCCAGTGACGCGATAAAGGTGCTCGTCCTCTTCGTCTTCGATTTCTTCATACGCCACCTCTAGCGTCTCAGCCAGATCGCCGTCAGTTTCTTTCGCGGCCTTGCCGATCAATACCCAATTTTGATGGTCTTTAGTTTCCGCCATCATTACGGATTCGGCCGCGACCACCTGGGCCACCTTCGCATCGCCTGAAGCAAGGGCCAGCTCCATTCCCTGGACCAGAGATTTACCGGCATGGCGCGCGACGGTACGGCCGGGAGTTTCTCCCTCTGGATCGAGGCCCAGCTTTTCACACATAGCTCGCGCTACTTCCACGTGACGCTGAGTCTGTGCCAGATACCGCTCCCATTCCTCCTTCAGATCATCGTTCAGTACGCAGCGCAGTGCGGTTTGATAGACTTGAACTCCACCGAGTTCTGTTTCCAACGTTTGATATAAGAGCTCATGCAGATCGTCTGTCTCCATCGCTCGACCTCCCACAGTGTTCGGCTATAAGGACGAAAGTCGATATGCAGAATTGGGGCCGCAGCATCAATTCGCTAACCTGGTTTTGCTTGATGAGTTTTGGAAAAGGGTTGCTGGCGATTGGAGCGGAAATTGAAACATCGCAGGCACGGAGTGTACTCGACTGTTACACCTTACACTGACGACAGGTGCAGTGAGGTGTAACTCTGCGTCTCTGCGAACTCGGCGTCTCTGTGTTGAAATCTATCCCGCCCCTAACCAGACATCGAATTCAACACAGAGACGCCGAGTTCGCAGAGACGCAGAGTCGGACATCTACTCAGGAAGCGATTGTGAAATTCGTCGAGCGACTCACGCTGTTCTTGTCATCTTTTATCGTCACTCTAAGTTCATAGTTTCCCGGTTGAAACTTGGTGAGTGGAAACGAACTCACATACTTGATTTGTCCCGCTTGATCCGCCGCCGGCAGTTGACCGGAAGTCTTTCCCAACGAACGATGGTTTTGCAATATCTCCATCGTGATTTGCAACGGAGCGGTGGATGCTTTTGCCGGCCACGCGGTAATGAAATACGCAAGTTCCTTCGATGCCGATTTCAGGATCGGCTCGCCCAAATTCGGATAGACAAGCAATTCGCCATATCGAAAAGGCTGATCGCGTTTTTGTTCTTCCGGCGTTAATTGTTCAGCACGCCTGATCACACTCACAGAACTCAGACGCGGTTTTGTGTCATCCGAATCCGGTATCTCGAGGGAACTATTTCGAGTGCTCACTTTTCCGGTTGCCGCATCGTACGCAATCAATTGCACCGTGTAACTTCCGGGCGGCAGTTGCGTTTCGCGGTAGAAAAGCAGATCTCCTTTTTTCACTTCAGGTAACTTGTCGAGCGGACCGGTCAGCGGATAATGCTGACTAAGTTTTTGGACCACCTGATCTGTTTTGTCTCTTATCAGGGCGACGACAGAAAAGTCGGAACTATATGTTTTGGTGTCAGCACCCGAGAACGAGAACGCCGAAAGCGGGGCCTCGGCCAGAATCAGCGATAAACCCGGCCGGCCGGGCGCTGGAAAACTCACGGCCGAACCGATAAAGGGAAAAGATTTGGAAGTTGCTTCGCGCGCTGCGGCTATTGCGGGCGCTTCATATTCAAGCACCGGAAGCTGGCCCATCGATTCAATGGCGTAGTAGCCCTTTCGCGTCTGCACTTCATAGTTCGCGTGGTTCAACTTTACATTGATCTGGCGGAAGCGGCCGTTGAAATCAGGATTGGCAGGAACGTAAGTCACCAGATAATAGCCGTGCATGTCATCGTTGATACGGCGCAGGCCACTGGTGATGTCGTTTGTGTCGTGAATGAGAAAGCCGCCCGTCTGATCGGCCAGGCTTCCGAGTCCGCTACGAGGATCGAAACGCAACAACTCTTCGTTTCTTTCCAGTGCCTTCATGAATGGACCATTCGACCCGCGATCGCTTCCCCGGCCCTGTTGGCTTAAGCGTTGCGACGCCAGTGAATTGAGTTCTTTGGCCGATTCAGCCGCACTACTTTCAGTGCGCAAGCCGGCGGCATCGATCGCATAAATAGCAACGTTGGCTTTATTGGCGGCGCTAATCACAGCCGGAAATTTTGCCTGGACCGAGGTTGGAAGTTGTAAACCTTCGGAGAAGAAAATCAGGGTCTTGCGTCCCGGCAAATTCCTCATCGGGTTAATTACAGCCAGCAAACTATTGATCGTCGCAAAGCCTTGCTGGTCACGTTCCAACGCATCGAATTGCGTGGCAATGTTTGATTCCATTTGGAGAAGCGCTTGTTCCTGCGCCGCCGCTCCGGCCGCTTGTCCGGCTGCGGCTGCTCCGGCTGAATCACGACCTCCGCCCGCGCTCGTCGCCGCGGCTGCACCCGAGTCGACCTGATTACTCAAGACCGAACTACGATCCGCAATGTCGCGGATGCGTTGGGCGCCGGATGTATAACTCGAACCAGTGGCGCCGGTCGCGTTATCGATAGCCGATCTGACCAACTCGCTGTTGTCGGTAAACGGTTGGAGAGTGCTCAACGATTGATCGATGCGAAAAACTCCGGTGTAGTCGCCAGCCGCCATGCCTTCCTGCGCGTATGCGAGACCGGCTTTCCTTGCTAATGAACGGGCTTCCGCAGAAAGTCGATCAAATACCAACGCCGTGATGCCCGGATTGGTACGGACTGGAGCCGGCTGCGGCGCCGGGGCGGACGAAGTTGATAGAGGATTTTCTTTTTGCTCCGCAGGATTTGCGGCGACCGGCGCCGGGGTGACTTCACGATTTACAAAGCGGAACGATTGGATTTTCTGAGCGACCCCGTCTTCTAATACTTCGAAATCGGCGAGGTTCAAATCCTTCACCGGTCGACCCTTCTTGTCTTTGACTACGATATCGAGTTTGACTTCATTAGTGCGAAAGCGAACTACGTCGTCATCCTGAGCTTGAGGCGTCTGCGCGCCAATGCGATTGAAAGCCGAAAATGCCAGCCCGATCGCCAGAAACAGGCTTATGAATTGTTTCATCTATTCCACTCCTAGCAGTAACCTCAGTTTCACCGCGAAGCGGTTACATTTCAATGCCCAGGGGTGCTTCAACCCTGGGAATCAGCCAAAGCAAAATTTTCAACCGCAACGCGGTTGTGTTGTTCTTAGGTCGCTATCAAGCGACGCAACCGCGTTGCGGTAGCTACTCCGCAAACTCGTTGACCCAGGGTTGAAGCAACCCTGGGCTTTGGGACGTAACCGCTTCGCGGTGGACGGGTAGATGCTTCCATTCTTTTTATACAGTCTCTGCCGCGAGGTGGTACTGAGTCTCTGACCACGACCCACCCGCTACCGCGAGGTGGTACTGACGCTTTGATCAGGACCCACCCGCTTAGATCACTACAACGACTTTTTGCAAAAGACCCTCAAGTATAGTGTCGTTTCATCACTGAAGCCACTCTGGAATCAACGATTTATCAGGTAACTTTGTGGCGCTGAGGTCAGTACCGTAACGCGGTAGCGTCGGGTCACGTTCGAGACAAAATCGAGCTAATCATGCTGACCCGACTCTACCGCGTTACCGTACTGACCTCAGCGCCGATAGATTAGCGACTTTGTTGAGCTTTAGTCGCAGTTAAGGGGCCTCTATTGTATACTCCACCCTACGGTTGTCCCGTCTCCCAGACTTAAAAAATGACAAAAAACAGACGCCTGCAGTTAGTGATTTTCCTAGCGTGTGCCATGTACGCACTCGCGCCGTCTGCCGTCGCCCAAAACCGTTCTGATCCACAGGATGAAGCCTTCGCGCGCGCGACCCGGTTACATGAATCCGGTGACATCGAAGGAGCGATCCGGGGCTACCAGGAAATCCTTGCCAAAAACCCGCAACGAATAGATGTGCGTTCCAATCTTGGTGCTGCCTATTCACGACTCGGGCGTTACGAAGAAGCCATCAATCAATACAAGGAAGCGTTGAAGCTTGATAGTCGTGTCGGCGCGATCCGCTTCAATCTCGCGCTTGCATATTACAAAGCTGCGCTGCTAACTGAGGCCGCCGAAGAACTGACCAAATTTCTGGCTGATGCGCCGGCCGATCAGCCCCAACGCCCCAACGCTGTATTGTTACTTGCCGATTGCCAGGTCCGTTTAGGTAGTTATAAAAAAGTAATCGAGTCGCTCTCACCGTTAGCGGATGCTGATCCAAATAATCGCACGGTGGCGTTTCTACTCGGCAGCGCCTTGATCGGTGACGGTCAACTGGGCCAGGGCCAACTACTGATCGACAAAGTTTTTAAAGACGACGATTCAGCTCAGGCCCATTTGTTACTCGGTTCGATCTTATTGTTGGCTGATGACGGGCATGGCGCTATCAGAGAGTTTGAGCGCGGCATTCAATTGGATCCGAAACTGCCGACGCTGAATTCGTGGTATGGCCGCGCTTTAATGCGCATGGGAGATACGACCAGGGCCAAGTCTGCTTTTCAAACCGAGTTGACCGAAAACAAAAATGATTTCGACGCGAACTTGTTTACGGGCGTCTTACTTCGTCAGGACAAGGAATTTGAAGAAGCGGTCAAATATTTATCTCGCGCGATTCATTTGCGACCACGAGATCAATATGCTCGTTATCACCTGGCGGCAGTTTACGTTTCGTTAGGAAAACTACCGGAAGGAATGACGTTACTCGAAGGCGTCGCTAAAGAGTTTCCTGAGTTTTCCGAAGCCCGCGTGTTGTTGGCTTCAGTCTATTATCGAATGAACCGGAAACAGGACGGCGACCGCGAGAAGGCAGCAGTGCAAAAGTTGACTGAAGAACAACAGGCCAAACAACCGGGAGCCCAAACTGGTAATCCAAATACGCCTGCGAAACCACCCGGGAATTTTGAAGAACAAAACGATCAATTCAAGGAGAGGCAATAGCTTCTTGACCGCTTTAATTAAGAACTCAGGAATTTCACTGGCGCTGGTATCGGCTATGTTAATGGCCTGCGCCATCTCTACCAACGCCCAAAAACCGCGGGCTAAACGAAGCCCGACAAAACCTCCGGTAGCCTCGCCGCCACAACAGGACGCAGCGTTCGACGCCGCAGTCAAGCTTGCCGAAGACGCCCGCAGTTCGGGCCGCCTCGATGAAGCTTTGGCCTCGTACGGAAAGGCTGTTCAGATTCGTCCCAGTTGGCCCGACGGTTGGTGGTATCTCGGGGCAATCTTTTACGAAAAAGATTTGTATACCCAGGCCCGCGATGCGTTTCGAAATTTAGCGGCGCTCGAACCAACTCGTGGTCCAGTTTGGGGCATGCTCGGTCTTTGCGAGTTTCAACTGAAAAACTACGAACCGGCCGTGGTCGCTTTACAACATGGTCGTACGCTCGGATTCGATGGTAATCAGGAACTGGAGTCGGTCGTTCGTTATCACGCCGCCTTACTTTATATTCGCTTTGAGAAGTTCGAAATCGCCTACGAAATTCTGCGAGAGTTTTTGCGCACGGGGAATGACACCAGTCCGAAAATTTCTGAAGCGTTTGGGTTGGTTATTCTCCGCATGCCATTTTTGCCGGCTGAAGTTCCGGCCGACAAACGCGAGGAAATTGTGTTGGCTGGCCAGGCGGGACTGAACATGGCTTCTCGTCGTTTGGATGAGGCACGCAAATCGTTCAGTACTCTCGTTGAGCGTTATCCAAACGATCCTAACGTTCATTACTCATACGGCGTCTTTCAGTTGTCTCAGGATGCCGACCTGGCGCTCAACGAACTCAAACGGGCTTTAGAACTTCAACCATTGCATCAACCGGCGATGGTCCAAATGGCTTTTGAATACCTGAAACGTGATCAGTTGAATGATGCGTTGCCGTTGGCAGAACGTGCCGTGCAACTGCAGCCGAAGATGTATCCGGCCAGAAATGTTCTCGGGCGCGTCTTGCTGGAACTGGGTGAAACTGATCGGTCAATCAAAGAACTGGAAGAGGGTGTACGCCTGGCGCCGCAAAGCCCGGAGATGCACTTCGCCTTGTCTCGCGCGTACACGCGGGCCGGTCGTAAAAAAGATGCCGATCGCGAACGTGAGACTTTCAAGGAACTGCAGGAAAAATTCCGGCAACAAACGGATGCCGCAAAGTCTGGTCTCGCGCCTGAAACAGAAACACCGAAACCTAATCCACAATAATTCTTCTTAAACCCGGGTAATGAGTCCACGCTTCAAGTTTTATTTTCTGACACTGTGCGCCGCCATTCTTTGTGTGCTGGCTGTTTTGGTGGTGACAATTGGCGCGCCACTCGTCCAGGCGCAGGTGCGCCAACGCTGGAACCCGCGTCGCTATCCGGCGGGCACGGAGTTCATCGGTGATCAGGCATGCGCCGAGTGTCATAAGAAATCGTCGATGCAGTTTACCCAAACTGGCATGGCGCTCGGAATGGAACCGATTGGTACGTCGAAGGTGCTGACGGAAAATCCAAAACTGAGTTTGCAACTTGGACCATATAAATACGAGATCAAACGTGACGGTAATAAGAGTTTCTATTCCGTCACCGATGGTAAAGACACGATCTCGGTGCCAATCGAATACGCCGTGGGTCAGGGCCGAATGGGCCAGACTTATGTCTTACAAAAAGATGGTCGTTTCTACGAAAGCCGGATGAGTTTCTACAACGAACCGAAAGCCCTCGACTTTACGATCGGTTCGCCCCGAGGGGTCCCGGCGTCGCTCGAAGAAGCTTTCGGCCGCGCGCTCGAGACGAATGAGGTAGTGAGTTGTTTTAGTTGTCACTCAAACGGCGCGACGAGCGGGCAAAAGTTGCAACTCGACAAGCTTGCGCATGGTATTCGATGCGAGAGTTGTCATGGACCAGGGGCTGCGCACGTGGCGGCCGTAAAAGCCGGAGAGCCCGGTTATAAATCGATATTCAATCCCGGTCGGCTTGGTGGCGACGAACAAACGCAGCAGTTCTGCGCAACTTGTCATCGCGGCAATGACGAGTTCTCGTTGTTGCAAAACATGGATGTCAACAACGTACGGTTCCAACCGTATCGAATCTTCCACAGCAAGTGTTATTCAGATGATCGAAATATACGATGCACGGCGTGTCACAATCCGCATGAACCATTAAGAGAAGACGCGGCGTATTACGATCAGCGCTGTCTCGCGTGTCACGCGCTCAAAGGTCAACCGGTTGCGCAGAGCACGGCGCCCGCTTGTCCGGTTTCGACCAAAGATTGTGTTTCGTGTCACATGCCGAAAGTCGAAATAAAGGCCGCGCACTTCAAGTTCACTGATCATTACATTCGAGTCGTTAAACCTGGCGAGAAGTATCCCAACTAACCCCTATGAAGCGTTTCACTTTAGTAGTTGGATCTCTGTCGATGATCGTGGCGCTGGTTGTTTGTACGCGTTACGACTCCATCTCCGAAGCAAAGCAAACAGCGGCTGCGCAGTCGACATCGAAACCGGTGTTCACGCTAGTGCCGGCCTCTGAATCGAAAGTGAGCTGGGTGCATGACAACGGGCATTCCGAGCTTCGGCAGTTACCAGAGACTTGCGGTGGCGGCGGATTGTTTTTTGACTTCGATAACGATGGCTGGATGGACATCTATCTCGTTAACAGTGGACCATCCGATTTCTTCACGCCCAAGACCCCGCTGAAAAATGCGCTCTATCGCAACAATCACGATGGCACTTTTACCGATGTCACCGACAAGGCCGGGGTCGCGTGCGGGAAGTTGGGAGACTTCGGTATGGGAGCTGCCGCCGGGGATTATGATGGCGATGGCTGGCAGGATCTATACGTCACCAACTACGGCCGCAACGTTCTGTTTCATAATAATGGCGACGGCACCTTCACCGATGTGACTGATAAGAGTGGAGTCGCCGCACCCAACTGGTCTACCTGCGCCGTCTGGTTCGACTACGACAACGACACGAAGCTCGATCTCTTTGTTTCGAGTTTTGTGCAATACAGTGGGACTGGAACTATCTTCTGCGGTGACAACCGTATCGGAAAGCGTTACTACTGTGTCCCACGCGTGTTCAAGCCTCGTCCGAGTTACCTGTTTCACAACGATGGTTCGGGAAAATTTTCTGATGTCAGCCAGATTTCCGGTATTGCCGCTTCACCAGGTAAATCGTTTGGCGTTGTGGCTACCGACGTGAACAACGACGGCCTGACGGATCTGTTTGTAGCAAACGACACGATGCCGAATTTTCTGTTTGTGAATAAAGGCAAAGGGAAGTTTGAAGAAGCGGGCTTGTTGTCCGGCGTCGCGTACAGCGATTCGGGCGCTCCTCGATCGGGTATGGGAGTCGATGCGGCCGATTACGACAATGATGGTTGGCAAGACCTGTTTGTGGCAAACATCGATCAGGAGTTGTTTAGCCTCTACCAGAATCAGAAGGACCTGACTTTTCTCGATCGGCCCGGTGAGATTGGTCAGGCGACTCGCCTGTTAAGCGGTTGGGGACTGAAGTTTTTTGATTACGACAACGACGGCGATCCGGATTTGATTCTCGCCAACGGCCATCCCGACGACATGGTTGAGATCCAATCGTTGAAGGTCCGTTACAAAGAGCCGCTGTTGATGTTTGAGAATGTTGACGGCAAGTATAAAAACGTCAGCACGACGTCGGGAGATGTTTTCAAAGGCGAGTGGCCCGCGCGCGGATTGTCAGTTGGCGACTACGACAACGATGGCGATCTGGATGTCCTGATCATCAATAATGGTGATGCGCCGCTGTTGCTTAGAAACGATGGCGGTAATCGAAACAACTGGGTCGGCCTCCAGCTCGTGGCTACCAAGAGTAATCCTGCAGCGGTTGGCGCGATGATCACCTGGGAAGCGAATGGCGTGAAGCGCAGCCGGTTGAAGACGAATGGCGGCAGTTATTTATCTTCACACGATCCGCGCGAGATTCTCGGCCTGGGCCAGGCGACAAAGGTGAACCTGCAAATCAAGTGGCCCAGTGGACAAGTGGATAAGTTTTCTGATGTGCCAATCAATAAGTACGTAAAGATTGTCGAAGGTTCTGCGACGATTCAGCCGGTCGCTCGTTAAAGGGTAATAGCCCCGCATGCAATAGCGATCGGTTTTGTCACATACGACGAATCAACGCCATTACGTAAAACGGTGACTTCATAATCGATGACGTCACGAATGCATGACTATTTGCCCCAAAGGGGCAATGTCCCAAAGCCCAGGGGTGCCGTTTCGGCTACCCTGGGTAAGTTTCCAACCCTGGAAACCGCAACGCGGTTGCGTCACATCTTGGATACAAACCGGCGCAACCGCATTGCGGTTGTAACCCGAACGGCGCATTACCCAGGGTAGCCGAAACGGCAACCCTGGGCTTTGTTTCGTAGCCCCTTCGGGGCAGTCAGCCTTGATGTTAACGCATAAAAAATTGCAGGCGCGGTCGCCTGTGGTCCAAAACTGATGTGGATGCGTAACTACAGATTTGTAGTGCTTTTCCTCTTTTGTCTAGTCGCTACGGTGTGGCTGTTGCGGCCGTCGTCGGCCCACGATTTAACGCAACAATTCAAATATAAATTCCAGGATCCCGCCGTTCCTACTGAAGATCGTATCGACAATCTTCTTTCCCTGATGACGATCGAAGAGAAGATCGCGTGTCTTAGTACGAATCCGAGCGTGCCGCGACTTGGCGTCAAAGGTTCAAGCCACGTCGAAGGCATACACGGACTCGCTCAGGGTGGACCAGGTAAATGGGGACGACCAAAAGTTGTTCCGTCAACGACGTTTCCGCAAGGCATCGGGTTGGGCGAAACGTGGGACACCGATCTTATTCGTCGCGCGGCCGAAGTCGAAGGCTACGAAGCGCGCTACGTCTTTCAAAGTCCTAAATACGATCAGGGTGGAATCGTAATTCGCTCTCCTAATGCGGATCTGGGACGCGATCCACGTTGGGGCAGGACCGAGGAATGCTACGGCGAAGATGCGTTCTTCAACGGGCAGATGGTCGTTGCTTTTGTGAAAGGTCTGCAGGGCGATGATGCGAAGTACTGGCGGTCGGCCGCGTTGATGAAGCATTTCCTCGCCAACAGCAACGAAAACGATCGCGACAAGACATCGTCCAATTTTGATGAACGACTGTTTCGCGAATACTACTCGGCGCCATTTCGTCGCGGAGTCGTTGATGGTGGTTCACGTGCCTTCATGGCTTCGTACAACCTGATGAACGGCGTGCCGATGACGGTCCATCCTGTGCTCGAAGACGTCACGCGCAAAGAGTGGGGCCAGGATGGAATCATCTGCACTGACGCAGGCGCGATGACGAATCTCGTTTCGTCAAATCATTACTCGCCTGATCTCGAACATGCAGCCGCTGCTTCCGTCAAAGCAGGCATCGGACAGTTTCTCGATCGGTATCGCGATCCGGTCAAGGGAGCGCTGGAAAAAGGCTTGCTGACTGAAGCTGATATCGACCGTTCGTTAAGAGGTGTGTTTCGCGTGATGATCAAACTGGGTCTTTGGGACCCTCCCGAACAGGTCCAGTATTCACGTATCGGCACTGAAACAGAAGATCCATGGACCACTGAGAAGAACAAAGCTCTTGCGCGTTTAGTGACGCAGAAGTCGATCGTGCTGTTAAAGAATGCGACGGATCTGTTACCGCTGGATAAGAACAAGGTGAAGTCGATCGCGGTAATTGGACCACGCGGCAACGAAGTCTTTCTTGATTGGTACAGCGGAACGCCACCTTATCGGGTGACGCCGTTTGACGGGATCAAGAACAAAGTTGGCGCCGGTGTTAACGTTCGCTTTGCTGAAGGTGGTGAAGCCGCGGTCAAGTTGGCGCGTGAATCCGACGTGGCGATCGTTTGTGTTGGTAATCATCCCAACGGCAACAACGATACAAACTGGGCCAAGGTGTCTGTTCCTTCTGAAGGTCGCGAGGCTGTTGACCGGCAGTCGATCAATCTTGAACAGGAAGAGTTAGTGCAGCAGGTGTATGCCGCGAATCCCAAAACAGTCGTGGTGCTAGTCTCGAGTTTTCCTTATTCGATTAATTGGACCCATGAACACATTCCCGCGATTCTTCATGTGACTCACAACAGTCAGGAAGAAGGGAACGCGCTCGCCGATGTGCTGTTTGGTGACTACAACCCTGCCGGGCGCCTGGTCCAAACGTGGCCCAAAGATATTAGTCAGTTGCCGCCGATGATGGATTACGACATTCGTCATGGTCGCACTTATATGTATTTTAAAGACCAGCCGCTTTATCCATTTGGGTTTGGGTTGAGTTATACGAGTTTCAAGTATGACGGGCTGAGTCTCCGGCCATCACTCTCGTCAAAGGGTGTGCTAAATATCAGTTTCAACGTGACTAATACGGGCAGTCGAGACGGTGAGGAAGTTGTTCAGCTTTACGTCCGGCATCTTGATTCAAAAGTGTCCAGGCCGATTAAGGAGTTAAAAGGCTTTGAGCGTGTGTCGATTAAAGCCGGTAAGACGCAACTAGTCAGTTTGAAACTGAATGCGAGTGATTTGGCATACTGGAATGTTGAGCAACATCAATTTGTCGTCGAACCCGATCACGTAGAGCTGATGATCGGTCCATCATCATCCGATCTGAGACTGAAAAAGATCGTTTCAATTACAAAGTAGTAACTCTGCGTCTCTGCGTACTCTGCGTCTCTGTGTTGAAAATGGAGGTTAGGATAGGTCAACTCAATTTCAACACAGAGACGCAGAGTACGCAGAGACGCAGAGAGATCAAATTCATCGGAGAGCATAATGTCACTTTGGCGTCCGTTTCTTCTGCTCCTAATCAGCACCACTGTCTTCGCTAACTCCCGGCCATCCAACACCGTCTCCTTCAATCAGGATTGGCGCTTCCATCTTGGCGAGATGACTGATGGTCAACGCGTCGATCTCGACGATGCCAACTGGCGCCAACTAAATCTGCCGCACGACTGGAGCATCGAAGGTCCGTTTGATGAAAACAGTCCTGCGGGCACAGGCGGCGGCGCACTAAACGGCGGCACGGGTTGGTATCGCAAGTCTTTCACCGTTCCGCAAAACGCCAAAGGCAAACTGATCTTCATCGATTTCGACGGCGTCTATCGCAACAGCGAGGTGTGGATCAACGGTCATTATCTTGGCAAGCGGCCTTATGGCTATAGTTCATTTCAATATGAACTTACGCCTTACGTGAACTTCGGCGCGCAGAATTTGATCGCAGTCAAAGTCGACAATTCAGAGCAACCAAATTCGCGTTGGTACTCCGGCTCTGGTATCTATCGCAACACGTGGTTGACGACCGTCGATCCGATTCACATCGATCACTGGGGCACATGGATCAACACACCTGAGGTGAGTGAACAAAGTGCAACAGTAGCAGTGGAGACTAGGGTCAAAAATCAATCGGCACGTGACGCTTCGTTGAATTTATTAACAACTATTGTTGACGCGGCTGGTCATGAAGTGGCTCGCAGTTCAACGCCCTTGTCGATCAACACAAACGGCAACACAGTCGCTACTCAAAAACTCTCGATAACGAAACCGAGGCTCTGGTCAGATGAACAACCTTATCTCTATAAAGCCGTCTCTCAAGTTCAACTTAATGGCCGAACAATAGATCGATACGAAACATCATTTGGTGTGCGTTATTTCAATTTCGACATCAAGAATGGTTTCTCTTTGAATGGAAAGCGTTTGAAGATCCGTGGCGTTTGCGACCATCACGATCTCGGCGCACTGGGCGCCGCAGTCAACACTAGAGCTATTGAGCGTCAGTTGGAAATGTTAAAAGCGATGGGCGTTAACGGGCTTCGCACTTCACATAATCCGCCCGCGCCAGAGTTGCTCGAAATTGCCGATCGGATGGGTTTCATCGTCATGGATGAAGCCTTCGACATCTGGAAAAAAGAGAAGACGAAGTTTGACTATCACCTCGATTGGGACGAGTGGCACAAACGCGATCTGGAAGACATGTTGCTCCGCGATCGCAATCATCCGAGTGTGATTATCTGGAGTATTGGAAATGAAGTGGCTGAACAGTGGGGCAGTCACCCGGAAGCGGGAATCATTAGTAAAGAGTTAGTCGGCATCGTGAAGAACCTCGACCGCACGCGTCCGATCACTGCTGCATGCAACTTCGTTTCAACTGACAACACGTTGCTAACTGCCGGTAATCTCGATCTGGTTGGCACTAATTACGCGCATGCGCAGATGCATAAGTTTCCGCAAATGTTTCCGAACCGGCCATTGATTTACACCGAAACAACTTCTGCTCTCGCTACCCGCGGAAGTTATGACATGCCCGCCGATCAAATTCGTCGTTGGCCGCAAAAGTGGGATGAGCCGCTCAAGGACGGCAACGCTGATTTTTCGTGTTCGGCTTACGACAATTGCAGCGCGCCGTGGGGTTCGACACAGGAAGAGACCTGGAAGCTGATCAAGAAATACGATTTTATCTCCGGGATGTTTATCTGGACCGGCTGGGACTACATCGGCGAGCCCACACCGTATGCGTGGCCGGCGATCAGTTCCTATTTTGGCATTATCGATCTCGCCGGTTTCCCGAAAGACACTTACTACATGTATCAAAGTGAGTGGACGAGCAAGCCGGTGTTGCATCTCGTTCCGCATTGGAATTGGAAGCGGGGCCAGCCGATTGATGTTTGGGCTTACTTCAATAGCGACGAAGTTGAGTTGTTTCTGAACGGAAAGTCGCTGGGCACGAAGCGAAAGACTGGTGATGAGTTGCACGTTTCATGGCGAGTTCCGTTTGAACCGGGAACGTTGAAGGCCGTTTCGCGCAGGAATGGGAAAGTAGAACTCACGGAGGAAGTTTCAACCGCAGGTGTGCCGGCGCGAGTCGTACTTGTGCCTGATCGTAAGACTATCAGAGCGGATGGCGATCTGTCGTTTGTGACGGTGAAAGTGGTCGACAAGAATGGCGTGGTGGTCCCATATGCCGACAACCTAGTGAAGTTTCAAATCAGTCGTGGCGGATTTTTGGCGGGTGTTGATAACGGCAACCAGATCAGTCACGAAGGATTTAAGGCGAAGCAGCGTAAAGCATTTCACGGTCTCGCGATGGCGATTGTGCAGTCGAATGGACGTGGACCAATTATTTTGAAAGCAATCGCCGATGGATTAGTTCCATCTACAGTAACCATCGCTGCCCGGTAGGCTTAGCCGACGACTGTTGTGTGGAATGGCGATGCCTTTAGGCCAAGTTGTAGT
>DATDMC010000139.1:0-8400 GCA_036518995.1 Pyrinomonadaceae bacterium | reverse complement strand
GTAGCGTCGGGTCACTCTTGGAGTTTGTGAGACTTGAGTCTATTGCATACCCGACGCTACCGCGTTACGGTACTGACCTCATCGCCACTCAGTTCCGAGCATTTGTAAGCCTTCCTGGTCTTACCGCTTCTCAGATCCCGCTGAAATTGGTAAGTAAGCAGCCTTGACTTCGGACTAATCGTCAAGGCAGAATCGAGTACCGTTTCTTGTACGCAAAAAACCACTAAGTTTGGTAAGACCATAAGCTAGATGCGCTCGCTGATCATCCTTGCTTTGACCTTTGTGGCATGGGCCGCCCCTCGATCAATTGCTGCAGCGCAGCAGCCAACTAAAGCACTCACCTGGTCGAGTGCGTTAAGACAAAACGCAGCCTGGTTCTCTTCACCAGAAGCGACGCGCATTGCCGACAATCTTCTGCTTTACCAGCGCAGCTCCGGCGGTTGGCCCAAGAATATCGATATGGCGGTTGTGTTGAGCGACTCCGACAGGACAAAACTCAACACCGAGAAACAAAGTAACGATTCGACGATCGACAACAGCTCGACTTATACGCAGTTGAATTTTCTGGCGCGGGTGTATACGGCGCAACATCTAGCGCGGCATCGCGACGCGTTCTTTACCGGTCTCGATTATCTGTTCAAGGCGCAGTATGAAAATGGCGGTTGGCCGCAGTTCTATCCCGATCTCTCCGGCTACTACAAACACATCACTTACAACGACGATGCGATGATCGGCGTGCTGAAGTTGCTCCGCGACATTGCTGTCCCTTCGCCAGAGTATTCGTTTGTTGATGAAGCACGACGGGCCAAAGCAGCGCGAGCGGTTGAGAGGGGAATCGACTGCATTCTCAAAACGCAGATTATCGTTGATGGCAAGCGGACGGTTTGGTGTGCTCAATACGATGAAGTGACTTTGGCTCCCGCCGCCGCGCGCAAATATGAACTCGTTTCGTTGAGTGGTGGAGAGAGCGCCGGCATCGTGCGCTTTCTGATGTCGATCGATAGACCGTCGCCGGAAGTTGTCGCCTCGATCAAAGCGGCGATTGCGTGGTTTGAGAAGTCAAAACTGATGGGCATCAAGTGGGTAACAAAACCTGATGCGACGAAGATGCACGGCTTCGATCGGGTTGTTGTGCAAGATTCAAACGCCGGACCATTGTGGGCGCGGTTCTACGACATTCAAACCAACCGGCCGATTTTTGTTGGACGCGACAGCGTTGTTCATTATGACGTGGCGGAGATTGAAGACGAACGTCGCAATGGTTACTCGTGGTATGTCGACACTGCCGCCGAACTTTTAAGCAAGGAATATCCGAGTTGGTTGGCGAAACGTAAATGAGTCTCGAGTTCAGAGTTTCGGGTCCCGAGTTTCGAGTTTTGAGTTTAGAGTTTCAAGTTTTGAGTTTCAGGTTTCGAGTTTCAGGTGTCGGATGATAGGTGTGAAACTCGAAACTCGAAACTCGAAACTCGAAACTCAAAACTTGAAACTCGGTCCCCCCTCTTCCAAAAGGAACTAGACCAATGTCATCGCGAAGAAACTTTCTTAAAGGCGCGCTCTTAACCGGCGCAGCATTCACTATCGCCAGGCCGGACGTACTCGGTATTCCAGTTTTTGCCGACGATCCATGGAAGACGGAAATGCCGCGTATTCTGGCCCGTATCAAAGCCCCGTCGTTCCCGAAACGCGATTTCGTGATCACAAAATTTGGCGCGAAGACAGATGGCGCGGGCGATTCAACCGAGGCGTTCAAGAATGCGATCGCGGCTTGTAACAAAGCAGGCGGTGGCAGAGTTGTCGTTCCGGCCGGTACATTTGTGACGGGCGCGATTCATCTCAAGAGCAACGTCAATCTGTTTGTCTCGGCTGGCGCTACGATCAAGTTTACGAAAGATCCGAATGCTTACTTGCCGGTCGTCTTCACCCGTTGGGAAGGCACCGAATTGATGAACTACTCGTCGTTCATCTATGCATTTGAACAAACTAATATTGCGGTGACGGGCGAAGGCACGCTCGATGGTCAAAGCGGAAACGACGCGTGGTGGCCGTGGAACGGGCGGGCGAATTACGGATGGAAGCAAGGCGATCCTAATCAACGCGACGATCGAAATGCGTTGCAACAGATGGCTGAAAAAGGTGTGTCGGTGAGCGAACGCGTTTTCGGCGCCGGTCATTACCTGCGCCCGCAGTTTATTCAACCTTATCGTTGCCAGAACGTTTTGATCGAAGGTGTGAAGATCATCAACTCGCCGATGTGGGAAGTGCATCCGGTGCTTTGCCGGAACGTGATCGTGCGTGGCTTAAGAATTAGTAGTCATGGACCAAACAATGATGGCTGTGATCCCGAATCGTGTAGTGATGTGTTGATTGAAAATTGCGACTTCGATACGGGCGACGACTGCATCGCGATCAAGTCGGGACGCAATGCTGATGGACGACGACTGAAAGCGCCGACTGAGAATATCATCGTGCGCGGCTGTCGCATGCGAGACGGACATGGCGGCATCACGGTCGGCAGTGAAATCACCGGCGGCGTGCGCAATCTGTTTGCGGAAAATTGCAAGCTCGACAGTCAGAATTTGGACCATGCATTACGCGTGAAGAACAATGCGATGCGTGGAGGAGTGTTGGAGAATTTTTACTTCCGCGATCTTACTGTCGGCCAGGTGTCCCATGCCGTAATCACGATCGACTTCAACTACGAAGAAGGCGCCAAAGGCGGATACACGCCGATTGTTCGTAACTACTCAGTCGAACGCGTAACGAGTTCTAAAAGTCAACATGCGATAGATGTTCAGGGACTTACCGGGGCCCCGATCTATGATTTGCGTTTGGCTGATTGTACGTTCGACAACGTGGACCAGGCGAGCATCGTCAAGAACATCTCAGGCATGACTCTCAACAACGTAAAGATCAACGGCAAAGAAGTTGCTTCGCTTCCTTAAAATTATGTTGCTGAAAACATTCTTAGGTTTGACCTTGCTGGCGAGTGCTTTTTCGAGTGCGTTGGGTAAGGACCCGATTGTTATCTACCTTGCCGGCGACTCGACGATGGCCGAGAAAACTCCCGATAAGCGTCCGGAAACTGGTTGGGGAGAGATGCTCGAAAAGCATTTCACGCCCGGACATATCAAGGTTGAGAACCACGCCAAGAACGGCCGCAGCACGCGCAGCTTCATCGCCGAAAATCTTTGGCAGGAGATAGTCGATAAACTAAAACCCGGTGATTACGTCTTCATTCAGTTTGGACATAACGACGAGAAGGTAGGCACTGATCGTTATGCATCGCCTGATGATTATGGTCTTAACCTGAAAAGATTTGTTGCTGATGTGCGCGCGAAGCATGCCAATCCGGTTTTGTTGACCCCGGTGATGCGACGTAGTTTTGATAAGGAAGGCAAGTTTGTTGACTCGCACGGTGCCTATCCGGATGTGGTGAGGAAAGTAGCGGCTGAATTGAAAGTGCCGTTGATTGATATGCATCGCGCCAGTGAAAAAGTTTTGGTCCAATACGGCGCGGAAGAATCCCGTAAACTTTTTCTGCAGTTGAAGCCCGGTGAGAATCCGAATTATCCAAAGGGTGTTGAAGATAACACGCACTTTAATCCGGTGGGCGCCGAAACAATGGCGGGCTTGGCCGTCGCTGAAATTAGAAGTTTGAAATTGCCGATTGCGAAATATTTGTTGCCGGAAAGTCGTGAGCAGAGGACCGTGGCGCAAAGCAGGTTTTGATCTCTGTGTCTCTGGGTGTTCTCTGCGTCTCTGTGTTGAAAATGAACCGGCGCGTAATCGATCCCGTTTTAACACAGAGACGCAGAGTACGCAGAGACGCGGAGTACGCAGAGACGCGGAGAAAAACAGAGTCCACAATTCTATTATGAAAACAAAATTTAGTGCTTTCATCATCATTCTTGCTTTAAGTTTGTTGTTTACCACCGTCGCTGTGGCGCAGGAGAAGGCTGTGTCGGAGCAGATGGCGGCAACTGCGATGTCGGCGTTGTGGCGTAATGCGGCGCGCAATGAAACTGGCGCGCCAGCCCGTTGGACTTATGAATATGGCGTGGTCCTAAAAGGCGTTGAAGGCGTGTGGCTCAACACCGGCGATGCGCGTTATTTCACGTTCATCCAAAAAGGCATCGACAGCTTTGTAAATCCGGACGGCACGATCCGCACCTACAGTCCAACCGAGTACAACCTCGACAACATCAACACCGGTCGCGCTCTGCTGTTGCTTTACAAAGTCACGGGTCAGGAAAAATATCGCAAAGCCGCGGCTGCTCTTCGTGAACAACTCAAGACCCATCCGCGCACTTCGGACGGCGGCTTCTGGCACAAGAAGATCTATCCCAACCAGATGTGGCTCGATGGTCTATACATGGCCGAGCCTTTCTACGCCGAGTATGCGGCGACATTTCATGAAGACGCTGACTTCGACGACATCGCGAAACAGTTCATCCTGATGGAACAACACTCGCGCGATCCAAAAACGGGTTTGCTCTATCACGGTTGGGACGAGTCGAAGCAACAACGTTGGGCCAACCAGACGACGGGCCAGTCACCAAATTTCTGGGACCGCGCGATCGGTTGGTATGCGATGGCCCTCGTCGACACGCTTGATTACTTTCCGAAACAGCATCCGCAACGCGCCGAGTTGCTGGCGATTCTTAATCGTTTGTCCAAAGCCGTGATCGTATATCAAGACGCAAAGACGGGGCTCTGGTATCAAGTGATGGACAAAGCCTCCGGTAAAGGAAACTATCTCGAGACTTCCGGTTCGAGCATGTTTGTTTATGCCTTCGCGAAGGGCGTGCGCAATGGTTACCTGCCTGCCAGTTATCTAAACGCAGCAAAGCGCGGCTACAAAGGTCTGCTGGACAACTTTGCGAAGGCCGATGAAAACGGTCAGTTCAATCTTGGCGGCACAGTCGCTGTTTCTGGCCTGGGTGGTAATCCATACCGGGATGGCAGCTACGAGTACTACATGAGCGAAAAAGTTGTTACTAACGATCCGAAAGGTGTCGGCGCTTTCATAATGGCGAGCAACGAAATGGACATTGCTGCGCGCCAGACAGCCGGCAAAGGCAAGACGGTGTTGCTCGATTCTTATTTCAACAATGAGATGAGGAAAGACTCGACCGGGCAGATGACTTCGTGGCACTACAAATGGGACGAACTTGATAACGGCGGGTTCTCATTATGGGGCAACGTCTTTCGTAGCTACGGCGCTAAAACTGAAACACTAAACGCCGCGCCAACCGGAGCCAATCTCAAAGCCGCACACGTTTACATCATCGTCGATCCTGACACGCCGACGGAAACTGAGAAGCCAAACTATGTTGGACCAGCCGACGTCAAAGCGATCAGCGATTGGGTAAAAGCGGGTGGCGTGTTGGTGTTGATGGGGAACGATATTGGCAACGCTGAGTTTGATCATTTCAATCAGCTCGCGAATGCGTTTGGCATTGAATTCAACAAAGACAGCCGCAACAAAGTGCCGGGTAATGATTTCACGATGGGCCGGCTTGTTGTTACTCCGCCCCATCCAATTTTCAAGACCGCGCGCAATCTTTATCTCAAGGAAGTTGCCACGTTGAAAATTAAGTCGCCGGCGACCGCGGTTTATTCAGATAGTGGCGACACGATCATGGCCGTGGCGAAGTTTGGTAAAGGAACGGTCTTCGCAGTCGGCGATCCGTGGCTCTATAACGAATATACCGACGGTCGCAAGTTGCCGCCCGATTATGACAACTTCAAAGCCGCGAACGACCTCGCTGACTGGCTGATAAAGCAGTCGACTAAAAAATAAGGGTATACTACGCACCCGATGAGCGACGCCAAGGTAGCCATGTTCAAAACGATCGACGCGGAACGGCGTGGAACGACTTCGGAAGAAGTTGTGTCGCAGTTGCGTGAGATGATCCATAAAGGCGAACTGCGACCGGGTGATCGACTGCCGCCGGAAAGAGATCTCGCGAAGTTGTTAGGAGTGAGTCGTCCCACTTTGCGCGCCGGTATCAGTTCGTTAGCGGCTGTCGGCGTATTGCAACCACGACGGGGAGCGGGCACTTTCGTTGTCGAGGCTGAAGGTTCGCCGGCGCTCGACAGTAGTCCGTTGCGATTGATGGCGGCGTTACAACGATTCACGCCGGCGGAAATGTTTGAAGCAAGACGATCGCTGGAGATGGCGATCGCGGGTCTGGCTGCTGAACGGGCGACGGGCGATCAGATGGCGTCGATGTCTGAAGAAGTGACCGGAATGTTTGCGTCGCTGGATGAACCCGAACAGTTCCTGGTCCATGACATGCGTTTCCATCAGACAGTTGCTGCGGCGTCAGGGAATAGAATACTGACGGCGTTGATGAACATGGTGGCGACGATTTTGTTTGAAGTGCGGAGCAAGACTGTGCGGCGCGCTCGCGATTTGAAGGAATCGGCTGAGATGCATCGGAGTATCTATCGCGCGATTCGCGATCGAAATCCCGAAGCCGCGCGCGATGCGATGCACAACCACCTGATGCTGGCGCAGAGAGCACAGGAATCCGAACCGCAGAACTAAGTTATCCGCAGATTACACAGAAGATAAATGAAGTCTTTTCTCTGCGTCTCCGCGTCTCTGCGTCTCTGTGTTGAAAATCTTAGTTTCAAGTAGACGAACGCGTGATTTCAACGCAGAGACGCGGAGACGCAGAGACGCGGAGAAGAAAAGTCGCCATCTATGTTTAAACCGCTGCGTAATCTCTGGATAATTATTCTCTTCGTTACCTCATCCTCGTTCGCGCAATCCATCTGGTCGCCTGACAATCGAAACGGCACCTACAAGAATCCAATCATCTATGCCGACTACTCCGATCCTGACGCCATCCGGGTCGGCGATGATTTCTACCTAACAGCCTCGAGTTTCAATTCAGCTCCAGGACTGCCAATCCTCCATTCAAAAGATCTGGTTAACTGGCGAATCCTCGGTCACGCGCTTCCATACCAGGTTCCAGTAAACGTTTTTGCAAAGCCCCAACATGGCAATGGCGTGTGGGCGCCGGCGATCCGTTATCACCAAAAGTTTTTCTATATCTACTATCCCGATCCCGACTACGGTATCTACATGGTGAAAGCGCGTAATCCGGCTGGTCCATGGAGCGCGCCGCTATTAATCAAGAGTGCTAAAGGTTGGATCGATCCGTGTCCGTTCTGGGACGATGATGGCAACGCCTACCTTGTGCATGCGTTTGCTAATAGTCGGGCCGGTATAAAGAGTGTCATTCACATTGCGAAGATGAACGCCGAGGGGACGAAAGTGCTGGATGACGATCGGCTCGTCTTCGATGGCCGTGCTAATCATCCGACGATCGAAGGTCCTAAACTCTACAAGCGCAACGGCTACTACTACATTTTTGCTCCGGCTGGCGGTGTGCCGACCGGATGGCAGACAGTGCTGCGCTCCAAAAATATCTATGGTCCATACGAAGACAAGATCGTTATGGACCAGGGACAGTCACAGGTCAATGGCCCACATCAAGGCGCGTGGGTCGAGTTGAAATCAGGTGAATCATGGTTTTTGCATTTTCAGGATCGCGGTGCTTACGGCCGGATCGTTCATCTGCAACCGATGAAGTGGGTAAACGACTGGCCGGTGATTGGCGTTGATAAGGATGGCGATGGCAAAGGTGAGCCGGTTGCGGTTTACAGGAAACCAAATGTAGGTCGAAGTTTCCCCCTGGCTGTTCCCCAAACGAGCGATGAATTTGCCTTGCCATTGCCAGGACTTCAGTGGCAGTGGCATGCCAACAGTGAACGCGACTGGTCGTCGTTAGTGGAGCGACAAGGATGGTTGCGACTCAATGCGGTCCCTTTGCCTTATGAAGCGGTGAATCTGTGGTCAGTGCCGAATCTGTTTTTGCAAAAGCTGCCCGCCCCGACGTTTACATTGACGACGAAGATCGATGCGAACGGTTTGTTGCCAAATGAAGAGGCCGGTCTGGTGATGATGGGAATGGACTATTCCTATCTGGCAGTCGTGAAAACTGATACTGGATTCAGACTTGAACGAACGTTATGTGTCGACGCGCCAAAAGGAAATGAAGAGACGGAAGAGAATGGATTAGATCTCGATAATGGTAGTTTGTTCTTGCGCGTGACAGTTGGACCAGATGCGGTGTGCCGGTTTAGTTACAGTAAAGATGGAGTGCAGTTTACGGAGCTTGGCGAGGCGTTTAAGGCGCGCGAGGGTCGATGGATTGGCGCGAAGGTGGGATTGTTTGCGGCTAGTTTTACGCAGGCGCAGCAGCGTGGTCACGCCGACTTCGATTGGTTCCGCTTCAGTGTTTACAAATAAGAGCGAGCCCTCTTCTGTCGGAGCGCGCCCGTCCCGGGCGCCCCCTTCGCATCGGGCTGGCCTGTTTGTTAACG
>DATDMC010000138.1:0-23803 GCA_036518995.1 Pyrinomonadaceae bacterium | reverse complement strand
CTGCGTTATCAGCGTCTCTGTGTTAAAGCTGTCATCCGCTTAGTTAGACCTCAGTTTTAACACAGAGACGCTGATAACGCAGAGACGCCGAGGAAGAACATTGCCAAACGAAAATCCGCTCTTTAGAATCGGACAACTTCGATGAAGGGCGTGCATAACAAGGATTACTACGCTGAACTGGGTGTCGAAGAGTCTGCCTCAAAGGCCGAGATCGACCGGCAGTACAAGCGCCAAGCGGCCAAACATCATCCGGATCTCGGTGGCAATGAAGAGCGGATGAAATCGCTCAACGAGGCCTACTCAGTATTAAAGAACCACACCGCGCGACGCGACTATGATCGTTCCCGGCAATATGCGGTATCGGATGAGGTATTTATTCCTGTTACTCAGCCGACCGCGCGGGACCTGGGCGTGTTTGGTTATTGTCTTAGCGCTTTGCTGTGTTCAATCGCCGGCTTATTTTTATTGCTGCTCGTGAGGTTTCAGTGGATGTGGTTTCTGTGGCCCTTAGTAATTCTCGCTGTTTTCGTCCTCGGCTGCGGCGTGTTGATGGCCAGGAGTGCGATGCGCGCGCTTGCTAATTCATTACCCACCACGAATCGTCTCAAACGCCATACCGGTCTGCATGAGCTCGCATTTTGGAGCGTGATCTTAACCGGAATCTACGGCTTGTATTTGCTGCTCGAGTAGATCATGAACGCAACTGGCTTAGATCTGCTCTTTCTCGAAGTGAATAATCTTGAAGAGTCGTTATCGTTCTACTCGGACCTGCTGGGTTTAGAGGTGGAATCGATCGAATTGAAAAGTGAACCACCGATGGCCCGTCTGCGAGCGGGCACGTTGAAAATCACGCTGGTCCAACAACTGGAAACAATGCTGCGGCGCGGACGTGGTGCACACTTTTTCATCGGCGTTGATGATGTTGACGCTCTTTATGCGCAACTGCGAAACAAGGCGCCGGAAGTAAAACCGCCATCTGATGAAGGTTGGGGCGGACGGTTTATTACTCTGCAGGACCCGGATAAGTACCGGTTCTTTTTTGTGACCTGGTTTGAAAAGTAACCCTCCGCGTCTCTGCGCGATCTCTGCGTCTCTGTGTTGAAATGCGTTCGCTGTTTGGACACTTTTCAACACAGAGACGCAGAGATAGCGCAGAGAGCGGAGTAAGGAATTCATAGGTGTTTTATGCGTTATGTCGAAAATCCTCCCAATCCCTGGCTGACTCACTCAGTTGAATGGATCGGTGAACCTCCGGAAGTGAAGTTAGAAGTCTTCGAGGAAACCGAAACTCGCAAGATCATCACTCACAACAACAGCCCCGACGTCGGTTTCGATTACACCGTCAATTGTTATCGCGGGTGTATTCACGGCTGCACCTACTGCTTCAGTCGGCCCACTCACGAGTACCTGGGTTACGGCGCGGGTTCTGATTTCGATCGCAAGATCATCGCGAAGGTAAATGCTCCGGAGTTACTACGGAAGGAATTGATGAAACCTTCGTGGAGGGGTGATGAGATAGTTTTTTCGTTTACGTCTGATCCGTATATTCCGCTTGAAGGTCATTACAAACTCACGCGTCGCTGTTTGGAAGTCTGTGCCGAGTTTCAACAACCGATCGGGATCATTACGAAGTCGGCGATGATTCGTCGTGATATCGATGTACTCCAGGATCTAGTGCGTAATGCGAAGTTGGGAGTGTTCTTCACTATTCCTTTTCTTGATGTCGAAGCAGCGCGGGCTGTTGAACCTTATGCGCCGTTGCCCGAAGCCCGCTTTCACGCGATGGAGGCGCTTGCTTCCGCGGGAATTAATGTAGGCATTGGCATCGCTCCGGTGATTCCCGGTTTGTCGAGTGATATTCCGGGTCTGTTAAAACGGGCAAAGGAAGCTGGCGCGACGCAGGCGTTTATCAACATGTTGCGTTTGCCAGGAAGTGTCGCACCTTATTTTGAAGAACAGTTGCGCGCGAAAATGCCGACGCGTGCGGATCGAGTGCTCAATCGTATACGTGAAGCCCGCGAGGGAAAGCTGAACTCGAGTCAGTTTGGTGAACGTATGCGTGGCAAAGGACAGTTTTGGGAGGCGACAGAACGCTTGTTCAGGATTCACAGTCAGCGACTCGGCTTCAACAAGAAAAGAACTCACGAAACTGCGGCAACCTCGACGTTCCGCCGGCCCACTGCACAAGCGAGTTTGTGGTAAATGGTGGAATGGTAAATCGTGAATGGTGAATGGTGAATGGTGAATGGTGATTCGTGAATTGCGGATTGAATTCAGCTACCGAGCTTCAGCGATCCGCAATTCGTAATCTGGCATTCACCATTCACCATTCACTATTCACGATTCACTATTCACCATTTACCATTCACGATTTCGCAATTCCCGATTCCTCTGTACCATGGCTCCCATGAAATCAGCAGTCTATTTTCTTGCAGCGCTACTCGTTACCTTCGCCTTCGCTTGCAGCCATCCACCGGTTGGGGCGGGGAATGGTGAAGTGGAACAATCTTCTCAATCCTCGGTTAACTTTCGGGTCGAGAAAGTTATCGGTGGACTCGAAGTGCCGTGGTCCATTGTGTGGACGCCCGATGGTCGAATGATCTTCACCGAGCGAACAGGCCGCGTTCGCGTTTACGAAAACGGCAAACTAAGAGAAAAGCCGTTGTTTGTAGTGCCCGATGTCGAGCCGAGCGGTGAAAGTGGACTGATGAGCGTAGCTCTTCACCCGCAGTTTGCCACCAACCACTTCCTCTATCTGTCTTACGCTTATGGTGGCAATGGCGTACTCGTTCGCGTAGTGCGTTATCGCGAAGCACCTGAAGGTCTGATCGATCCAAAGGTGATCATTGAAAATATTCCAGCCGCACAATTTCATGCTGGTTGTCGTCTGCGTTTTGGACCAGACGGCAAACTCTACATCACGACTGGTGACGCGACTCAACGTGAACTCGCGCAACAACTCAACTCACTAGCCGGCAAGACCCTGCGCTTAAACGACGACGGCACAGTTCCCTCTGACAATCCATTTGTCGGACAGGCGAATGCGCGTCCCGAGATTTGGACTTATGGGCACAGAAACTCACAAGGTATGGACTGGCAGCCCGATTCGAATCTGATGTTTCAGACCGAACATGGACCAAGCGGTTTCGATGGACCAGGCGGAGGCGATGAAGTCAATATCGTTGAGAAGGGGAAGAACTACGGTTGGCCCCTTATTCATCACAAGGACACACGGGCCGGACTCGAATCTCCCTTGCTTGAATACACGCCTGCTTGTGCGCCTGCGAGCGGAATGTTTTATCGCGGTGCGAAGTTTCCTGCTTTCAAAGGCAACTTCTTCTTTGGTTGTTTACGAGGCGAAGGACTGATGCGGATCGTATTGAATGGACGAACGGTCGTCTCGCAGGAGAAGTTGATTACGAAGTATGGTCGCATTCGAGACGTTGCCGAAGGACCCGACGGTTATCTCTATTTCTCAACGTCAAACCGTGACGGTCGCGGCAAACCCACCGACGACGACGATCGAATTATTAGGCTCGTGCCGAATTAAGCGAAATCTTTTGTCGGAGCGCGCCCGTCCACGGGCGCCCCGTTAACTAGCGAGCTGCTCACGCATAATAATCAGGTAACTCTATTCGAAGGGGGCGACCGGGACGGGCGCGCTCCGACAGAAGAGAGTCCGCTGAAATGGGTAGATCAATAAATTGGTGGAGCTAAACCTTCTGCGCGAGGATAGCAGTCTTGCTCCAGCCGATGGCTTGTGGAGCGGGAAACTTGTACTGGTGCACGATGCGGAAGTGTCGTTCAGTATTGCTCTTTACTGCAATGGGTGGATGGCTCTTAAACCGGAACAGAATCTCCAATGCTCGTCCGGCCAATGACGGATGAATTGGTAAGTGAAGCAGATGTCCGCCGGGAGCGATCACACGCGCGAGTTCATTAATTCCATCGACAATGTTTACGTACTCGAGCGCGCCACTTGTTACGACTAGATCAAGTGAATCGCTGGCAAAGGGAAGTGACAACAAATTTCCCTGCGTGAAGGTAACGTCACGCTTGCGTCCCGGACTGTAATAGAGCGCTTTTCGCGCAGCGACAATCGACGTCGAACTTAGATCAAGCGCGGTAATTGACACCGGAAAATGGATGGCGCGCAGCAGTGCGAACGTTAATAGTCCCGTGCCGCAACCTGCGTCTAAAATTCTTGCCCCACGCGATACCGGCAGTGGATGAGTTTCAAAGTACTGATCGAGTGAGCGGCCATAGCCATTCAACTTAAAGGTTAAGTCGTAGAAGCGCGCGATTCGATCGTAATACGATCCGGCGCGGGCCTCGTTTTTAGTCGCTGTCAGTACATACTCCATCAGGTCTCTTAAGCCCTCACTTAACAGTACTTAGAACGTGATCTTCGATGATGGACATTACAGAAAAGGCGCGTAATTGTAGCTTCCTCACGAATATTACTCAACCGAAAATCCAAATCGACCTCAATTTGGGGCGATTCGCCAATTTCCATTGCAAGCCGCGGCCCAAACTTCCGTTCTTGGTTTAGCACTATTTAGTTTTTGGGAGGACTGAGCATGAGCGTAATTCGTCTGACACTTGGCGGAATCGGCTTCCTTTTAGCCTTAATTTTAGGAGTTGTACTATCAACCGCACTGGTGAAACGAGGTTCGAACGTCGTTGAGGCGCAAACAAACACCACTGCCCAGGTAGCAAACTGGCGCAGACCACCAAAGAGCAATTTCGATCTGGAAGTCTTAGTGGACGGGAGACCCGTGGAGGAATATTACGCTCGTGGCCGGAGTTATATCGAAGCTTTGAAAGGAGCGGAATACGAACTTCGCGTTCGAAATCCGACCGGTGAACGAGTGGCCGTTGCATTGTCAGTGGACGGACTGAATACGATCGATGCGCGACACAGCTCTGCCTGGAATTCCAGCAAATGGGTCATCGAACCGTATGGCAGTATCACGATTGGTGGTTGGCAGATGAGCAGCCAGCGAGCGCGTCGATTTTATTTCACTGACGAAGGCGACTCTTACGGGGCAAAGCTCGGGCAAACAGCAAACCTGGGCGTGATTTCGGCAGTCGTATTCCGAGACCGACGACCGGTTTATATCAACCCGCCTCGACCGATCACGAGGGAAGAAGACAGTAGTCGCCCGTCGAAAGAAAAAGCTCCCGCGGGAGCGGCGGATTCGCGCTCGGGTGAGTCCGCTCGCAGTTCGGTAGCTGCGCCGCGCACAAACGACGACTACGCGGCCACGGGCATAGGGCGTTCGGTGCAGAACGATGTCACGTGGGTCGACATGGAACTCGATTCACAGCCCGCTGCCGAAATTTCGATTCGTTATGAGTACTACAATGCGTTGCTGAAGCTGGGAATTGTGCCACGCCACGACTACGAACCTTATCCGATTCGTAGACGAGAAGACGCGCGCGGTTTCAGTCCCGAGCCCTAAGATCAGTATCAGAATCGGCTTCGCTGCCTGTTGTGAGGCATGGCTCTGCCCTTGCCGTAAAGTTGCGCTCAAAATACTTCAGGGCTGCGCCTTCTTACTAGCTGAGGGCGCAGCCCGAATTTTCTTGAAGTCTCGCTGCGGCAAGGCAAAGCCATGCCTCACAACAGGCGGCAAGCCGATGCCGAGATCGAGATCCAGTTACTCTAGTACGAATCACTTAACGGCGGACCAGATCGGCTGTGTAGAGTTGTCGGTAGACGCGGTAGTTCGACATGACTTTTTGTACATAGTCTTTCGTTTCATCGAATCCGATTTCAGCAGTAAACACTCCCGGGTCTTTTCGTTTTGAACGCTGCAGCCAACGCGCGACGTTGTCTTCACCACCGTTATAAGAAGCAGCCACTGGTTCAAGTAGACCCGGAAAAAGTTTTACTAACGACTCAACGTATTCAGCGCCAAGTAGGATTGACGTGTCAGGTTGATAAAGTTGGTTCTCAGTGACGTTACCCAGACCTGCGCCAGCCGCATACTTTTGTGCCGCGTCGACAGTAAACTGCAATAGACCACGTGCTCCCGCCGGTGATTTGGCTTGTGGTTTAAAAACACTTTCCTGACGAATCAACGCGAGGATAAAACGTGGATCAAGTTTTCGTTCTTTCGCCGCGCGAATGATCGTTGCACGATACGGCGCCGGATAAGAATCTGAAACACTGGCAATCGCATCGGCAACTCGATCTTCACGCGCCGCGACAATGCTTGCTTTGGCTGGTCCACCTAAACTTGTGAGCCGTTGCGTTGCCAACCATCCATAGTAAGAATCAATGTTGTCCGGCACCGCGAGATAGGCAGTAAATGCTTCTTCTTTTTTGCCCGCTTGCTCAAGACTAAAAGCTTTTAAGTACGCAACTTCCGCCGGACTGGTCAATACTGCTTTCGAAAAGCTGCGCCGCGAGAGTTCGTTAGCTGTCGTAATCGCCTCGTTCCAGTGTCCTTCGGCAACATCAAGTCGCAACGCGGCAAAGATCGCATTAGTCTCGACTGCAGTACCGGCAAAACGTTGGCGTGTACGCGTGACCCACTGCAATGCTTCCTTTGGCTTGTTCGCTTCACGCAACGTGTCGATCACGTTTAGATGCGCAGTATCGATGCGTTCGCCATTCGGATAACGATCGCAATACTCAGCGTATCTGGTAGCCGCCTCCGAAAATCTTTCCAGGCGCAAAAGGGACGCAGCACTGTAGTTGAGACCTTCGCGGCCTTCCTTTGTGTTGGGAAAATCCTGGGCGAGGCGATTGAAGATCGGATACCCGTCTTCATAATCCTTGGCGAGAAAATACGAACGCGCGATGCCTAACAATGCTTCGGGAAGGCGAGCGTCGTTAGGATAGTAGTTAATGAAGGCCTGCCAGTGAGCCCGTGCTTCCGGAAAGGCGCGATTTGAATTGTAGATATTTGCCCGGCGCAGATGTTCCTGCGGACTGAGCTTCGCGAGATTTCCTTTTGGGTCTCGCGAAGCTGAATCGCTTCGTCTGACGGACGCTAAGGTTGCTTCACTCGCAGCTTGTTTTAGTGGACCAGTTACTGGAAGTTTTTCAACTGCGGTTGTTGATAGCGCAGTAGCAGCGGCGAGTAGCAGCGTTGCAAAAGTCTTGTTCATTAACTCTGCCCTTTAAATGGACCGCAGGCGGCTTCGCCTGCCTGATCTCGTTACGAATCAGTGGCTTCGATGATCTCAAAGCTCGATTGGATTTCTACGGTCGGGCGGAGAGTAGCAGCGACACTACAGTATTTATTTTCTGAAAGTTCGATTGCCTGGGCCACTGCTTTTTCAGTGAGGCCGACACCGGTCAGGACGTGATGCACTTTCATGGACGTGTAACTGCGCGGATATTCATCTCGTCGTTGTCCGGAAACTTCGACGACGTAGCTACGAACTTTCTGTCTCTTCTTTTCAAGAATGCCGGCGACATCGACTGCCGTACATGAACCAAGTGCGACGAGTAACAGTTCAACCGGTGAAGGCGCGCTTGAGCGCTCGCTATTCGTATCGAGTGGCACGGCGTGTCCTGACGGAGTTATGCCAACGAAAAGATCGTCGCTCACGAGTCTGACGATCGCTTTATTGCTTTTCGTTACCATTGGTCACCTCGCGCAGAGGATAACATAGGCGATGCGAGTGATGCGGTGAGAGGGGGAGAAGGGGAGATGGGGAAAGAGGGGGAGAGAGGGTGATGGGGAGAAGGGGTGATGAAGCGGTCTTGCCTCACTATGCTATGATGCAAATGAGCGATATCCCTTCATCGACTCAATAGGACAAAGGCTTTGTCTCGGTTCAGCTTCCTCTCAGGAGCAGCCTTTGGTTACCTGGGGAGGACCATAATGGCAGCGATCCTGATCGTTGACGATGACGACATTATCCGCGACACGCTCTTCGAACTGCTTTCCACCGAATATCAATGCGAAACAGCTGAAACGGCCGAAACTGCGTTAGCAAAACTTGAAGCTCAACGTTTCGATGTAGTGCTTACTGACATTTCGATGCCGGGTTTGAGTGGCGTACAACTACTTAATCGCGTGTTGAAGCTATATCCGGGCACACCTGTAATCATGATTTCCGGTCTTAGCGATCAGGACCAGGCCGTATCACTAATCAAGCTTGGTGCGTTTGATTATTTGCTGAAGCCGTTTCGCCTGGAAGTGGTTGAGGACAGTGTGAAGCGCGCACTTCAATTACGCGGTAAAAACAAGTAAACAGAAGCAGAAGGCAGTAGGCAGAAGGCAAGAGCAGTAGGCACACGAGGAGTGCCTTCTGCTCCTGCATACTGCCTACTGCTTTCTACCTTCTGTCTTCCGCCCTGCTTCAGGCGGCGACGACTGAGAGTGCTTCGCGTCGTTCAGCGCGGGCGCGTTTTTGATTGATCTCTTTCACTAACTCCACGATGCGATCGGCAGTGAAGGGCTTTGCAATTACCCAGTCGACGCCCGCGGCTTTCTGTTCGTTTGAACCAACTGCTTCACCCCAACCGGTTATTACTGCAATCGGAATTGCCTGGTTCTTCAAGCGAATCGCCTGCGCCAGTTCCCAACCGCTCATTCCGGGCATACCAACATCGGTGAAGACACAATCAAACTTCGTGGTGTTGTAAATTTCGAGTGCTTCAGCTCCCGATGAAGCACATTGCACCTGGCAACCTTCGACTTCAAGAATCTCGCCGAGTAGTTCGCGCACAAAATCTTCATCATCAACAACGAGCACTTTGGTTTGCTGGCGCTCCTGAATGCGCGCGATTGTTCCAGACGAAATAGTGAATTCGGGTTTCGGTTTCGCGCTTTCAAGCTGACTGGCAAGTGGTAACGTAATGCGGAACTCCGAACCTTTACCGTAAATTGAGTCGACTTCGATGTTGCCACCATGACGGCGAATGATGCCAAAACTCACTGCCAGTCCTAATCCCAAGCCGGCATTTCCTTTAGTGGTAAAGAACGGATCAAACACGCGTGACTTAACTTCCGGATACATGCCGACACCATCGTCAGCGATCGTGATGACGGCTGTGTCGTTAAGGCTGTTGGCGGAAAGTCTCAAGACGCCGCCTTCCGGCATTGCGTCGACTGCATTGAAGATCATGTTGACGAGCACTTCACGCAGTTCTGAATCGTCGCCCATTACCATCGCGTCCGAATCCACTTCCAGGTCAAGCGAAATATGAACATTCGCAGCCTCGGAACAAGTCTTCCAACGAGGTCGGGTTATTTCACTAACGTCCATCAGGATCTGATCGACTGAGACGAGTTCGAAATCATGATCACGACGTTGGCGGGCGAAATCCTGAATACGTTTTACGGTTTTAGCGCCGTCTTCTGCAGTCTTAATAATGATGTCCAGTCCTCGTTTGATCTTGTCAGGATCGTTGGTCCGTTGCAGCAGTTGCGCTCGTCCCAGAATTCCCGCGAGCGTATTGTTGAAATCATGGGCCACACCGGAAGCGAGTTCGCCAAGTGCGGAAAGCTTTTCTACCTGGGTGAATTGTTCGCGAATGCGTTCCTGTTCGGCGATGTAGTGTGAAAGTTCTTTAACGTGTTTCTCCGCCTGATCAGCCTGGGCCGCAGAAGTTTCGACGTTCTTGAGATAAGTGCGATACGTCAGGTAGACGATGCAGATAATCGGCAGGGTAATCGCCAGGGCGGAGAAGCCAATTAAATTGATGAGTGCGGCGATTCCCGCGGCGGCCGAAGCACCCGCGAAGTAAGTGACCGAAGTCCACAAGAAGTGTTTGCGCCACGTTTGCCAGATCGATTGATTCGTTTTTAGTGCCGTGCCGATCGCGACGATGCCGGAATTAGAAACGTATTGAATCAGGGCCATCGAACCGATAGCTACGAGGAAGCTGGTGGTAAAGGCCTGGCTCGCGAGAACGACGATGTCGCCAAAGGCAAACTTCAGGATGGAGCTCGTAATAAAAGCTGAAAGAGCGGTGCTGGCCCAGTTGAATAATACCGTGTCCAACCGTCGACTGAATCTCAGTGATGAAAAGAACGCTTCCGTTGATGCGACCAAAACAGCGGCTGGTCCACCGTAAAGAAGAAGAACGAGGAAAACAAAAGTGTCAGAGACTGAAATTTGTGAACTTAGTTTGGGAATCGGTAAGACGATTCGCGGGCTCAGAAGAACGGCAATAGCAAGCAGGGCAACAAAACGCAGATCGAGTTGAATCGGATGTACGCAGTAGAGCGAATACAGCAACGCCGCACAGCCAATAATCGTGACTGTGCGGAGGTATGAAGTTGCAAATCGGCTACTAATGCTACCAGTGTTCGGCATTGCTAACGGCCTTGTTCAAAGGTGAGAAGAGAGTTGTCTTTACCAGGACAGGTCGGGGGCTGACGAGAACAGTTCAGTGGGTAAACGACTCCTTCTGCGTGAGGAAAATTGTTTCGTAAGTTGCGCGAAAGCGAAATCCACATTTGCGGTAGAAGGAAAGTGCGCGAATGTTTAGTTCGTTAGCGAGCAGGCAGAGAGACTGTACTTTGGTTAAAAGTCTTCGTGAAAGCTCAGCCATACAACGTGAGCCAGTGCCATCGTTGCGAGCTTCATCTCGAACCCAAATGCCTTCGAGATACATCACTTCATTTGTTTCCGAGATCACGTCCGCTTTGAAGATAAGCTTCTCACCTTCAAACAATACCCAGGTTCGTTTTTGCTGAATGCGTCGCAGGCAGCGTTTGCGGAAGCCTTCGGGATCAACCTTTAAAGGATCGATGCCGCTTTCTTCCATGGCGAGCTGTGCCTGGATTGGCATAACTAAATCCAGTTCAGCTTCGGTGGCCAGTCGCAAACCGTGAACAGTTTCGGTGTGCGGGTTAGTGTCCTTTAGTTCAAGTAGCCATTCGCGGCATGCGAGTCGGGGCTGTTGACCTGTTTCAGAATAACTTGACCAGAAGTCGGCCACGCGATCCTGCTCACCCATAATCATGTGGGTGTGGGCGCAATCGCGGGCGACCTGTGCGAGCGCGCGTAAAGCGCGATCCGAGACTGTCTCCATTAAAGTAGCGTGACCAACTAAGGCGACGCCTTCGAGGCGACCGTTTATGTCGCGATATCCGTAGAAGCGTCCACGATTGAGCGGACTTTCCAATCCGTTGTCGTGGATGAAGCTTTTCAGCGCGACGGTATGAATTGGGCGCTGGTCAAGAAATGCCAGCACTTCCGTTTCCTTATCGGCAGTCAGTGGCTCAACGTTGAGTCCTCTGAACTGCCCTGACTGGCTGGGCACACTTTTATCGGCCCGCGTCGTATTCGTTGTCTGCAACATGGCTGTTCTCTCTGGTGTTAGGGGGAGACTCGCGTTTGCTTAGTAACCCAGATAGTCAGTGTTGTTGTCAGGAACGACTTCCATCGACGCGGAGTCGTCACCGATCATCATGGCGTTGAAGGCCTGAAGGATCGTGTCGCCGAGTAGGACGCCATCACCGATAAGCACGCCGTCGCCGATGAGTACGCCATCGCCGAGCAGGACGCCATCGCCGATGAGCACGCCGTCGCCCAGTAGGACGCCGGTCGCGCAGAAGAATGTACCCTGGCCTAACGTGGTGCCATTGCTGGTAAGAATACTATCGCCGAGCAGGACGCCATCACCGATGAGCACGCCGTCGCCCAACAGAACACCATCACCGATCAGAACGCCATCGCCTAAGAGAACGCCATTGGCATAGACCTTCTGATACTTGTTGATGAGATTCGAACCGGTTGCATACGTGCGACCAATCACAATGCCTTTAGACCAGGTGAAGGTCGAGGTGGTGACGCCATTCAAGGCGATAGTTGTTTGCGGTGTCGGGGCCGTAGTTGTTAAGAGAGCGGTGTTGAGTGGAGTCGTGCTGGTCAGATTCGTTTTTACGATTCTCGCCAGCCGAATTGCGCCATCGACGTTCAACTCGCCAGCGCCCTGCTCCAACATGTTGAAGTGGGACAGTTGCTGGGAGGTGTACATCATCAGGACCTTCATCAGGTTTGGAGTCAGCGATGGATTTGCTTCAAACATCAACGCTGCTGTTCCGGCGACTACCGGCGCGGCCATTGATGTACCGCTGAGTGTCATCTGTTTGCGGGTCGGGTCAGTGCTGACGCCGGCGTCGAGACTTGGGCTTTGGCCCAGAAGTTTGTTGTGTGGCGATTCAGCAAACACAGTCTTGTTGCCTGGTGCTGAAATCTCAGGTTTCAGGATGTTATCGAAGTGCTTCACTCCATATTGATCGGTGACGAAGCTGCGGGCTGGACCACGTGAGCTATATGACGCGATTGTATCGTCGTCACGCCGGTCGGTGCCTTTTGTATCAACGGCGCCAACCGTCATTACTGAAGGTTCGTTACCAGGCGAGTGAATCTGTCCATAAATCTTTTGGCCGAGTACATTTTTCCCATTGTTACCGGCAGCGGCAACTACCACGATACCGCGGTCGACCAGTTTACGAGCGGCAATGCAAAGCGGATCCAGCGTATAGGAGTTGACGGCTGGCATTCCGATGCTGAGATTGACGACCTTGACGTTATAAGCAGAGGCGTTGTCGAGCAGCCAGTTGAAAGCGGCCAGCAACGTCGAAACACTGCCGACGCCGTTTGAGTTCAAGACGCGCAGGTTAATCAGTTTGGCGCGTGGTGCGATGCCGATGTATTGACCGTTGGAAACGAGTCCGTTACCAGCGGCTGCGGCAGCGACGTGCGTACCGTGTCCGTATGGATCATCGGTGCGACCTTCGCCGGTAAAATCCTGGCTAACGACGATGCGCGATTGTCCGGTTACTTGGTCTTTGAAAGAGACGTGTTGAGCGTAGATACCTGAGTCGACGATTGCGATACCGATGCCGTTGCCGTCGAGCGCGCCATCGGCTGAATTCGTGCGAACATTGTCGGTGCCAGTTGTGTGTGAAACATGACCGCCTAAGGTGCGGACTTCGCTATCGATCGAGACGTAGCTAACTTCGGGAAAATTTGACAACGAATCAACGACATCTGCAGGGAGCTCGAGAGACATGGAATTGAAGTTGGTAAAAGTTTTTCTCAACTTGATTCCGTTTCCTCTGAGTAAGGCGGCGAGCGGGAGGCTCATTTTGTCGTCCAACTGCAGAATTACTTTCACCAGTTCGCCATTACCCTTTTTCATCTTCTCACGCAGATCAGATGCAAAGCGGTCGTGGTTCCAACGGCGACCCATTAAATTGTCTTTGTCCTTGGGGGCAGCGCTCGCAACCGTCGGCATGATGGTGCCGCTAAGCATTGTGAGGACTAACGAAAAATTCGTTAGCAGCGCTAAGGCTAGTGAGCGAGATTTTCTGTTCGATGTCACTGTCGTTTCTCCGTAAGCTCGATATCTAAGTCAGCCACGCAGTCTGGGCGGGCGAGCTTCATTAGCGAGGTTTGTGCCACAGTGAGAAATGCCGACAAGTTCTGTGATTTCAGTAGTTAACAGAGAAAGCTGGGCTCTTGCAGAAAGGTTTAGTTTGACCGAACTGGTCCAATGTGACCGAGTTATCAAGTCAGTTTGATAGAATCCCGCCGTGATTCTTCCAGAAGAAATTGAGTTACATCGCGACCGCATCTGGCGACGAGATCCTGAGCGGCAGGTTGAAGATGTTTATGCGGCAGAGCGCTTCATCGATGAAGTTGGGTTCTGTTCTGCCTTAACCGATTCGAGACGGCCCGGACCTTCGCTGTACATCGCTGTGTGCGGACGACGCGATGCGCACTCGCCGAGAAATGTGCAGAAGGATCCGGAGAGTCGATTAACGTGGAACCTGAAAGACGAAGTGATGCGACGTGGACGTTGTTTCTATGGAAAAGTATTGCGAGGGCAAGCGACGTTCATCTCCGCGCGCCTGGTCCCGGCATTTAATAGTCTGTTTGGGTGTTCACGCAGTGCAGAAAGCAAAGTGTTGAGTAAAGACGCGCAGGCCATTCTTAAAGTCCTGAGAGGCGAATGGGAGATGGCGACGCGTGATCTGCGTTCTGAGAGTGGAATAACTGACCGGGCGAAATTCGATAAAGCGCTGACTCAACTACAGCGATGTTTGAAAGTGATACCGAGCGAAGTTTTATATGAACCAACATTTACTTATATCTGGTCGGTGCCCGAAGCGCGGTTTCAGGACCAAATGAAAATTTCAATGAAACGCGAAAAGGCCCTGAGAGAAATTGCCCACGCATATCTGGCTGGCGCGGGAATGACCATTCGGGGAGAACTCGCGCGGGTTACCGGACTTAAGTCTCCCGAGGCCGGGTTAGGGAATTGGGCGTTGGTTGACGAAGGCTCGGCGGAGCGCCTGGCGCCGGGAGTGTACCGGCTTAATCGTGAGTTGGCTCGAGCGGCGGAGGGAGAGTAGTCGCTTCTTTTAAGGCCTGTCTTTCAATTTGGGCGATTTCGAGAACGAGAGGCAGTTGGTCCTGGGTCGCTCCTAATCGCTGCATCATCATTTCTGTCTCTTCGTCGTTGAGTTTACGACTGGCTGTTGCTTCAATTTCCTGAAGACGGGCCCGGGCTTTTGCGAGATGTTGAGTGGCGTGTTGTTTTAATTGATCGAGACGCTCGCGATCAGCCGTCAAATCTTCCTGCAGGTTCGCCGTGTCGCCCGTTCCCAACGCACGGGCACGATTGATTCGCCGTTCAACTTTTAAAATCTCCCGTTTTGAACGGGAGATAATGCGCGAAGCAGTCAGCCGGCTGGCCAGTGTTTCCAGGTAAGCATCGGCCAGCAGGGGATGGGTTTTTTCAATCTCGCTGAGCGCTTTTCGTTCCTGGGAAGTCAATTCTGAGCGGAACCAAGCAACCTCACCCGCAGTGATTCCATCCGAAGCTAAACGCTCTCTTAATTTAGACAGCCATCTTTTTCGGTAGAGAATAAGGATTACGGCTATTAGTAAGCCGACGGCGAACCCGATTCCAAGTGAAAGACCAGCCAAAAGTAAATAGATCGCCGCGGAATCTGTGGCGGTTGCCGTCAGAAACAAAAGGATAAAAATGATTGGACCGGGCAAACTGGTGGCGAGGATCGTAATCCACGGCGCTATTTGAAGAGCACGGGCGATCGTCGCATCTCTGTTGGATAGTTTTGCCATCGTTGCAGTCCTTATACGCGAAATGTTAGCTCATGAGTTAACTGGTCGCTAGTAGCAGACGACAGAAACCTGTTTTTGAAGTAGTTATCTGTATAATGAGGACAGGTTAAGTTAAGAAAGAAGATCAGATGAATAGGCTGCAGAGACTAAGTTACATCCTTATCGGAAGCGTGATGGTTCTTGGCCTGGCTGGACTATCAGAAGTATTTGGTCAAACGTCGCAAGCGATAGCTGACGCAAATGGCAGCCGCAACACTTCCGCCCGGTCCGTCACCATTCCCGTCACCTTTCGAATTAAGGAAGTTGCGTCAGAGGCTTCACTGCAAACTACCGACCTGGTCGTCAGTGAAGATGGTGAGCCTCAAACCATAACGTCTATCCGCAGTGTGGGAACGAATTCACCGATTACGTTGGCGCTATTGATCCAGGAAGACCTGCCGACTATCTCAAACGAGATCAAGGGACTGGCCGAATTTGTGCGCGACCTGCCAAAAGGATCTCGAGTGATGATTGGTTATCTGCGCACCGGCAGCCTGCAGGTCAAACTTAAGTTCACGACTGATTTGGAAAAGGCTGCCAAATCGCTGCGTCCGCCAGTGGGTTTTGCGAGTTCGGGACCTTATAACCCGTACGTGGAAGTAATAGAAGCACTGCGAAAGTTTGATTCGCAACCGCAGGGCCGCCGGGCAATTCTGTTGATCTCGGATGGTTTGGACATTTCTCGGGGAGTCGACTCGTCGCTACCAACGCAAAGTGTTGATCTGAGACGCGCCGTATCGGAAGCGCAGCGAAAGAGTGTGGCAATTTATGGGTTTTATGCGCCAACGGCTGCTGCGGAAGGTAACTCGTTGTTAGCATCGAACGCGCAGAGTTCGCTGAACTATCTGGCAACTGAGACTGGCGGTCATGCGTTCTTTCAGGGTATTAGTGCTCCGGTCAGCTTTGATCCTTATTTGAAGGAATTAGATAACTCGCTGGAGCGGCAAGCTGCGTTGACTTTCCTGTCAACCCACTCGAAGAAGGGATTTCACAAAATTTCGATCACTTCGACGACGCCGGGAATACGTGTGGTTTATCCAACTGGATATGTGAAGCAGTAGCTGGATCGGGTGGTCAGTATCACTACTCGTTGGGATAATGTGCTTGCGTTTGCCTATTGGACGGTAACCGGGAGCAGTGAACCTCGTCGATCGCTGGCAATGGCCCATCCATCCGCAATCTGTCCAATCATGCCGTGGAAGTGGATGTCGCTGCCACTCAGCACCACCACAACATCACCGGCGTGGTACCGTGGATCTTCAAGTCGAAACTTAATGACCGTCGCCTGCCCGTTTTCCTGCTCTACTGCTTCAAAAACAAAATCATCAGCACCTACAACATAGGTCTGGGAGTTGTTGGCAACTCTCTGCTCGTCAGGCATGCGTTAAGTCTCTCCTTGCGTTGATCGTCTAAAGTTCGCCAACTCTAACCTTTTCTCACCCGAAAGCCTAATCCGTGTTCAATTGTAGTCTCCCAAAACGCCCGGCAAAATACTTGACTACCACTTTTGCTTCGTACTAATCTCCGCCTACCTCAACCTCATTTTTTCAAAAGGAACACACTCACAATGTCTCAGACTACACGGTCACCTGTAGAACCTTCTTTAGAAGAAAGAACCGACGAACCAGTACTACCACGGCCAATTGAATGGCTTCGGGAAAATTGTCTGCCCATCGTTGGGTTATTAGTTGTGTTCTTCTCTGTTTGTCTGGTGACACATTATTCTTCACGACAAATTGATTGGACCACCACGAAGGACTTTATTGACGCATTACAAAATGTAGTTCAAATCAGCGCGTTCATCGTCGGTGGCTGGTGGGCATATTTCAAGTTCGTAAGGGGCAGGGCCTTCCAGGAGACTCTCGTTTCAAATATAGTCGGACGGTTTGTAGATTTGGACGGCATCTTACATCTGATCGCGACGATTCAAATTGAAAATGTTGGATCTTCAAAGATTGATTTCGATCACATTGGAACTGCTTTGATTTTGTTTGAATATGCTTCGACAGACAGCACTGAGATCAAGCTCGTCGCTTATAAAAGACTGACTTCGTTTGACCTGTTCAATCCAGGTGATGAGTACATCGAGCCGAACGAAACGATTGAGTTGCAGAAATTCGTGTCAATTCCCGGGCCGCCTCAATTGGCCTATCGCCTGGATGTTCAGATTTGCTCCAAATCCGGAGGTATTTGGAATGCTTCCGTTGTTGTAGATAACTCTGCTCTGCCACATAATGCCCGCTCACTTATTGTTTTGTAGGAGGTTGAAAATGAACTCGGATGGTAAAACTTTTTCCAGTAATCAATTTCTGCGCGGCGGTGTGTCCAAGAGATATAAAGCGACGAAAGAGCAGATTGAACAAAACTACCGTGAGAAGTTAATTCAGCGCGAGCGTGACGAGAGAGCCCAAAGAGAAGTCGATGAGAGATCTCGCGCCGAATCAGCCGACTGATACCTCAAGAACTACTGGCCTAGTAAAAAGAGATGAATACCACATAGAAAGAGCCGATCCTCAGGACCGGCTCTTTGATTTACTGGGATGTTGGGGCGGCTAGTGGGACTCGAACCCACGACCTCTTGATCCACAATCAAGCGTTCTAACCTACTGAACTATAGCCGCCATAAAACTGTGTGGAATTGCCCCCGGCAGGACTCGAACCTGCGGCCCTCTGCTTAGCTTCCAGCATCAGGCTTTCCCTGACCGCCCGTAAATACCCCGGGTTTGCTGGCTGGACTATATCTTGGACATCACAGTCCCGACCCGTATAGTCTCTGAGGAGTCCCATTCGCAAACCTGCGTCAAGGTTTCCTGCGGATTACCCAATCCTCATGGATTTTTACTGACCGCTTGGGTCGAGTACCAGAGGCTCTCAGGGCGTCCCCGCATATAGGATCGTCCACTTACTGGGTTCGTCAAATACCATTTTCCCCAATAAGGCTCCAACAAGGCAGATGCTCTATCCGCTGAGCTACGGGAGCGTCAACAAATTAGCGCGGGGATGTTAGCACGGGCAGTACGGTTTTCGTAAACATCCCAACCAAAAACGTCAAGGAAACTGATGGACGTAAAAAGAGATCGCCCGTCAGGGGCGATCTCTCTAAAGATAAGTGGGCTCGATGGACTTAGGCTGCGCGCTGTTCGCCAGTTTCTGCGAATACGCGACGGCCATTCAATGCATCGTCAATGATCTCTCGAACGGCCGAAGTCTCCGGATTGACGTCCATTCGGTCGCACGCTTTGAGATGTCTGACAATACCTTCTGTAGCAATTTCCAGAGCGATTCCACCGAGCTTCGAATAGCGTCTCGCCTGGATATGGTCGATTCTAAGCAGCCGCTCATTTAACGGCAGATGTGTATCAAAGGTCACGATTGCGTTAACTCCTCCAATTTAGAATTTCCGGTTCTCCTGTATAAAACTTCAGATGCCTTCCAAACCCGCTTGGATGCAGCGTCCGACCCAAGGCAAAGCTTTGGGTTCGGGGCTTGAGAACCCCAAAACAAAGTTGGCTCGCATTACTTGCCGCGGGGGTGTGTTTGCGAAACAGAGGATTATACGGAAGGAGTTCGGTTTCGTCCAGAGTTTTTTATTTCTAGGAGGATCTGCAGTGACTTTGCCCTGAAGGGGCAACGACCCAAACCCAGGGTTGCCGCTTCGGTACCCTGGTGAAGACGTGTTCGCGCCGTGGCAACCGCAACGCGGTTGCGTCATTGAGGTTCAGCCAGCGCAACCGCGTTGCGGTTGGTAGGGATTAGGCAATCTTATCCAGGGTAACCGAAGCGGCAACCCTGGGCTTTGAGTCTTTGCCCCTTCGGGGCAACTTTGATTGGTCAAGCATGTGATTGCCATTTCAATGGTTCTTGGCTAAGGGTCGCCGGTGAGCCCCAACCTAAAGGTTGGGGTAATGAAGGACTATTGACCCACCCTCTGACTGTTAGAAGCCTCAGCTGGACGGCTACTAAACGACGACGACGCCGCCCATTAACCAATTGAGGATTATGGGGACGGCGCCGTTGCTGAATATAAGAGTGCCAGGTGCCTATTTTTTGGGCAGCACTGTGTCTTTCATTCCCTTGCCAACGCGAAACTTCAGCGTAGTTTTTGCGGGGATCTGAATCGTTTCGCCAGTCGCAGGGTTTCGACCCTCACGAGCTTTGCGCTCTGATTTAACGAGTTTTCCGAATCCTGGAAGAACAAATTCGCCGTTCGATTTCACTTCACGTGCTGCTAAATTAGCGATTTCTTCAAAGAATTCTTTTACTTGCGCTCTTTTCATGCCGGTTGATTCGGCAAAATGGTTGATCACTTCCGATTGAGTCATGCGCTTCTTGCTGGCCGCGGCTTTGGTCGCCATAGTCTGGTGTAACACCTCCAACGAGAACTAATATTGAAAAGCAATGGGACACTCATATATCACACTCAAGCCGCAAAGTCTTGTAGAAACCTGCATTTCAACAGGGATTTTTGCGGTATTAGAGAAGATTTAGTTTGTCCACAGTCTCCGGCAATCAGGTCTTGCCAATCTCATTCTTAAGTTCAATGCCAGGCGAGTCGACCGGGGAGGAGCTGTTTTATATTTCAACTCATTTCCCGCCGTCCCCTGCAACCAATACTCTTTGAAGGACCTAGCTGTTTTCACCCAGCAATAAAAGTGACGATCTTGTACTCTCTGCGGAGGCAGCCATGAGGTTTACCTTCTTGAGTTCAGGTCCTTTTATTCCGAAAAATTTCGCCATTTCAACTATTTGCCACGAATCTACAAAATCTTTTGGATTCGCGCAGAATTTCTGAATTTCAGGCTGAAATTCGCGACACGCCATTGTTTTTGGGATCTTGAGGTCAAGGCGGCACTTACCCTCCTGCAAGAAGTGGATGCACAGATCGCAAATAATCACTGAACATGCTCCATGAGGTCGCAGCGATCTTAGTGCCCGACCGGAATCCTTTGAAACCGTGTCTTTCCCGCTGCATCCTGGTATGAAATATCCAAGACGTAAGGACAAATTTGTCCCGTTATCGTCTCTAACTTGTTTAGCTGATCGAAAGCAGCCGACACTGGCTTTCCATCCTCCCAGGTGCGGTGCTTCACGACCACCTTTTCCTGTGATCTGATGGAATCGATCGTTTCGAATCGGATGTGTCTTTGAGCAGAACTTCCTACTGCTTCCTCACGCTTGAGAAAGACGGTCAGAATCTCAACGGTCCTGAGAATGTCTGGAGTAGTGTTCGCCAACTCGAGTTGACGACTTGCGTCAACTTCGACGAAGCGGATGGTGAATACTGGTTCTGATCTATTGGAGTTCAATCGATTATCAATTCAGCCCGATTCCTGCTTTGCAAGCCGCCAAAAAGTCGAGCGGATCAGTGTAGCGGCGCTTTTTAGAAAACGATCACGTCAGAGAGCGCGTAGCTGCCGGAGATTTTGTAGGCACTGCGAAAGGCCCTTCAATCGTGTCGCTCTATCGACCAGCGTTTGTAACTAAGCTGATGTGCCCGGCGCGCCGCGGATCGGTTGTTTATCGATGGAGTCTGAATACCCGGGAAGTCTTCCTTTGCCGGTGTCCGATCGGTGCTTTGTTCCACCACGGACCATTGGTTGATAAATCTCCAATGCTCGACTTCAGCAGCGCTCATTTCGTGTTTCTTATTATTCGTTGCCATGCGAAACCTGTTACACGAAGAACGGCCGCGGCTCGACGATCTTTAGAATCTGACCCGTGAACGTCGCTAACGCCTTGGTTTCATCGTCATAGACGTCAAAGACAGTCAACAGTTTGGATATGGACATGAGTTCATGAAGCCGTTCAGTTAAGTGAGCGAGTTTGATCACTCCACCATGATTCATTACGCTGACCTGACCGGAAACAAGTTCACCCAAGCCACTCGAGTCGATATAAGTGACGCCGCTGAGATTCAAAAGAATCTGCGTTTTCCCTTCGTCAACAAGGGTCCGAATTGCTTTGTGCAGTTCAATTGTTCTTCCGCCGAGTCGGAGGCGACCTTTAAGATCAAGAACAATTACTTCACCCACTCGTCGCTGATTTATATAGAGGTTGACCAGTAGGACTCCTTTCGCCTTTCAAAGCATCGTAGCCTCCGCAATAGCTTGCGGACACACGTTCGTGCTTCAAAAGATCACATCCTGACTGCTTTGAAATGCAGTCGAAGGTCTTTGCTGTTAGGGTCAGGTAGTCTGGGTAAAGCCAGAAGATCTGAGAAGGGAGTAAGCGACTCGATTCGGGTATCACGTTACGCTTCGGAACTATACGTGTCAACTCGAGAACGGTGTTAGCTACGAGGGTCTTAATCGACAAAGTGTGCTACACACTCGACCGTTAGCCAGGAGACTTACTGGATGAAGTACCGGGAATGGACCACCCGTCGCACCAGGGCCAGTCGTAAACCAACTGCATCCCTAATAACTTCATCGCTCATGACTTCATAGTGGTAAACGCTCTGAATTTTACGGGAAGTGAGGATTAGGAACCGGTCTGTGCGCCTGCACACATTTGTGGTAAGGTCGCTTGACCTTCTGTGGGTTGCTGCAATTGTTATCGCCACTTCTCAAACGACGGAAATGCTCCCTGAACGCTCCCCGAAGTGACGCGTCGATTAGCCATGGCTGTTCCTGAACAACCAGTTAACTTTGTGGAAAACCGCCTGCTCGCCGGCTTGCCGCTCGATGAGTATGAGCACCTGAGCACGAGTTTGCAGCCGGTCTCATTTACCTTAGGTCAAGTCGTATATGAATTCGCGGGGAAATTGGACTATGTCTATTTTCCTACCACCGCAATTGTATCTTTGCTCTATACCATGGAGAACGGCTCAAGCGCCGAAATGGGATTGACGGGCAACGATGGTGTTGTGGGTATCGCCCTCTTCATGGGCGGAGGCACTATGCCAAACCGGGCAGTGGTCCAAAGTGCGGGCGGGGCTTTAAGAATGAGGGCCAAAGCGCTGCAGGACGCTTTTGCTCTTGGCGGCGTTTTTCAACAACTCCTGCTTCGGTATACACAGGCGCTTATCACCCAAATCTCACAAACCGCAGTCTGCAATCGCCTCCATTCGGTCGAGCAGCAACTGTGTCGCTGGCTTTTGTTGAGCCACGATCGCCTCAATACTGACGAACTGGTCATGACCCAGGAGTTAATTGGCGACATGCTCGGAGTTCGGCGCGAGGGCGTTACAGTTGCAGCCGGACGACTACAGGATGAGGGCGCCATCAGTTATGTTCGAGGTCGCATCACGATTCTTGATCGCGAGAAGCTTGAGGCGACTGTCTGCGAGTGTTATCGGGTCGTGAAAGATGAATTCGATCGGCTGCTTGGTTAGTCCACCGTCCACTCAATAGATTCTATTTGTGTGTTCCCGCACAGACGCTTCCGGCAAGCTCCTCCATACTAAATCTTCACTAGACGAATGCAGGCTTGGCTGGTGGCTGGCCCCTTCAAATAGACTGCTCTGTAAACCCTCGTCTTCCCTGAAAGAACTGATCAATTCAAGAGGAGTAAATGCGATGTTGTGGACAATATTAGTGGTGTTGCTTGTTCTTTGGTTAATTGGGTTAGTGGGCCATGTTGGGGGTAGCTTTATTCATCTTCTGCTCGTAGTAGCGGCGATCGTGTTGGTAGTTAATCTCGTGTTGGGCCGGCGCGGAGTTTAAGTTTAAAAGTGGACGCACAAATAACGGGTGCGGCGGTTAACCGGCTGCTCAATTCGCTACCGGCGGCTGAGTACGAGCGGTTAGCGCCTGAACTGAAACCGGTGGCGTTGAGCTTCGGTCAGGTCCTGTACGAAATTGGCGACGCTATCAAGCATGTCTATTTTCCAAACGACTCGATCATCTCCTTGCTATCTGCCATGTCTGACAGATCGACCCTCGAAGTGGGAATGGTTGGTAACGAGGGAATGGCGGGAATCTCAGTTTTTATGGGGGTTGACGTTTCGCTCACCCGGGCGATCGTGCAGGGTGCGGGTTCCGCGATCAGCATGACGTCCACAACAATACGCCGTGAGGCAAATCGCTTGGGGCCTTTTCACCAACTCCTGCATCGGTACAGCCATTCTCTGCATTCGCAAATCTCTCAATCGTCTGCTTGTAACAGGTTTCATTCCGTGGACGCTCGGCTGGCCCGTTGGTTAATGATGACCAGCGACCGACTGGGAAATGATGAGTTTCGTCTGACACAGGATTTCATGTCGAAGATGTTGGGGGTCAGGCGTGAAGGAGTGAACCGGGCGGCCAGTCACCTTCAGGCCGCACACATGATCCGATATAGCCGCGGCATGATTGCCATTCTCGATCGAGTCCGGCTCGAAGCAAGAGCATGCGAGTGTTATGCAATCATGAAGAATGAAAGCGATCAGTATTTAAACTAAGCTTACTCGTTCGACCTTAGATTTAGAGTTAGTAAAGGATTCACAGCCTCACCCACGATTCCAAAATTGCGTTCACTTTCCGAGACATCGACGGCAATAACATACTCGACGAATCAAGATCAATTCGGCAGTGACTTTGCCCCGAAGGGGCCACGACCCAAAGCCCAGGGTTGCCGCTTCGGCTACCCTGGGTAAGATTGCCTAATCCCTACCAACCGCAACGCGGTTGCGCGGGCTAAACCTCAATGACGCAACCGCGTTGCGGTTGCCACAGCGCGAAACGTCTTCACCCAGGGTAGCCGAAGCGGC
>DATDMC010000137.1:0-12883 GCA_036518995.1 Pyrinomonadaceae bacterium | reverse complement strand
CGTTTCGGCAACCCTGGGACGGCGGTGCAGAAGTTATCAACCGCAACGCGGTTGCGTCATTGAGGTTTCAGCCATCGCAACCGCGTTGCGGTTGCCAGGGTCAGCAATCTTACCCAGGGTAGCCGTTTCGGCAACCATGGGACGGCGGTGCAGAGGTTATCAACCGCAACGCGGTTGCGTCATTGAAGTTTCAGCATCGCAACCGCGTTGCGGTTGCCAGGGTCGACAATCTTACCCAGGGTAGCCGAAGCGGCAACCCTGGGCTTCGTTGCGTAGCCCCTGCGGGGCACTCTGATTCATCAAATGACTGCCATTTCAATACTTCCCTACACACAAAAATCAGCCCGACTCGCCTCACGTCCATAACACAAAAGCGTTATCCGAACTTACCTACATCGACGGATTCGCGATTTTCACCTAGCGGGTACCATCCCTAAGTTTCTGAATTTTATTTGAACGGTTAGGGGGTGGTTCTGCAGAGATTTTTTTCCAGTTTTCCAGGGGGATGGCCGGGCGTGGGCCTGTTACTGTTACGCGCGCTCCTCGGTCTACAACTTACGCTACAAGGCGTTGCCTATACCGATCCTTCAAAGAAAGGACTACTCATGTGGCTGATGGCCGGATCGGCCTTTGGCTTGGGCGCGCTGTTGTTGAGTGGTTTGATAACGCCAGTTGCATCGATCCTGATCGCACTGGGAGGCTTCGGTGTTTTACTCTCCATTATTCCTCTGCCGAGTCAGAGTTACCTGTGCAACGGCCTGACTATCATCAGCTTTATCGTCCAGGCAGTGAGCCTGGCCACACTTGGCCCAGGCGCATTTTCTCTCGACGCGCGAATGTTTGGCCGGCGCGAGATAACAATACCTTCAAGTCCTAATACCAAGTCCTGAAGCAGGTGAATCGCTTTCGCCGTCCATAAATTCTCTTCAGTGTTGGATCATGTTGGCCCCTCAGTGTAGGATTGCTCCGTCCCAGACCCGATTGCTAACAAATGTTTTTCGCAACGATAGCCGCAATCTGTCGTTATGAAACTCGATCGTTTTCCCTGTTTCCATGTCACTCCCGAAACCTAAGACGGGCCGGTTTCTTTTTACCGTGGTCCTATTAATGTTTTTTGCTTTGGTCCATAGCGACTGTAGCTCGCAAAAGGACCAAAAGGCCTCCATCGAAATTACCCAGGCGCCACGTTCTGATCCAGGTGGCCCTGATACACTCGAAACTATCTCGGGTCGTGTCACCGGGGCCCGACCAGGTCAACAAATTGTGCTCTATGCAAAGGCTGCGAAGTGGTGGGTGCAGCCAATGGCCGACCAGCCTTTCACCCCAATTCAGGCTGATTCACACTGGCAGAATTCGATCCATCTTGGTACAGACTACGCGGCGTTGCTCGTCGAGCCGGGTTTCAAGCCCCCCGCGACTACTGACTCCTTACCCGCAGCAGGTGGTTTGGTATTAGCAGTGACGACTGTACCGGGAACCCGACCTTCCTTTTCAACTCCAACTACTTTGAAGTTCAGTGGCTACGATTGGGAGATACGTAGCGTGCCGAGTAATCGCGGCGGAAAACGTAACGACTACGATCCAGCCAATGCGTGGATCGACGACCAGGGTTTTTTGCATCTCCGCATTACTCAGAAATTTGGCAAGTGGACCTGCGCCGAGTTGATGCTTCCAAGAAGTCTCGGATACGGATCATACTTTGTAGTAATTAGAGATACTGCCGCACTCGATCCGGCTGTCGTCGCCGGCATGTTCACCTGGGACGAGAGTGACGACGATGAAAACCATCGCGAGATGAGTGTTGAATTGGCGCGCTGGGGTGACCCTGCCAACAAGAATGCTCAATACGTGGTCCAACCATATTATGTGCCTGCCAACGTTGCCCGGTTTATGACGCCATCCGGGACTGTAACGCACTCATTTCGGTGGGAGCCCGGGAAGGTGAGCTTCAGATCCGTCCGCGGAAACGCCGCCACCAACACAACGCCCCCAATTGCAGAGCACGTCTTTAGTTCGGGAGTACCCGCGCCAGGCAACGAATCGATTCATCTGAATCTATATATTTTCGGCAACAACACTTTGCGGAGTGATGCTGAGGTTGTCATAGAAAAATTTGAATACTTACCGTAATTCTTCAGCAAGATTGCTGGTTGTTTCGATGCTGGTAGTGTGCTTTGCGCACATCGCATACGGACTCGATCCAAATCGTTCAATATCCCAGTACATCTATGACGAATGGGGAACAGACAAAGGATTTCCCGGCGGTCCAATACACGCCATCACGCAAACTCCGGACGGCTATCTTTGGGTAGCAACCGCAAAAGGCCTGTTACGTTTTGATGGGCTAAGCTTTCGTTTCCTGCAACACTCAAACACTCCCGAACTTCCCTCTGGTCCAATTCTCGGTCTTGCTGTCGATTCTGAAGGTGGCTTGTGGATCCGATCGCAGGGCGCAAATCTCCTCCGTTATAGCAACGGACAATTCGAAAATCTCGCCGGCAAGCTAATGGACGGCGAAGCTGGAATTACAGCAATTGGTAAAGCGAAGAATGATGAAATACTTGCCGTTGGTTTAATGAGCGGTACGCTCCGTTACAGCGGCGCCAAATTCCTGACGCTGGCCCAACCCGTACGATTACCAAACTTCCTGGTGATCTCGCTCGCAGAAGGATCGCAGGGGCAGGTGTGGATGGGCACTCGTGATGTCGGACTTTACGCGCTCAATCAAACGGGACTCGCTTCTTTTGCAAATGGCTTACCCGACCGAAAAATAAATTGTCTGCTAACGGGTAGTGATAACGAACTCTGGATCGGCACTGACAACGGAGTAGCTCGCTGGAATGGCAGTGAGATGACTGGCATCACTTTGGATCCATCGCTTAGTCACGTTCAGGTGTTGACGATGATCAGAGATCGGGATGCCAACATCTGGCTTGGGACAACCAGCGGATTGTTTCGCATCAACACTCGTGGAGAAGTTAGTGCGGCGGCGAAGAGCGGTAGCGTTCAGAGAGTAGTAAGTTCGCTGTTCGAAGATCGCGAGGGCAACATCTGGGCCGGCACATCTGAAGCTTTGGAGCGCATGCGTGACAGTGTCTTTGTCACTCATTCTGTTGCCGAGGGAATGCCGTCTGACAATCATGGTCCAATCTATGTCGACGCCCAAAATCGGGCCTGGTTTGGTCCAGCGACTGGTGGTCTATACTCGTTTAAGGATGGACGCATCGAGCAGGTGACGACAGCCGGACTTGCAGAAGATGTCGTTTACTCGATAACCGGTTCTGGCGATGAACTTTGGATCGGCAGGCAACGAGGAGGTCTAACCCACCTTCGCTACCACGACGATTCGTATACGGCCGAAACCTATACGGAGAAGCAGGGACTGGCCCAAAACAGCGTTTTTGCGGTCCAACGATCGCGTGACGGAACCGTTTGGGCGGGAACATTGAGTGGGGGAGTTAGTCACTTTATTAATGGCAAACTCACTTCATATACAAGTGACCAGGGTTTGCCATCAAACACTGTCGCTGCGTTGCTCGAGACGTCAGATGGCACGATGTGGGTCGCGACGCCCAATGGAGTAAGTTCATTTGTCAGCGATCATTGGCAGCCCTTCCGTTCCAAAGATGGATTACCTTCCGAACGAGTGAATTGTCTGCTTGAAGATTCGTCCGGCGTTGTTTGGGTGGGAACAGATGCCGGTCTCGCCTATTTCAGTAATGGTCGATTCACGTCGCCGGCGAAAGTGCCGCAAGCACTTCACGATCAAATCCTGGGGTTAACGAACGATAAGAACGGGGCCCTATGGATTACCAGCGCCACTCATGTGTTGCGTGTAGATCGAGATGCGGCAATGCGAGGAGACATCAACGAGGGAGACTTTCATGAATATGGTTTGGCCGATGGTCTAAAAAGTACCGAGGGAGTTAAGAGATTTAGATCGGTAACTACGGACTCACTCGGGCAGGTGTGGTTGTCATTGAATAGCGGACTGTCGATAGTCGATCCGGGTCGACTGGCGCGATCTTCTCCGCCGGCCCTCGTTCACATTACCGGGATAACAGCCGATGGAACTTCGTGGAACCTCGGCGACAAGATTAGTATTCCGTCATCCCGGAAACGAATCTCCTTCAACTTTGCAGGACTCAGCCTTACTACACCCGAACGAATAAAGTTCAGGTACAAACTCGACAGTCTTGAAAGTGCCTGGAGTGAACCGGTGAGTGCGGGCGAAGCGATTTACTCGAATCTTGGACCAGGGCATTACCAATTTCATGTAATTGCAAGCAATAGTGAAGGCATCTGGAACAGCTCCGAGGAAACAATTGCTTTCGAGATCACACCCGCAATATGGCAGACGTGGTGGTTCAGGATAGTTAGCTTGACTACTCTCGTCCTTGCGGTGCTCGCGTTCTATCGATTGCGTCTGCATCAGTTGACGAAACAACTAAACCTGCGCTTTGAAGAACGACTCGCAGAACGAACTCTCATCGCCCAGGATCTGCACGACACGCTGTTGCAGGGATTTTTGAGCGCAACGATGCAACTGGATGTGGCGGTAGACAATTTACCGGCTGACTTTCCTTCGACTCCACGCTTTGAAAAGGTCTTGAATTTGATGCGTCAGGTCATTGACGAGGGGCGAAACGCATTACGTGGATTGCGTTCCGCAAATACCATTGATTCGCTAAAACTGGAAGACGCATTTGCCCGCATCAAGCAGGAACTCGGTACTATGGACCAGGTCGGTTACCGCGTGATTGCTGAGGGACTGCCTCGACCGCCGCATGCAATTGTTCGCGACGAAGTTTATCGAATTGGACGAGAGGCTGTGGTAAATGCGTTTCGCCATTCGCAAGCGAAGGAAATCGAAGTTGGAGTTGCTTACCTGGGCAGCCATTTGCGGGTTGCGGTGCACGATAATGGTTGTGGAATTGATCCCGCCATTCTGCAATCAGGTCGTGATGGACACTGGGGGCTTTCAGGAATGCGTGAACGAGCCGAGCGAATCGGAGCGCATCTTAAAGTCAGAAGCAAAATCGGTGTAGGGACGGAAGTGGAGCTGACCATTCCGAACAATGTTGCGTTTCCGGCAAAGTCGAGTCGACTGGCGCGTCTATTCAAAACAGCAAATTGGTTCAAAACGGCGGACGAAACAAAAGGAAAAGAAGATGGGTGATCCTATTCGCATTTTGAGTGTTGATGACCATCCCCTGTTGCGGGATGGGTTAGCGGCAATCATTGATAGTCAACCTGACATGGTGATGGTTTCTCAAGCCGCGACGGGCGCCGAGGCGATCCAGCAATATCGCAATCTTCTGCACGATCTGACTCTGATGGATTTGAGACTTCCTGACATGAGTGGCATCGATGTTTTGCTGGCTATCAAATCCGAATTTCGTAATGCATGTATCGTAATGCTGACCACTTTTGAGGGAGACGTGGAAATTCAACGTGCGCTTCAAGCGGGAGCTCGTAGTTATCTGTTGAAGAGTACGCCGGCAAAGGAACTGGTTGAAGTAATTCGGCAAGCGTATGCAGGAAAAAAACGAATTCCGGCAGACGTTGCAGCTCAACTTGCCGGACACCTGGGCGAAGAATCGCTGACGCCTCGCGAAGTGGAAGTGCTCAGTCGTCTTGCGGAGGGAAACCGCAATCAGGACATCGCGGAGCTACTGTTCATTTCAGAGGAAACGGTCAAGGTCCACATCAAGCACATCATGGAGAAATTGGGAGCAAGCGATCGCACGCATGCCGTAGCGATTGGCGTAAGACGCGGAATCATCCAGTTGTGACGGGTTTTCGATATGCTTAGAGCCTCTTGCCAATCACTTCGCTACGTTGCGGCTGCGCCGTCTGTTGTGAGGAATGGCTGTGCCTTTCCGTTAAAGCACACGCTACAACTTGGGCTATGCCCTCGACCGTCTGTTGCTTTCTCATGTTCCGTTATTGATGACGCGCCTAAATGATGGCATAGCCAGAACCATGACCCATGAAACGGAAAGGCATAGCCATTCCTCACAACAGACGGCCGAGCCGCAGCGTAGTTTAGTGTTGTAAGCATCTAAATCATATCTGACATAGCGTTATTTAATTACTTTTCAGCAGTGCTGGTTGCGCTGTTGGTCCGGAACGATTTGAACGCTTCGCGTAAGTCGCTGGTCAAATACGCAGGCTGTTCCCACGCTGCAAAGTGCCCGCCTTTGTCGTGCTTATTAAAGAAGACGAGTTTCGAATATGCCTTCTCAACCCAGTTCTGCGGAGCTGCATAAATCTCACTCGGGAAGACACTGACTGCAACCGGAATCGCAACATTGCGCGGATCGAAGAAACCTCCCTTGGCAACCTGCGTCGTTTCCCAATAGAGACGCGCCGAACTAACCCCGGTATTGGTCAGCCAATACAGAGTGATGTTGTCGAGAATATCGTCGCGCGTTAAGCCTTCAGCTTGTCCATCGAAGACGCGAGTAATGAGTTCGTAACTGCTGATGTCGTGGTCCAGGATCCAACCTGCGAGACCCGCGGGTGAATCGGCAATTCCGTAAAGCGTTTGCGGTCGCAGTCCCATCTCGCTCGCGTAGGCAAGTCCCTTTTTGTAGAAATAATTCAACTGGTCGCACGCATTTTTCTCATCTGCTGATAGACCGGGTGGAAGCATACCCGCAGCGAGGGCTTTTGATATTTCTGCTGGAACCGTAGCCGGCATGTTGGTGTGAATCGCGAGCAATTCAGGAGGTGCGATCAAAGCCATCGTTTCCGAAATCGCATTTCCCCAATCGCCACCCTGGGCAACGAATTTGTTGTATCCAAGTCGCTGCATGAGCGCGATCCACGCGTTGGCGATGCGGAGCGGTTGCCAACCCAGTTCCGTTGGTTTAGCTGAAAAACCGTAGCCGGGCAGCGATGGAATTACGACATCAAAGGCGTCGGCCGCCGTTCCACCATGGGCCGTAGGGTTCGTCAATGGATCGATGATCTTCAACTGCTCGATGATTGATCCCGGCCAACCGTGCGTAATAATGATCGGCAAAGCATTTTCATGTTTCGATTTGACATGAATGAAATGAATATCAAGACCATCGATCTCCGTAATGAAGTGCGGCGCCGCTTTTAGTTTTGCTTCACCTTTTCGCCAGTCGTAATCAGTGCCCCAGTAGCGGACGAGCTTCTGCATCGTGGCGAGTTGCACACCTTGAGATGCGTCCTGGACCAACTCGCGGTCGGGCCATTTGGTCGCGTTGACGCGCTTACGTAAGTCTGCAAGTTCGGCGTCTGAAAATTTGAACTGGAAAGGACGAATAGCGGTTTTGTCACCAACCGCTTGTCCGGTACCGATGGTCATTCTGGTTTTCTCCTTATTACCGGTTGTGGATCTTGAATTTGCGAACGCATTCAAAATTGTTCCTGGACTGAATGCAGTAGCCAGACCCAACATCGAGCTCGCCTTAAGAAAACGACGTCGCGAATTGTCTTTCGGTTGGACCACGGAGTCTTTTGTGTCGAGAATTTCTGTTTGTGCTTTCATGTGCCTGTTCTTTCCTGGATCGGTTTGGTTCTTAGTCTCATTGAATCGTTAGACTGTAATGCTGCTTCGCCCTGGTCCAATTTTGACGTCCTGCTTCAGTGGTCGTCATTATCTATTGATTGACGTACCTCAACATCACTAATTAGGAGTCTTTTGGGTTAACTCGGAGGGATGAGTGCGTGATACCTAAGAAGAGGTAGCGGAGTTTAACTTAGAGCGCGGTACTTAGCCCTTGCCTCTAACCTAAGAATCGGCTTCGCCGCCTGTTGTGAGGCATGGCTCTGCCTTGCCGCAAGCTTCCTCCTCAAAAATTCCCGGGCTGCGCCCTTTTGCTCGAAGGATCAAAACCTAAGAACAAAGAGAATAGGGCGCAGCCCTGATAATTTAGGTCTGTTTACGGCAAGGCGGAGCCATGCCTCACAACAGGCGGCGGAGCCGATTCTCAGATCAGCACTTCACCATGATGTGATTAACGGTTTACCTTGCCGAAGCCAAAGTCATTTGATTGGGTATTAGAGGACTGTATTGTGATTCGGCCCGATGAGAAAGAAGTCGCGCCTAGCGCAATGACTTAAACGCGGCCCTCACTTCCGCAGCGAGCAGTTCCGGCTGTTCCCACCCAGCGAAGTGGCCTCCCTTATCCACCTCATTGAAGTAGATCAAATTGCTGAACGTCTTCTCGACCCAACTCTTTGGCGCACGAAAACTCTCACCTGGAAACACTGTAAATGCTGCACTCACCGTGACATCTCCTTTGAAGACAAACCGGGCTTCTTCCCAGTAGAGTCGGGCTGACGAGGCGCCGGTGTTGGTTAACCAGTACAACGTGATGTTATCGAGAATCGCATCTCGCGTAAGTCCACCTTCGGGTTGTCCTTCGAAGGCGTGGGCCATCTGTTCATAACTGTGCGGATCGTGGTCCAACATCCAGGCTGCAAGTCCTACGGGTGAATCCGCCAGGCTAAAAGCGATCGTTTGCGGACGGGTGGCCTGTTCAATGAAATATCCAAGACTCCGCATCTTTCTTTGTTCATACGCGGCTTTTTCTTTCTCTGACAGCTCCGCTGGTGGCGGATCTCCTGCGCCAATCGATCTGACGATATCGGGTGGTACAGTCAACAGCAGATTCATGTGAATGCCCAGCAGTCCTGCCGGTTTTTGACGAGCTAACGACTCAGAAACACGTGCTCCCCAATCGCCACCCTGGGCCACGTAGTGCGTGTAGCCAAGACGCTTCATCAATATGTCCCATGCGCGAGCAATTCGATCGCTGTTCCAGCCAGTAGTAGTTGGCTGACCGGAAAACCCATAGCCGGGCATCGATGGAATCACGACATCAAAAGCATCTTCAGCACTACCACCGTGGGTCGTCGGATCTGTTAATGGTCCAATCACGCCGAGACACTCGAAGATCGAGCCGGGCCAACCATGAGTCATGATTAGCGGCATGGCATTGGGATGATGCGAACGCACGTGTATGAAATGGATATCGACACCGTCGATCGTAGTTACAAATTGCGGTAACGCGTTCAGCTTTGCCTCAGCCTTTCGCCAGTCGTAATCAGTCTGCCAATAGCGTATTACTTCCTTCATCAACGACAACTGAACACCCTGCGATCGATCCGTCACAGTTTCCTGGCTCGGTAATCTTGTTTCTGCAATGCGGCGACGCAGTTCAGTTAGTTGTTTGTCTGGAATTTTTACTTTGAAGGGGCGGATTGATGAATCTTCAACTGCCTGGGTTGTAATCGTGTTGTTGGCGAACATTGTTGCCGGAACAATCAATGCTGCAGCAACGAGTAATAAGAGTTGGCGAGCAAACAGTCCGATCGTGTTGTTTTTGGTCATTTGCATAATCCGGCCTCTCATCCGCGAGTAATTTCCTGGGCCATTCTCCACCAGCCGGCGATGGTCCACATCCCGAGATCGAGGTTTTTTGAAATAACTCAGATGGAGAAGCGAAAAATAACCCGAGAGAGTAGGGTTAACTCATGTCCGACATGCTTGGAATCTTTTCATTTACCGCTCCGGCGGCTGACAACTCGATCTGTTTGTAAAACTCACTACAACTGCGCTGCGGCTTGGCCGCCCGTTGTGAGGAATGGCTATGCCTTTCCGTTTAAAGCGAGCACTACAAATTGGGCTGCGCCCTTTCGACCGTATGTAGTTTTCTACACGCTATTCTCGATGACGCGTCTAAAGAGGGCATAGCCCAGAACCCAAGGGCCCATAAACGGAAAGGCATAGCCATTCCTCACAACAGACGGCCAAGCCGCAGCGGAGCTGTGGTGAGTAATACCGGTGAGCAGTTATCTACTGCGTTCAAGGGGGAAGTTAGTGAGTTCCAAGAACCTCTTTACCTGTCGTGATCATCCGCAAATTACACAGATGGACCTTGAGAGCAGTAAATCTGTGAAATCAGCGTAATCTGTGGATGATCTCTCCAGCTAAAGCGTGTCGGACAATTAACTCCATCGGGGGATGACCGCGTACGGTTTCTGGGTTAAATGAAGTAGTGAGGAAAAAGAAAATGGTTAGTCGTCGTAATTTTTTATCGCTTAGCGCCGCGGGTATTGCTATCTCGTGGATCGATTTGATCGGAAGAAAAGCGAATGCCGGAAACGTATTCACCGCGCAAAATCCGCCGTTTGGGCCAATCAAACAAATCAACGCCGGGATCCTGAACGTCGGCTATGTCGACGCTGGTCCAGCAAACGGTCGACCTGTGCTTCTACTTCACGGCTGGCCCTACGACATTCATAGTTATGCTGAAGTCGTCCCCTTGTTAACTGCGAAGGGCTATCGCGTCGTCGTTCCCTATCTTCGCGGTTACGGCAGCACGACCTTCGTATCAGCCGACACGGTTCGTAATGGCCAACCCGCGGCGCTCGCAGAAGATGTAATCGCATTAATGGATGCGTTGAAGATCGATAAACCAATCATTGGTGGATTTGATTGGGGAGCGAGGTCAGCGGATATCGTCGCCGCAATCTGGCCGGAGCGTTGTAAAGGCCTGGTGTCGGTGAGCGGATATTTAATCGGGAGCCAGGCAGGTAACCGCGCACCGCTGCCGCCAAAAGCTGAACTCGAATGGTGGTACCAGTTTTACTTCGCCACGGAGCGCGGTCGAGCAGGCTACGAAAAATATACGAATGACTTCAACAAACTTATCTGGAAACTCGCGTCGCCGAAATGGAACTTTGACGATGCGACTTTTGATCGAACTGCATCATCATTCGCCAATCCGGACCACGTAGCAATAGTGGTCCACAATTATCGCTGGCGACTTGGTATAGCCGAGGGCGAACATCAATACGACGAACTCGAAAAGCGACTTGCGACCGCGCCGGTGATTTCTGTACCGACAATCACTCTCGAAGGCGACGCGAACGGCGCACCACATCCTGAGCCCGGCGCCTATGCAAAGAAATTTTCAGGTAAGTATGCACATCGGACCATCAGCGGTGGCATTGGACACAATCTTCCACAGGAAGCGCCGCAAGCTTTTGCGGATGCGATTGTCGAAGTTGATAGTTGGTAATCCAAATTTATGGGGGAGAGAACTTAACCATGAACGCACGAAATTATCTAAAGAAGAGCGATCGCTCTAACTCTTTTGTGTCTTCGTGTATTTGTGGTCAAGACCTCGATGACTTCACCCGAACAAAGAAATCTGTGGCAGTTGGCTAGGAACTTTCAGATGGAGTCCATCACATGATCTACGCACACTCCCTTCGACGAGGTCTTCGTTACTATCCTGAAAAAACCGCGTTTGCCACAGGAGACAAGCGCGTGAGTTTCAGTGAACTTCACGATCGTGTCGGCGGGATTGCCACTGCGTTAAGTAAACATGGTTTCAAAGCCGGCGATCGCCTGGCGCTCTTGTTGCCGAATGAAACTGAATTTATCGAACTGATCTATGCGTGTGCGTGGCTTGGTCTGGTCGTAGTTCCGCTAAACACGAGACTCTCCACCACGGAGATCAATCACATCCTTATTGACGCCGCGCCACACGGGTTGATTCACCATTCCTCACTACCACTTCCAACTGTCCAGCTTCCCTGGCAACTCGTGCTTGATAAAGAACCGTTGTCCGTTTCAACTGAAACTTATCCAGACCCGGTTTACGATCCAGATGCGGTGTTCGCGTTGATCTATACGAGCGGCACAACCGGGCTGCCTAAAGGAGTGGCTTTAACGCACGCGAACATCATGGCGAACCTGGACCACGTGAACTACTGGATGCGTTATCGAGAAGGTGGAGTGTATCTCCATGCGGCGCCGATTTTTCACATCGCGGATTTTCCATTCATGTTTGCTTCCCCGGCGTTCGGCAGTTGCCAGACTACGATTCCGAAGTTCAGCCCACAGTTGTTTTGCGAAGCCGTACAGCGTGAACGTGTCACGCACACTGTTCTGGTGCCGACGATGATCAATTTGTTACTTCAATTCGAGGACCTGAAGGAGTATGACCTGAGTAGCCTCGAACGATTAGGATACGGCGGCTCGCCTGTCGCACCGGAACTGATCCATCGCATCCGAGAAGTTTTTCCAAACATCGAATTGGTCCAGGTGTATGGTCTAAGTGAGACTGGTTTTCTTACGGGTTTACAAGATCATGAACACACCGAGGACCGGCTTACATCGTGTGGCCGCGCTTGTCCGGGAATCGATCTACAAGTTGTCGATGAGACAGGAAAAGATGTCGAGGTTGGTAAGCCCGGTGAGTTGGTTGTGCGTGGCTTGAACGTGATGCGCGGCTATTGGAACAGTCCGAAAATAAGCGCGAGTGCATTTCGTGAAGGAATGTTTCGCACCGGTGACATCGGATACCAGGACGCCGAAGGTTACGTCTACATTCTTGATCGCTTGAAAGACATGATCGTTAGTGGCGGCGAAAATGTTTACTCTGCGGAAGTTGAAGCAGTGATCTATAAACACCCGGCCGTTCGCGAAGCCGCAGTCTTTGGTATACCTGATCCGAACTGGGGCGAACTCGTTACCGCTATGGTTGTGCTTAAACCCGGCGCAACTCTAACTGCTGAAGAACTAATTTCGTTTTGTCGCTTATCTCTTGCCCACTACAAGATTCCGCGCCACATAGAATTCTCTTTTGAAGAATTACCGAAGAGTGGTTCAGGCAAGATCCTAAAGAAAGTTTTGCGTGAGAAGTTTTGGATTCGAGAGGAACGTAGTGTCGCCTGATGTGAGGCGCCGTCTGGCGAAAGTCAGATCGGGTGCCACAGAGCCATTTCATTTCCGAATTGGAACATAAACTCTATTCGAAGGGGGCGACCGAGACGGACGCGCTCCGACAGAAGAGCATACGCGTGTAAATCGCATTCTGTGATTTCGACA
>DATDMC010000136.1:0-10354 GCA_036518995.1 Pyrinomonadaceae bacterium | reverse complement strand
TGTCACTTACCCAGGGTAGCCGAAACGGCAACCCTGGGCTTCGTTGCATAGCCCCTTCGGGGCACCTTTGAGAGCTGAAGCTTGGGGAGAATAGAGGAGTTGCGCAAGAGAGTCATGCCTGAGTTTGATCTGGCGGTGATTGGAGCGGGAATTCTCGGCGCTGTATCGGCTTACCTTGCCTGTCAGCAACAGCCGGAGTGGCGCGTTCTGCTGCTCGACCGCTCGCTCGTGGGTGATGGGGCCACGCAGTATTCGGCAGGTCTGGACATTCCGTATGGCCGTAACGCACGACAGAAGCATTACTCCACAATCAGCACCGGCATCTATCGCGATTTGAAAGCCAGCATTCCCGAGCTTCCGATCTATCAAATCCCACTCTTCAGCGTCGTCGCGAAAGATAAGGAAAAAGGACTCTGCTCCGGATTTACCACGGAGGGAATTCGGCCGGCCACTAAACCGGAGTTGGCCCAGTTGCATAAGAGTTATCCAGGTCTCGCTATTCCCGAGGATCAGATTGTTTTGACGGGATGCATGGCCCATTACGCCTTTCCGGTCCAGGTGGCCCAACTTCTGGTAAGACGCTTAAAAGAAACGGGCCGCGCTGAGTGTTGGGAAGGTGTCGAGATCGACGGCGTTCAGCCAACCGGTGAAGGATTCAAACTGGCCACTAACGACGGCCGAAACATTTCGGCGCGCCGTGTCCTGGTGGCTACTGGTCCATGGTTACTTGATGGACCAGCCAGCGAGTTTGCTCGCAACGCGGGCGTGCGCATCAAGAAGGTTGCTGCTCTTCACATCAATCGACCACCAGCGCCGCAGGATCCTGTAATCATCTTTTTTGACGAAGACGCCTTCCTGCTTCCGGTGGTTCAACGACGCGAGTGGATCTTCAGTTTTACTTCAGAGGAGTGGGATTGCGTACCCGAAGTGTCGCGCCTGAGGATCAGTAAAGCTGATCGTGAACTCGCCCTCAAGATTCTCGATCGCTACTGTCCCTCGTTTGTCCACGATTGCCATGGTGGCCGCGTCTTCTGCGACGCCTACACACCAGATCGCATTCCTTTAGTCGCGCAGGTCGCGGACGTCCCTAATTTTGTTGTTGCAGGAGCTTGTTCCGGTTCGGGTTATCGATTGGCCCCGGGCATCGGCGTCGAAGCCCTGTCTAAACTCGCCTGATTATTTTCCATTTAGAGAAAGGACGAATTCAATGAAGGTATTAGTATCGGCGCCGCCGCCGACTGCAAACGGCGACTTACATGTGGGCCATCTCTCGGGGCCTTTTCTGAGAGCAGATATTCTGCAGCGGTTTTGCAAGATGCAGGGCCGGGAAGTGTATTGCATCTGTGGCGCTGACGAACACCAGAGTTACGTCGCATATCGAGCGGCACAACTTGGTCAGACTGCTCAACAAGCGGTTGATAAGTTTAGTGAAGCAATTCGAGAAACGCTCGAGGCGGCCCACATTGACGTCGATCTTTATATGCGTCCCAGCCGTTCTCCCGATCATCAGAAGTTGACGCAGGAAGTTTTCGCCGCGCTTTATGCCACGGGAAAACTCATCGCTCGCGAGAAGCCATGCCTGTACTGCAACCATTGCGAGCGCTATCTCTTTGAGGTTTATGTTGTCGGCAAGTGTCCTCATTGTGGGGCTGGTTCGTGCGGCAACGCGTGCGAAGCGTGTGGCCGTCCCAATCAATGTGTCGATCTGAAAGACGCGGTCTGTAATCAGTGCGGCCAAACGCCTGCTACGCGATTATCAACCCGCCTTTATTTTCCGCTTGGAGAGTATGAAGAGAAACTTCGTTCGTATTACGAATCCGCGGTGCTAAGTCCGCGCTTGCGAGAAATCTGCGAAGGAATGTTGAAGGATGGGCTACCCGAAATTGTTATGTGCCATCCCGCCGATTGGGGAATTCCCGTGCCTGTGCCCGGCTTCGAAGGGCAACGCATCTATGTCTGGTTTGAAGTTGCCACAGGTCTTCTTTCGGCGAGCAAGCAGTTGAGTGAGAAGCTGGATCTCGCTGGAGGATGGAAAGAATTCTGGGCTAAGGCCCAGGCTGACGTGGTCCAGTTTTGCGGTTTCGATAATGGCTATTTCTACGGAATGCTGATTCCCGCAATTTTGATGGCCTATGATCCGGATATTGTTTTGCCCAAAGGGATACTGCTCAACGAGTTCTATCGGCTGGATGGATCAAAGTTTTCAACCAGCAGAAACCATGCAATCTGGGGCCGGGAGTTAATCGGAATGGCATCGCTCGACGCCGTTCGTTTCTATCTTGCGTTGAGCGGCCCGGAAACAGAGCAGACAAACTTCACCCTTGATGAATTTGATGAAACAGTGCGCCGCGAACTGATCTCCGGCTGGCAAGAATGGTTACAAGATCTCGGGACAAGATTGTCATCTGACTACGACAATGTCGCGCCTGCGGTGGATGTTTGGAACGATGAACAGCGCCGGTTTCAGGAAAAGATTGAAGGATATATTTCCGAGGCGGCGGCAGCTTACAACCTTGCAGGATTTTCTCCGCGGCAGGCGGCGCGTGTTCTGACGGCATTGGTGCAGGCCACGCGCGAGTTTGGTGAAACTATGCGAAGGGGAACGGAAGAGAGCGAAGTCCTTCAAACTACAACAGCCCTCGAACTTCTCGCAGTGAATACGCTGGCGATGTTGGCGGCGCCCATCATGCCCGAATTTTCAGCGCAACTGTTTCAGGCCCTCGGTAATGACGAATCAGCAAAAGCTCCGGCCTGGTCCAACGAAATGAAGTTTGTGGCCGCTGGAACGGTCCTCGATCTTGAGGGCCGGACCTATTTCTCCCCAGTTGTGATGAACCAGTCCGCTCGCAGCTCGGTCGCGTCGTGAGTCCAGATTGAGAGCGCAGGCGTCCTCGCCTGCCGCCTGGATAATTCCAACGCGGACCTAATCTCCGTGGTCCACCTATTTAGAATTCTTAATTTTCAGGAGATACGTAGTGAAAACGATTAATGACTACATGGCGGCTTCGATCTCCCGGTCTCCCGAAAGCACCCTGCTTGTCGAGTGGTCGACGGGTGAGGAGATCACGTATGGCTCGTTCGGCGATCACTTAAGTCGGATCGCTAACGTACTCAAAAGTGAAAACGTCAGCGAAGGTGACGTAATCACGCTGATCGCGGACAACTCGATCGACATAGCGATCATGTTCTTTGGCGTGATTGCTTATGGCGCGATCGCGATGCCGTTAAATCCACGTCTTACTCCGTCTGAGATCGCAAACCTGTTGGACCACTCCGGATCGAAGCTGGTATTTGTGGACCGCGAGCTTGACTTCGCAAAGTTTGAAGGACGGGTGCGACCGATTGCTGCCTACCGCAACTTTGAAACTTCCAATCTCGATCTCCTGCTGTCGCGACCGCTGAGCGAAGAAGCGGGAGCCGAACTGATCTACACATCCGGCACGACGGGTACTCCAAAAGGGATCCTCTTAAGTCATCGAAATATAGTTCATAACGTCACGACCGCCATCGATCGATTACGACTCGATAGCAGTCATACGAAACTCTGTCTGCTCCCGTTATTCCACAATTTCGCTTTTATCAGCGACCTCTCCGCCGGTCTCTTTACGGGCGCCAAGGTCGTGATCATGGAAGGCTTCGACGTTGCGAAACTGGCGTCGTTGGAATCGGCCCTGCATCATCATGGCGTCAATTCATTCAGCGCTGTTCCGTTAATGTTCGAGCTGTTCGTACGGTTCGACTGCCGGATAAACGCGCCGTCAATGAAGTTTTGCGTCTCCGGCGCCGCGCCGCTAACTGAAAAAGTGGCACTGGCATTCCTTGAAAAATATGGCTTTCCGATCATCCCTGCTTACGGGCTCACCGAGTCGACCTGCTTCTGCACGATTTCTCCGCTCGACAACATTGTCTTCTCTTCGATCGGCGCGCCGGCCGACAACGAGATAAAAATTGTTTCTGACGAATATGAGGAGTTGCCGACTGGCGAGGTCGGCGAACTGATCATTAAGGGCGCGAGCGTGATGCGGGGGCTCCATTTTAAGCGTGAGGAAAGTTGCTTCGTCGATTCTGAAAGGACCTGGTTGATGACCGGTGACCTGGGTTACTACGACGAAAACGGGTTGCTATATATTGCCGGGCGCAAGAAGAGCATGGTTATCAGAGGCGGCGAAAAAGTTTACCTCGAAGACATGGATGTTTGCCTGAAGGAAATGGCGGGCGTTGCCGAAAGTGCGACAGTTCGATTTGACGAAGGCGACGTAGAAAAAATCGCTTGTGTAGTTGTGTTGAGTCCCGGATCGCAATTGAGTTCATTCGACATCTCCGCCTACGTCAGGGCAAGAATGGGACAGTTTAAATGTCCGGACGTCATAATCTTCAAGGACAAGATTCCGCGCACGGCAACAAGCAAGGTCAAGTCTGGCGAGTTGCAGGAGATGGTCAAAAATTATCGTTCGCAAAATGGATCGCCCAGGAGTTGAATATGATCAAAGAGATGACGACGGAGTCAGAAATAAAAGCGACCTTTCCGGTCATGAAGCAGTTACGCACTCACCTTAGCGAAGAACAATATCTCGCGATGGTGAAACGGCAACGGGAGAGCCAGAATTATCACCTCGCGGCGGTGATCGAAGACGGGCAGATTCAATCGCTGGCTGGTTACCGGATCGCGGAATGCCTTTCCTATGGTCAATTTCTTTACGTTGACGATCTCATAACCGACGAGAAGGCGCGTTCGAAAAATCACGGTCGCGAGCTGATGAACTGGCTGATTGACGAAGCGAAGAAATGGGATTGTCGCCAACTCCATCTTGATTCGGGAGTGCAGCGACATTCTGCTCACCGGTTCTATTTGCGGGAGCGGATGGACATCACGTGTTTTCACTTTGGTCTCGTGTTGTAAAACGCGTGTCAGTACCACCCCGCGGTAGCGAGTGGATCGAGAGAGTCAGTATTTCAAAGAAACGGGTACTACAAATGGCGAACAAGATAGAGAAGGCGCGCGGAATCGCAATTTTCAGTGGTGAGGAAACACTTTCCGTACTGGCAGGGCGAGAACTGGAAATCGTCGAAGTGGTCCAACGAGCATATGAGGCGCATAGTCGCGGAAAAAGTTCACTACCGCACTCCACGTTTCTCCGCTTTCCCGAGGCCGAACAAAATCGAATCATCGCGCTGCCCGCATTCCTGGGTGATACTTTTCAGGTCGCGGGAATGAAGTGGATCTCCTCGTTTCCCAATAATCCGTCAGCGAACGGCATCGAGCGTGCTTCGGCAGTCGTTGTTCTCAACTCGATGGAGACTGGACGACCCCAGGCGCTGATCGAAGGGTCGGTCATCAGTGCTCGCCGTACAGCAGCCAGTGCTGCTTTAGGCGCGCGTTGGTTGCATGATGGACCAACCGCACACGTCGGTATTATCGGGTGTGGTTTGATTAACTTTGAGATCACTAGGTTCCTGTTAGCCACTCTTAAAGGTATCGAGTCGATCCTTGTCTTTGACAAAGATGTCGAGAAGGCGCGGCAATTCAAGAACAGTTGTCGCACACTCTCGACTCAACTCGAGGTTGATATTGCGCCGGATGTCGAAAACGTATTCGCCGATTGCTCCCTGATAGCCCTCGCGACGACGGCCGGTACTCCGCATATTCAACAGCTACCGCCGTCACAAGCGCCGCGAACGATCCTGCATATCTCACTGCGTGATTTTTCACCCGAGATAATTATCGGAAGTGACAACGTAGTTGACGACGTGGACCATGTCTGCCGCGCGAACACTTCTTTGCATCTGGCTGAGCTGGCTACCGGAAAGCGAGACTTTATTCGCTGCAGCCTTGGGGATGTTTTGTTGGGCCATGCGGAGCCGCGTAACAAAAACCATGAAACAACTATCTTCAGTCCTTTCGGACTCGGCATCCTCGATATCGCCCTCGCCGATTTTGTATTTCAGCAGGGCATCGCCAAAGGCATGGGCACGATGATCGAATCTTTCTTTCCGCTCGCCTGGACCGAGCGAGCGGAACAGCCGTTGGAAAAACACGCTAGCGGCTGACTCTATTCTCATCGAGAATCGGTTTCAGATGTGCGCGCCACAGGGCGCGCATTTTTTTTGCCCAATCGAAGTTGCCTATTTACTAATGCTCTGAAAAGTTGCAATGTTTCGCCGGAAGGAGTTTCGGCAATGGACGTACAATTTCGACGATCCGGAACGCGTCGATACGGTGTAACGATTTTACGACCCGGCTTACCACCGTTTACTAAAGATCCGGCGCCTGGTTTCGACGAGTACTTACCACACGACCTGATTCATTTCATTGTGGAACGCGAACTTGGTCTAACTCAAGGCATTTTCGGCCAGGTGGCAGCGGGTGGGACAGGCGGCACTTTCTTACCGGAGGATTCAGAGTCGCTGACAACACGCGAAGCATCGCGACGCCAAAGGTCATTGAGTAAACGCAGCGAGAAATTAATGCGAGCGGGACGTCGGGATACTGCTGCATCCGAAGAGGCAGTCTATGTTGTACATAATGAATGGAAACTGCGTCGTTCGGGCAAAGCGACACCGCCTGCTGTCAGCGGCGCGAAAAACTCCAACCGCATCACGACCGATCAAATCGCGCGCATGTGTGACGAGCTTGATGAGTTGAGTCAAAAATGGGTGGCACTGAAGATCGGCGAGGCGATCACGTTGACGTGGCCCAAATCCTGAGACGTAAAAACGATCAAAAACGCGTAACACCGAACCCGGCATTCCGATGACGACTACCCGCACCAATGTGACACAACTTTTGCTCGAATGGAGTAAGGGCGACAAGTCAGCACTCAACGACTTGCTGCCTCTTATCTATGACGAACTGCGCCGTGTTGCCGCCGGTTATCTTAAACGGGAGCGTCCCGGACACACTCTTCAGCCCACGGCCCTGGTGAACGAAGCTTATCTTCAACTGGCTGGCGAGAAACGCGTTGATTGGGAGAACCGCGCGCATTTCTTTGGCGCAGCGGCCCGTTTGATGCGGCGCATTCTGATCGATCACGCTCGCAGTCGCAACGCCCTCAAACGTGGCGCCGGCGAATTCAAAGAAACTCTCACCGAAGCATTAGTGGCGCACCAACCACCTCAAGTGGATCTCATCGCACTCGATTCAGCGCTCGACAAACTTGCCGCACTCAACCCGCAACAAGTCCGCGTCGTAGAGTTGCGCTATATTGTTGGCTTCTCAATTGAAGAGACTGCGGAAATACTTTCACTTTCCGTTGCCACTGTTAAGAGATACTGGGTGACGGCGCAGGCATTTCTGCTCAAACAAATGTCCGCTCAAGAGAAATAAGAGCGCGTCAGATTAGTAGAAATAGCTCGACTAACATCCAGAACGTTTTCGGCCGCCGCCTTTCGAGTTCAAAGCCTTTATGACACCAGAACGCTGGCAACAGATCATCACCATCCTTGCGCCAGTTCTCGAGAGCCCAGCCGAGGAGCGTGCCTCGCTGCTCGAACGTCTCTGTGGCGAACAGATCGAACTGCGCGAAGAAGTAGCAGCCTTAGTAGCCGCCTTTGAAAAAGATTCGAAACTGATGGAAAACCCGCTGTCAGACGGCGAAACGCTGATCAGACACCCCGTCAATAATCCAATTGAAGGACAACTAATCGGTCCATACAAGATCATTCGCGAACTTGGTCGGGGTGGAATGGGTGCCGTCTATCTCGCTATTCGCTCCGACGATCAATATCGGAAACGCGTCGCCATCAAACTCATCAAACGCGGGCTCGACACGGAAGAGATCCTCAATCGATTCCGCCACGAACGACAGATTCTCGCTTCGCTCGATCATCCCAACATTGCACGTCTTTTACACGGCGATACGACAGCGGATGGCTTGTCTTACTTCGTGATGGAATACGTAGAAGGCATGCCGGTTGACTCCTACTGCGATACAAAAAAGCTTTCGACGGCGACGCGCCTGGAGTTGTTTCGCAAAGTCTGCGCGGCAGTGCATTACGCCCACCAAAACCTGGTGGTCCATCGTGACCTCAAACCCAGCAACATACTAGTGACCGATCAAGGCGAGCCTAAACTGCTGGATTTCGGCATCGCCAAGTTACTCAATCCGGAGTTGTACGGGCAGACGATGGCGCCGACCGAAATCGCGGTGCGCTTAATGACGCCCGACTACGCCAGTCCCGAACAAGTGCGCGGCGGAAAGATAACCACTGCCAGCGATGTCTACAGCCTGGGTGTATTGCTCTATGAGTTGTTGACGGGCCATCGTCCCTATCATCTCAGGGGCACTGAGCGAGTCGAGATCGAGCGGGTCATTTGTGAAGAATCACCGGCGAAGCCCAGCACGGTCATTAACCGTCGCGAAGACATGATCGATAACGAGGGTTCGACACGGACTCTGACACCCGAATCGGTCAGCAGGACGCGCGAGGGTGAACCCGATAAGTTGCGACGCCGGCTGGAAGGTGATCTCGACAACATCGTGTTGATGGCGATGCGTAAGGAACCGGAGCGTCGCTATCTATCAGTGGGCCACTTCGCGGAAGACATCAGGAGACATTTAGCCGGGCTTCCGGTCTCGGCGCGTAAGGACACTTTTGGTTATCGCGCCGGCAAGTTTGTTAAGCGCAACAAGGTTGGGGTAGCGATTGCCGCGGCATTTGCGGTGCTGCTCGCTGTTTCAGCCGTCTTTATCATTCAACAGTCAGCCCGTGCGGCGCGTGAACGAGACAAAGCAGAACGCGTTTCTGCGTTTCTGGTCGACTTGTTCAAGGTTTCAGATCCCAGCGAGGCAAAAGGAAAAAGTATTACGGCCCGCGAAATTCTGGATCAGGGCGCCGCTCGCATTGAAACTGAGATGAAAGATCAGCCGGAAGTGCAGGCGACTCTCATGGACGCGATCGGAATGGTCTATCGTGGCCTGGGACTCTACGACAGCGCCATTCCCTTACTTGAAAAATCCGTAAAACTAAGACGCGAGGTTCTTGGTAACGAGAATGTCGATACGGCGAAAAGTCTTAACGACCTGGGTTGGGTATTACTCGAAAAGCAACGTTCAAAAGAGGCAGAACCATTTTTGCAGGAGGCTATCAAGATCCGGCGCAAGCTGCGCGGCGAGGAGCATCAGGAAACGGCAGAGAGTCTGAACCTGCTTGCCTTCGCTCGGAAGGACCAGGGTGACATCGCTTCCGCCGAAACGCTTTACCGCGAAACCCTCGCCTTGCGACGAAAGATTTTTGGGCCAATGCATCGTGATGTGGCCCAGTCACTAAATAATCTCGCCCTGATGGCAACTGAAAACGGAGACTACACTGAGGCTGACAAGCTTTATCAGGAAGCTCTCGTGATTGATCGTCAAACGCTGGGAATGGAAGATCCGGATGTACTCACGCACCTGAGCAACTATGCGTTACTCAAAGATAATAAAGGTGAATATGACGAAGCTGAGCGACTATATCGTGAAATCATTACGAACAAACGCAAAGTGCTCGGCAACGAACATCCGAGTCTCGCTGTTACGCTCAACAATCTGGCTGAAACCCTCCGCCAAAAAGGTGACTACGAAAATGCGGAACCACTCTATCGAGAGGCGCAGGCTATCTTCATCAAATTGTTAGGCGAAGATAGTCCGAGTGTCGCTACGTTGACCCAGAACCTCGCGCGGATGTTCTACGATAAAGGCGACCTCACTGCTGCCGAACCGCTTTATCGAAAAGCCCTGAGTGCCTATCGCAAACAGTTGGGCGAAGAAGATCCCCGCGTCGCCAGGACAGTCTCAAACGTGGGCCAACTACTTTATGAGCGTAGCGACTTCGGCGCTGCTGAGCCGCAACTTCGTCAAGCTCTGCAAACGCAACGCAAGCTCTATCCGGGCGGTCATAAAGATGTTGCAACGACGCTAATTGGTCTCGGTCGTCTGCTCACGGACACTAACCGGGCGACCGAAGCGGAAGGTTTGTTACGCGAAGGTTTGGAATTTCGTCGAGCTAAACAGCCGGCTGGAAATTATCAGATTGCGGAGGCCGAAGGCGCACTCGGTGGCGCGCTCACCGCGTTGAAGAGGTTTGACGAAGCGGAGCCGCTTCTCTCGGATGCTTACGAAGTTCTGAAAGCTCGGAGGGGTGAGCAAAACAAGTTGACCACGCAGGCTCGACAGCGGCTGTATGTTCTGTATAAAGCGTGGGGCAAGACGGACAAAGCCGCGCAGTTTCATTGAGTCGGTTGAATTGAAGGGCGCGTTTTCGAATGACGGGGCGAGTTTTTGACGGGGGCGGCCGAGACGGCTGCGCTCCGACAAGAGCCCGCCGCTGTTAGCCAGGAATAAAGAATTCGTCGAATTATAAGAGAACGCTCTTGTCG
>DATDMC010000135.1:0-12597 GCA_036518995.1 Pyrinomonadaceae bacterium | reverse complement strand
TTTCATTCGGCATCTTAAGTCCCAGAGACCCACCCGCTACCGCGAGGTGGTACTGACTTCATCGCCACGAGAGTTGTTAAGTGTATGAGCATGGACGAAACATTTTTCATCACTGGTTTTCCGGGGTTCATTGCCGACCGGCTACTGGAAAAATTAGCGACGAAGCCGAACCGCTTTATTCTATTGGTGCAACCGTCGCTATTGGACCGCGCCAAACTGACGCTCAATAAAATTGCCACAGCCTCTGGAAAATCTCTCGGCGATTTTCAGATTGTTGAAGGCGATATTACCCAACCGCAACTCGGCCTGAATGCGAACCACGTCGAAGTAGTGAAGAGAGAAACAACGCGTTCGTTTCATCTGGCTGCGGTCTACGACTTAGCTGTTGAGCGTGAACTAGCAATGAAAATAAATGTCGAAGGGACGCGCAACATGAACAGTTTTGTCCGCGCACTTCCGAATCTTCGTCATCACCATCATGTTTCCACCTGCTATGTAGCCGGCAAGCGCGAAGGGCAAATACTGGAAACCGAACTTCGTCACGATGCGGGATTTCGCAACTTTTACGAGGAGTCGAAGTATTTAGCCGAGCTTGAAGTCGAAACGTTGAAGACTGCCGCGCCGGTTACGATCCACCGGCCATCGGTTGTTTGCGGTGATTCACAAACCGGAGAAACCGTGAAGTACGACGGCGTCTATTATTTGATCTTTTATCTCTTACTCTGGCGTGGTCTATCGCTACTCAACATCGGTAATCATGAAGTGTGTTTGAATCTGGTCCCGGTCGATTATGTCGTCGAGTCGATGAGTGCGTTAGCTTGTGACGAGCGCGCGATTGGTAAGACGTTGCAGATCGCGGATCCAAATCCTTTGACCACCAATCAACTCTTCAATGCGATCGCGAAAGCCATCAATGGTGGTAAGTCGCGTATCACAGTTCCACCGTCATGGGTCAACTTCTTCCTGATGTCGCCACCATCGCCAAAGCTCACGGGCCTGCCGCATCATGGTGTTCCATACTTCTTTGTTAAGCAGCTCTACGACACAACGAACGCCAGCCTTTTACTGACACCACATGGCCTTCATTGTCCACCGTTTGAGAGTTACGTGGACCGAGTAGTGAAGTTTGCAAAAGAACATCCAAAGCTGGGTAGTTCTTAGTACCCAAATTTCTCTCTGCGTCTCTGCGTTCTCTGCGTCTCTGTGTTGAAATAAGCGTTCGCAAAGTCGGCCCAAGTTTCAACGCAGAGACGCAAAGAGCGCAGAGACGCAGAGAGGGTGTAGTTGATGAGGGTTCGCCCGCTTGACATCGCATTGATTTAGAATTAGTCTAAGTCTCACATGAAGTTGACGCGGAGCAAAGACGACAATCAAAAAGACGCGCAGAAGCTAACACCCCAGCGCGACGCCGTTTTACAGGTGATCCTTAATCGTGAAGATCACCCCACGGCCAATGAGATTTTTGAAGCAGCACGCCAGCGTCTCCCCACTATCAGTCATGCAACTGTGTACAACTCGCTTCGTTATCTGAAAGAGGCGGGACTTGTGCACGAAATAAAATTTGGCGATAGCGCGAGTCGTTACGATCGAGAAACAGATCGTCACGACCACGCTATCTGTAACAGTTGCGGCAAGCTCGTCGATTTTGATCTGCCGCAAACCACCGGATTAATGCAGGCCGCCGCGCGCAAATCGCATTTCAAACCGGAATCTGTCCACTTAACTTTGAGAGGTCTTTGCGCCGATTGTCGCGAGACTTAACAACTAATCTGACTTAGTTACCACTAATTTTTTGGAGGATACATGACAGCAGCAGCAACAGCAGCAGTAGCAGATAAGGCGATGGTCGGCCAGCCAGCCCCGGATTTTGATATGGCCTCAACCAAGAACCTTGAAAAGCTGAATGAGAATGTGAAGCTTTCCGACTATTCAGGAAAATGGCTCGTTCTACTTTTCTACCCGCTCGATTTTACGTTTGTTTGTCCCACTGAACTCACCACGTTCAGCGATCGTTACGAAGATTTCCAGGCGATTGGCGCAGAAGTGATCGGCGTTTCCACTGACTCGGTGTTCTCGCACCGGGCCTGGATCAACACCCCACGAGATAAGGGTGGCGTCGCGGATCTAAAATATCCATTGGCAGCCGACTCGACGAAGAGTGTGGCGAGCGATTACGGCGTGTTGATTGAAAACCGCGGCATCGCACTTCGTGGTCTATTTGTAATCGATCCTGAAGGCGTGTTGCGCTACAAGGTCGTGCACGATCTCAACATCGGTCGTTCAGCCGAAGAGACCCTGCGCGTGATCCAGGCGTTGCAAACCGGTGGTCTTTGCCAGGCCGAATGGAAACCAGGACAGAAAACACTTAATTAATATTTCCGATTTTCGATTGCCGAATGCCGATTTAAATTGGCACTCGGCAATCGGAAATTGGCAATTTGAGGAACGACTATGCCAATGAGAATTGGAACCCCGATGCCTTCACTCGATGGTGCGACTGAATGGTTCAATGGAACTCAGGCGCACGCCGAAGCAGAGTCGCAAGGCCATCCCACATTAGTACATTTTTGGTCAGTGAGCTGTGGAGTCTGTAAAGACAACTTACCCCGAGTTGCGCAGTGGCGCGAAGAAAAGAAAGAACAGGGCTTACGCGTTGTGGCGATCCACATGCCGCGTTATGAAGCCGATACCGACATTGAGAAAGTGCGCGATTTGATCTCGGCGCACCACATCGTCGAACCAGTAGCTGTCGACAACGATCACAAACTGAAGGAAGCGTTTCAGAACGATCAGGGTTATGTGCCCGCGTACTATTTGTTCGACGCAGAAGGAAAGCTCAAGAGTTTCGCCGCCGGTGAGCGCGGTTTGGATATGTTGAAGTCGGCGCTTGAACGATTGCTGGCAACTCAGCAGACTGCAGTGGCTACGACCCAGGGTTGACGATAAGTCGACTAACTTCTACGAGTATGTAGATACTCAACGCCGCACTTCCCAGCGCTAAGAAGATCAAACCAAAAATTATCAAACCGACGAAGAGCCAATCGCTGGCTCTTCCTTTTTTTGCTTCAGCTCCGGAAACTTGGGCCCGATCCTTCAGCAGTTCCACATTCATCTGGTTCGATTTCCAAAAAGCATCGAACAGATCGCCAACCAGTGGCAGCGAACCCACGATATAGTCGATCGCGAGATTAAGTCCCATGCGCAGAAGTGTGACTTTGGGAACTCGATAGCGGACGGCTGCGACAAGAATGTAAAACGAAACGAGCGAAGTAGTGGTGTCACCCAAAGCGGGGATTAGTCCAATGATCGCATCCAATCCAAAGCGCCAGCCGAGCACAGGAATGCGAAACAGATCATCCATGAGCCAGCCAAGCCGCTCAAGGTTCTCGACGCCTGTAGGCTGAAGCCGCTTCTTCTTCGCAATAGGCTCCAGCGCGTCTTGAAATTTCCACTGACTACTGACCATTGATTACTAACCCCGCACTCTTTGTTACCGAATCTTCGTCATCTGTTGCCAGAAAAATTTTCCGACCTTGGCAAACGCCGTGAATGCGTTCTTGTCGCCGCCATTCGATCGCGCCGGCGTTTGTTTCGTGGGAATGCCCAGCGACGCGGCCAACTCCTGGTCTGGCGGTGCAATGTCTTCATCTCCGCGCCGCGAAGTTAGCCAACGCGTGAATGTACGTCCCACCGCTCGCCTTTGTTCGATCGGGGCCTCGGCAATGATGGCGCCACGCAAATCTTCGAGCTGTGCGATTTCGTAAATATTGGCCTGATAGTAGTTACGCAAAGCTGCGAAAAGTTTGTCGTCGCCGAGCATGCGTTGGAGTTCGACAAACATGAGCGCGCCCTTGGCGGTCACGATCGCCGCATACTGAAACGTGTTTCGATAATCGCGCGACGGTCTATTGGCGTCCATATCGTCGCCGCCAAACGTGCGATAGAGTCGATAAACGCCACGCACTTGATCATCCAGCACGGCTCTCGCTTTTTCTTCGCCGTAGGTGGTGCGGTAATAGACGAGCGAAGACCAGCAGGACAAAGCCTCGTCCAACACGGGCTCGCGACCCGGATCGTTTCCAACTGCCGCTCCCCACCATTGATGAGCAACGAGATGGGCCACCGTCCATTCCAAACTTTCCTCAACCGACGGTCGTTGTTCGCGAATGATCTCAGGTAGATTGCGGACCGCCGGCGCATCGAAGTCCACGTAAAAAGCACTGGCAATGATGTTGAAACCGGAAAACTCCGTGCTGCCTAGTCCTGCTACGAGCGGCGCTTCGGCAATGCTGATCGTTTTAAAAGGTAGCGGTCCAAAAACAGAAGTGAATACGCGGAGAGAATTCGCTGCGACACTCAAAGCGCGACGACCCACGCGTTCGTGATCGGCAAGATAAATCGAACGAACCGTGACGCCCTGCGATTCAGTTTGTTCCGAGCGAAGATTGCGACCGGCAAGAATTGCGAAGTCGCGCAAGGAAGAGGCGGTAAAAGTTTGCGTGTCCTTGTTTGGTTTGGTTGCGACTTCGGTTCCTGAAGTGAACACTTGAACATCCGGCGCAATCGATACTGAAACTTCATAGTCAGCAACTTCATTGAAGACAATGTCACCAACCGAAGGCTCAACTTTTCGGCGCCATTCATCACCGTCGTGCACCGCGAGAACTGGATACGCGGTCGCCAACAGCATTACGCCTTTACAACGGAAATTCAGATCGCGCGCGCGACGTGTTTCTCGTTCACTTCGTAACGCCGCACTTACTTGTTTGACGACGTGCGTGGTCAGGCTCGCTTCATCGGGATCAATTTCGGGAACTTTGCCCTTAAACTTGATTGCAACTTCGGTAGCTGCGTTTGGCGCTACTGGCTCACGCAAATTCACGCGCAACGTGGTTGCCTGGTCGTCGAGAAAAAAGAACAACGGCGTGTCACCCTGCACTGAACGTACTTCGCTCACATCCAACACGGGTTCATCAGTTTCAGCAGTCGCATTGACGGTTGAATCCGGATCGTTACTGCGGAGATTCGGATAGAGGTGAAAATAGATTACCGAGGTTGGTTTCTCACCGTGGTTGATCCAGCGGACGCGTTCCGTTCCTTCGTACGAAAGTTGATCGAAATTAATCTTGAAATTGATCGAGTACTTATTGTGTTCGACAGTCTTGTCCGCCGCCGTTGATTGGGCCTCAACTGCGTAGACTGTTGCCGCGATTACTATCGCCAACATCAACCAATCAAACCTGTTGCGTCTAAGTTGCATCACTTGATCGTGATTGAACGTATCACGTCGCCCCTTACTATATTGTCAACCACATTCATTCCCGAAATAACTCGACCAAAAACAGTATAGCCGCCATCGAGATGAGGCTGCGGCGCGTGCGTCACAAACCATTGCGAGCCGCCGGTGTCTTTTCCGGACAATGCCATTCCTACTGCTCCACGGTCGTAAGGAACTTCATTCACTTCGCAACGAATCGTATAACCTGGACCACCATTGCCGTCGCCGCGTGGATCGCCATCCTGAATTACAAAGTTTGGGACGACACGATGGAACACGATGCCGCGGTAGTAACCACGCCTGGCCAGTTGCACAAAGTTGTCGACAGTTAGAGGGGCGTCTTTGGGGAGCAGCTCAATCGTAAACGAACCTTTGGTAGTTGTCACAACCGCGCGAACGGTTTTGCCGATGCGGGCAAGCGCTCGTTGATAGTCGGCCAGTTTATTTTTCGTCTGGACCAGGCCGACTTGAGCAGAGAAGTCGCCCACTTTATTGGCTTGCAAAGCAGTTGCAGCTTTTTGTCTAACGAGTCGATCGTTGGATTGAAGGGCAGACTTGAGTGCGTCGTTTGCTGCGGGATTCTTTTGTTTTGCCAGTGAATCGATAATCGAGAGGACTGCGTCGTTCAAGTCGTCGTTCATTGCACGCGGCAAAGCTGCGGCTAAGATTCGAGTGTTTTCATCGGATGCGGGCAATTCGCCTAACAGCTCGGCTGCCGTGGCGCGAACGATCACATCGTTATCTTCGAGGTTCGCGCGCAGGATCGTTTCGATGTCATCAGGTTTGAAGGCGGCGTAAGCGCGAAGTACATCGGGGATTCCATATTCGGTGTGAAGCGGCAAAAGCGAATTTATTTTAACACCGGAATTTTTGTAATCGAGCATTGCCTGCAAGAGTGACTGCGCCGACTTCATCAACTTTCCTTTGTTGGGAGTAGTGTCTGGCAAGGCCGCAATCTCGCGCAGGGCCTGGGCAATGCTTGAACCAGAACGCCAATGGAGGATAAGTGTTTCCTGAACGTTTCTTTTGGCCGCTCCTTCATCAGCGCCGAATGAAGCGAGATATTCATCAGGTGAAATGCGAACGAGTGCGAGATCAAGTTCAGGCGCGGAGTGATTCAAATCCGCTTCACCCTGGTTGAGCCAATCAAGTGCAACTCGATTAGCAGTGCCTGTTAGCAATCGACCTAACGCGTTGGCAATTTCCAGCAACTCGTTCAGCTCTACGGGCAAACCTTTCAAAACGCGATCGGTAATTGACTTGCCGTATTTCACCAACACGTCCGCTGCGCGTGGATCTTTCAACGTCACTAATGCGCGAATCGCACTGACTCTTACGCGCGCGTCTTTGTCCTGGGTCGCACTGGCAATCAGTTTGTCGTAAGCAGATTTTTCTTCGGTGGCGCCAAGTACTCGCGCGGCGTTGGCGCGCACGTTTGGATCGGGATCACTGGTAACGAGTTCGAGCAGTTGAGTGTTGCCGTCTTTAAGTCGGAGCCGGGCGAGCGCATTTGCAGCGTCGGTGCGAATGCGTGCGTCTTTGTTAGTCAACAACGTGGTCAAGATTGGGCCTGCAGCGGCAGGTCGAGAACGAAGAATCGCAGTGGCGCCAAGTAGCAGGACCAGGCGATCCGGCGCGGCCTTCGCGGTTTCAGTTTTCACTGCTTCGAGTATGCCGGCGGCGAGTTGGGTCTGACGCGTTTGCTGGTCTCTCGGTAAGGCCGCAGCAATTTTTCCCAGACCCTCGATCGCACGTGCCCTGACTTCACTGGATTCGCTGGCGAGTGCGTTAAGCAGAGCATTGGCGCCGTTGATTGATTCAACTTCGCCGATCGCAAATGCCGCCATCGCTCGCACGTTTTGATCTTTGTCGTTGGCGAGTATGTTACTCAACTCGGCGAGCGCGCCTTCGTTGCCGATTCGGCCTGCGGCTAGTGCTGCACGTGATCTGACTGCTGCGTTTTGACTAGTCAATAAGATCCGCAGGTTGCCGTCCCAGCGTCGTTCGTCTTCTGCTTTGACGATTTTGAGGAGCGTAGATTGCGGGATTGTTTGAGCTTGCTGGAGCCCCGGGATTAAGAGGACCAAAGAGAAAGCGGCGGTGATGTAAATTGATCTAGTTTTCATCGTGACTTGTTAGCGCTTCCTGTTGCCCCGAGGGGGCTGCGACCCAGAGCCCAGGGTTGCCGCTTCGGTAACCCTGGGAGGTGAAAGCAATTCAAAGCAACCGTAACGCGGTTGGGTCAGATCGATAAACGGAGCCGGCGCAACCGCATTGCGGTTGCCAGATCGCAAGGACTCGTTACCAGGGTAGCCGAAGCGCCAACCCTGGGCTTTGTGACGCAGCCCCTTCGGGGCAATGCAACAGTTGTCAGGCTAAATCAAAAAGGCGCTTTGCTGGTCCACAGCAAAGCGCCTTCAGGATATTACTGATGCACGTGGTTAGCTAACTACGTTTGATACGCTTTTGATTTCGGTACTCTTTGCTCCGTCCGCGTTAATGGCCTGCATCTTGGATGTGTCGAGAGGTTCATCGGCGCTCTTCCTGGCGGTGTCTCTCTTACCCTTCTCGGCTGCCGCGGTCATCTGCACCATCTTACAGCTTCCTTCAAACATCGCGCCCTGTTCGATGATTAGCGACGGGGTTTGAATGTTGCCGTTAACTTTTGCTGCGCGACCGAGTTCGAGACGCTGCGTGGCAATAATGTCGCCGTTAATAGTGCCGTGAATGACAGCCACTGCGACCTCAATATTCGCATCCACTTTACCGTTTGCCCCGACGATGAGTGTTCCGCTCGTGGAAGCGACGCGGCCTGATAAGTGACCGTCCACTCTCATCATCGCTTTGAAGTTAGCTTCTCCGGTGACAACCGTACCGCCGCCCACGAAACCGCTAAGTGTTCCTTCTTTAATGTCTCGCGCCAGAGTTTCACTCTCTGTCATCGCCCGAGCCGCACCAGCCGTCAATGAATCGGCAGGCTTCGTTTCCGGAGCTGACCCTTGATACGACGAAGCGTAGGAAGGCTTGGCAGTGGAATATTCAGGGGTTTCCTGCCGGTGGCTGGAGTTGTCGTTTTCTTCGTGTTCCTTGGGATTCTTTCCTATCCTGAGCATTAGTAACCTCCGTATTGTGGGGGCGCGAGATGTTTAGCCACCGATGCGGTCGGGACTTTTATAGCAACAAAACAACGCGCTTACCTTTGTTTCGTGGATTGATTCTAGCTTTGCGGCTAGTACGAATGATCTACCGCGCGGAAGCGGGGCATCATGATAGACAAACTATCCTTCCAGTGTCTAGAGCTGTAACCAAATTGTAATCCCTTGAGCTTGAGGAATTTGGCAGGATTTTTAAGCTCCCGCCGCCATCGCCAACTCTACCTCGTGGTTGTTTTCGAGCTTGCAAATTTCGGAGTAGATTCTCCGTTCCAGAAAATACGAATTGCCTTCGAAGATTGCGCCATCGTTTATCGACAACGACGGCGTATGAATGTCGCCATAGACTCGGGCCGTTGGATTAAGAATTACATACTCTGTTGCGCGTAGATCACCTTGCAGATAACCGTCGATAATTGCAACGCGCACGTCAACATCAGCTTCGACTCTTCCTGGCTCGGTTAGTAATAACGTGCCATGTGCGGATTGAATCTGGCCCTTAATCAAACTATCAACGCGTAGCACGCCGGCGAAGAGAACTTCACAGTCTGAATCTGAGCGCACTTGTGCTGCAGGCGTAGGCGTTTCCAGTGTCTGCAGCCATTTTTCAAACGGAGCTCTGGTGTCGAAAAACCTGGCCGCCGCTTCTGCAAGACTGGTCAACGAGAACTCGTCGTCTACAGGACTAGGTAAACTCTCAATAGTCATTAAATCTTAGATAGCGGAGTTAGCTGTTGCCTCGTAACTCGAATTACTTCGAGTATGGACAGCTCTCCGCAGAGATCAGTTAGAGTTTCCGCCTTGTTAGTGTTTGGGAATGGAGTGACTGGGTTTGCTGATTAGGCCAACCCACAAAACCGCTAAAGTGCGCTGCAAAGTAGCATAGCGGCGGAGTGTTTAACAAGAAATTTTTGGGATTGGTTCGTGTTTGTGGTCCGTAGTCAGTGGTTCCTGATTATGATTAGTGATTAGTCGTTCGTCATTCATCGTTCGTCATTCATCGTTCGTCATTCATCGTTCATCGTTTGTCGTTTCGTCGTATCGGCTTCGCCGCCTGTTGTGAGGCATGGCTTTGCCTTGCCGTTCCGAGTTCTCATTGATTTCCTGGGCTACGCCCACAATTCCAGGGCGGAGCCCTAAAAAACTTTAAGACCACTCTTACGGCAAGGCAGAGCCATGCCTCACAACAGGCGGCGAAGCCGATACGACAAATGACGAACGACTAATCACTAATCAGGAACCACGGACCACTGACCCTGACCATTCGCATTTGAAAACCACAAACCTTCCGTGGCATCCTCCTCTCGATGCAGATTGAGGACAAGACAAAAACAAAACTTCTCCGGCACATGGGAGAAGCCATCGCCGATTTTCAAATGATCGAGGATGGCGATCGCCTGATGGTCTGCCTTTCCGGAGGTAAGGACAGTCACACGTTGTTGGATCTACTGCTCGACATGCGCAAACGAGCGCCAGTTAGTTTCGACATCCTGGTCGTAAATCTGGATCAGAAACAGCCAAACTTTCCCGCGGAAGTCCTCCCTAAATATCTAAGCGAGTTAGCTGTTCCATTTCGGATTGTGGAGCGTGATACGTATTCGATCGTGAAGCGCCTCGTGCCGGAGGGTAAGACTTTTTGTTCGGTGTGTTCGCGGTTGCGGCGCGGCATTCTTTACAACATCGCGGTCGAAGAAGGCTGTAACAAGATCGCGCTGGGCCATCACGCCGACGACATCATTACTACGCTATTGTTGAACTTGTTCTACATCGGCGCGTTGAAAGCGATGCCGCCAAAATTGAGGTCGAACGACGGTCGCAACACCGTGATTCGTCCGCTGGCTTATTGTAATGAAGCGGACATTAGCGCGTACGCCGCGTCACGACAGTTTCCGATCATTCCGTGCGATTTGTGTGGCTCGCAGTCAAATTTAAAACGCGCGCGCATGGGCCGGTTGATCAAAGAACTCGAAAAAGAGATTCCCTACATTCGTTCCTCAATGCTGACGGCGATTACTAACGTCGTGCCCTCTCACCTGCTTGATCGGGCATTGTTTGACTTTAAAAAACTCGGAACTGTAAGCGGCGATGTTGAGGCTGAGTTGGATTTAGCGGTGGGCCATTCAGACGAGGATCTGAAGCAAACACTGGTAACGATCGCCTGACTTCTTCTCTGCGTCTCAGCGTTCTCAGCGTCTCTGTGTTAAAGCTGTGGTCCAACTAAGCGTCCGTCATTTCAACACACAGGCGCAGAGAACACTGAGACGCTGAGATCAATCGCAGTTCAACTGTTCACGTTTATAGTGGTGCGTTACCGGTCTCCGTCGACCAACTCCAATCGCGTTACGGGAAATGATCAACGTTGGTGGCAACTGGCGCCGTTTGAATTCGTTCGCCGGTGATTCGACCCGATTAAGAATGTCGTAAACAAACGCCTCATCAAATCCCGTTTCGACAATCTCTTTAGGCGTTGCTTTCTGCTCAAAATAAAGACGAAGGATTTTATCAAGCTGGTCGTAAGGCGGCAGCGACTGATCGTCATACTGTCCCGGCGCCAATTCTGCCGAAGGCCGTTTATCGATGATTGCTCTGGGAATAATTTCGCGATCTAAATTTATGTGTTTGGCCAGTGCATAAACTTCGGTCTTGAGCACGTCGCCGATCACTGCCAGCCCACCGTTTGTGTCACCATAAAGCGTACAATAGCCCAACGCGAGTTCCGACTTGTTTCCGGTTGATAGCAATAGTCGCCCTTCCGCGTTTGAAATTGTCATCAGGATATTGCCCCGTAAGCGCGACTGTAAGTTCTCCGCAGCCAGTGAACTTTTACCTTCGGCCGGCGCTTCGAGCTTTAGTTCTTTGAGTAACGTTTGATAGGCATCTGTGATTGGATGTTCGATCACGCCCATTCCCAATCGCCGTCCCATCTCAACCGAATCATCGACACTCGAACGCGACGAAAATGGAGACGGCATCATCACGCTTAAAACGTTTTCGGCGCCAAGTGCTTCGCAAGCGAGAGCAGCCACGACCGCCGAATCGATTCCGCCTGACAATCCGATCACTGCTTTTTTAAAACGGTTCTTTTGCGCGTAGTCTCGAACGCCCATCACGAGAGCGCGATGCGCGGTTTCGATGTCATCGCCAGGCAGGCAGCGTCGGTCCGCAACACCGCAATCAAGATCGACCGTCTCAATAAACTCTTCGAATGGAGGCGCCTGCATAATGATCTCTCCATTCGCGTCGGCAACGATGCTGGCGCCATCGAAAACAATTCCGTCATTGCCGCCCACTAAGTTCACAAATACGATCGGCAACTTCGCCGACTTCGCCCGGTGCGACACCATGGCGCAGCGTTGGCCCATCTTTCCCCGGTTGAAAGGTGACGCGTTGATTGAAACAAGCACTTGCGAACCCATTTCGATCAACTCGTCGGCCGGATCATTTGTGTAGAGACGTTCGCGCCAAAAAGTTTTGTCGTTCCAAAAATCCTCGCAAACTGCGACGCCGAGTTTTTTGTTTTTGATAGTGAAGAGATGTCGTTCTTCTGCTGGTTGAAAATAACGTGGATCGTCAAACACGTCGTATTCAGGCAGCAGAGTTTTGTCGGCGAACCCGATGAGTTTTCGATCGTGAATCACTGCGGCTGAGTTGTAGAGTCGCCGGCCGGTTTTCAGTCCTGAGGGTCGCACGGTGCCTACGATTGCCGTGATGCCTTCGGTGGCGGCAATGATTTCCTCGAGCGGTTGCAGCGCACAGCGTTCGACGTCGCGATCGAGAAACCAATCGAGCGAGGTATAGCCCTGAATCGCTGTCTCCGGCAGGACCACTAGATCGGATTTGTCCTGCTTACCCTGTTCGATTGCGCGAATGATGCTATCAGTGTTGGCCCGCCAGTCGCCGTTGATGGTGTTGATTTGACCGATGGTTACGAGCATAAGAGCTTTGTGTTTTGATCTTTGTGCTTAGTGCTTTGTCTTGTTGCTGATCGTGCAACTTTCCGTTAAGGATCGCAAATGGGAAAGATTAGTGAAGCTGAGAATTACTGAATAGTGCAGTTTGGAAGGGTGGTTTACCCCCGCGTGCTGTGGCTTGGCCGTCTGTTGTGAGGAATGGCTCTGCCTTTCCGTCAAAACGCGCACTACAACTTCGGGCTACGCCCTTCGACCC
>DATDMC010000134.1:0-6243 GCA_036518995.1 Pyrinomonadaceae bacterium | reverse complement strand
CTCTGCGCCTCTGTGTTGAAAGATGGTTCGCTTAGGAGACACCAGTTTCAACACAGAGACGCAGAGAGACGCGGAGACGCAGAGAAGAAGTTATACAATGATTCCGTGCCGTCATTAACGCGTAGACAATTCTTAGGTGGATTGGTTGCGACGCCGCTCGTCGCCGCCTCAGCCGTGTCTGCTTACGCGCGTCTAATCGAGCCTTACTATTACTTCATCTCTGAAACGGACGTTTTCATCAAAGACCTTCCGGAACGTTTCGAAAATTTTCGGATAACTCAACTCACCGACATTCATCACAGCAAGATCCTCGGCATCAATGAAGTGCGCCGCGTTGTTGCCCTGGCCCAACAAACCAAACCAGACATGTTTGTGTTGACTGGTGATTACGCCACCAGCTACCGGCGCTTTATCGAACCGTGTGCCGAAGCGCTTTCCACGTTAACAGCGCCAGAGGGTGTTTGGGCCGTGCTCGGTAACCATGACCATTACACTGACCCGGAGCTAACAACCCGCGCTCTGCAAAAGCAGCACATCGAGGTTTTGAATAATCAGAACACGACCCTGCATCGTGGTCCGGATGCGATTCAGTTAACTGGAATCGATGATTGGACGTGGAGTGCGGCCGATTGGATTAAGGCGTTTGCTGGTCTTAAAGATCAGAAAGCAACAATCTTACTTTCCCATCAACCGTCAGTTCTTGAGTTTGAAGAAGTTAAAAATGTATCGCTCATTTTGAGTGGTCATACACATGGTGGGCAGATCAAGCTTCCGTGGCTCGGCGCCCCGGCGCGGTTCGCAACGAGGGACCTTCGTTACGCGCAAGGGTTGTTTAGTTACGGAGATGTTCAGTTGTACGTGTCCAGTGGGACCGGAGTGATTGGATTGCCGGTGAGATTTGGTGTCAGGCCGGAGATCGCGGTGTTGAAGCTACGCCGGAAAGGGTGAGTGGGAGAGTGGGTGACGGGGTGACGGGGTGATGGGGTGAGTGGGTGATGGGATGGCCGACAACTACTAATCTGCTTATCACCCCATCTCCCCGTCACCGCATCACCCCCTCTCCCACTCACCCCATCACCCACTCTCCGCGTCACCCCATCACCCCGTCACCCACTCTCCCCATCCCCGCATCTATCCTGCGCGCCGTTCCATCAGTACAGTATCGCGCCAATTTCCATGGAGCTGCGCGATTCGTTCGCGACGCCCCACTTCGCGAAAACCACAGCGTTGGTGAAGTTGGATGCTGGCCACATTCTCCGGAAAGATGCCCGCTTGCAGTGTCCAAATGCCATTCCGCTCCGACTCACTTATAAGACCTTCAAGCAACTGTCGCCCATAACCTTTTCCACGCGACGACGCCGATACATACACACTTACTTCCGCGACGCCACAGTAAACTTGTCTGGCGGAAACGCGACTCAACGCTGCCCAACCTTTGATTTCATCATCGACCACCAAAACAATGCGCGCGAATTTATGATGTGCGGCGTCCCACTGTTCCCAGGTTGGCGCTTGCGTTTCGAACGTCGCCTGACCTGTCGCTATTCCTTCTTCATAAATCGATCGGACTATGGTCCAATCGTCCGCAGTCATTGGTCGTAACTTCATAACGACGACATTCTAATAGTCAGTACCACCTCGCGGTAGCGGGTGGGTGGTCATAACGAAGTCAATACCACCTTGCGGTAGCGGGTGGGTGGTTCATAATAGTCAGTACCACCTCGCGGTAGCGGGTGGGTGGTTCATAACGAAGTCAGTACCACCGCGCGGTAGCGGGTGGGTCACCATGCGACGCGACACATTCAGCTTAAATGACAAAAGACGCGGACTATAAATCAATCCGCGCCTTCTCTCCCCAGTGTTTTGCTTGTCACTCCTGTGGTCGGGATCGTCTAAATTCCTGACGCTGTTCCATCATTTCCTGGCGTCGTTGTTTACGTTGTTCCTGTAACGCATCGAGTTGCGAACGCTGCTCGGTCGTCAAAGTATTTCTCATCTGACTGCGCATGTCGGTCATCGAAGCGCGCAACTGTTGCCGGATGCTCCGCGCCTTCTCGCGATCTTCAGCCGTCAGGCTTCCTTCGAGTCGTCGCTGTCGCATCTCAAACAGTTGATCTCTTTGCGACTTGAGTGCTGAAAGATGACTTTCCATGATTGCTCGCCTTTGTTTCTTCTGCTCATCAGTCAAATTCAGCTGTTGTAAACCTGCGCGCATTTCACGCTTGTCGAGGCGACGTTGTTTGAGGCCGCGCCGCCGCGCTCCATCGGTTCGCGTTCGATTGACGTTGCTTGGTGTAGTTGTGGTCTGTTGGGCCAGCACTGATCCAGCCAGAGTTAAGACGAGACCAATGGACGTTGGCAATATCTTTTTCAAAAACATAAGCGGGGAAAGTCTCCTTGGGTCTTGATTGAAACGACTAAATGTCGTTCGCTTGTTTAGACGAAGCCGCCCCAGCGTTGGCCGAATAAAGATTTCGATTGACATGGTGGACTTCGGCAGAGTACTTTGTATCGCCAAGTAGATAGACGAAATTGAAAACTTGATAGTTTAGTGAAGTAGTAAAAATCGATGTTTGGGGTACAATGCGCCAACAATGAGCCTTCTGGAAAGTATTAACTCGCCGGCTGATCTGCGTCGTCTGCAGCCTGATCAACTTCAAACTGTAGCGGACGAAATTCGGAATTATATTCTGGAAACGATGTCGCGGGTGGGCGGCCATACCGGTGCATCACTCGGCGCTGTGGAATTGGCCGTTGCGCTTCACTATGCGTTTGATACTCCGACTGATCGTTTAGTTTGGGACGTTGGTCATCAAGCCTACGCGCACAAAATTCTTACCGGTCGACGCGATCTTCTACCAACTATCAAACAATACGGCGGTCTTAGTGGTTTCTTGCGACGTGATGAATCTGAATACGATTCATTTGGCGCGGGTCATGCTTCGACTTCGCTCTCGGCAGCTTTAGGCATGGCGATCGCACGCGATAAAAAAGGTGAAGATCATCACGTCGTCGCGTTGATTGGCGACGCTTCCCTCGCTGGTGGAATGGCCATGGAAGCGATCAACCAGGCAGGCCATTTGAAGAGCAGATTGATCGTTGTTCTTAACGACAACGAAATGTCGATCGCACCCGCGGTCGGCGCGTTGACGGGTTACTTAAATAGGATTCGCGGGGCGCACGGTTATCACCGGTTCAAAGATGAAGTCGAGGAAAAACTGAAAGCGATACCTTCGGTTGGTGAGCGTTTGCATCAGGCCGCCAAGACAATGAAGGACGTTATCGCTGCCGCAGTTTTACCCGGCGCATTGGTCAGTGAACTCGGATTCAAATACATCGGCTACGTTGATGGACACAATCCGCGTGCACTCGTAGCCGCATTACGTGAAGCACAGCAGATCAAAGATGGACCAGTTATCGTTCATGCGCTGACGACAAAAGGAAAGGGATTTCCTCAAACGGAACCTGACTACTATCGATGGCACGCGACCGGCCCATTTGAACTCGCCACTGGTCGTCCGATTAAGAGTCCTTCGAAAGCGCCGACATATACAGAAGTCTTTGGGAATACTTTATGTGAGTTGATGGCCACGGATGAAAAGGTCGTGGCGTTGACCGCCGCCATGCCTGACGGCACTGGCATTTGTTCGGCGTTGGAAAAATTTCCGGAACGTTCATTTGATGTTGGTATTGCCGAACAGCATTGCGTGACTTTCGCTGCCGGAATGTCATGTGAAGGACTGAAACCCGTTTGCGCTATCTACTCAACTTTTCTCCAACGTGGTTTTGACCAGGTCGTCCATGACGTTTGTATTCAGGAACTGAATGTGAAGTTTTGTCTTGACCGCGGTGGCATCGCCGGTGGTGACGGACAAACACATCACGGCTTGCTCGACATCGCATATCTCCGGGGAGTGCCAAACATTGTCCTGATGGCGCCGAAAGACGAAGGCGAAATGCGCGACATGTTGTTCACGATGCTCGAGCATCAGGGACCAGCCGCGATGAGATATCCGCGGGGTAACGGTTACGGGGTTGACATCACTCGCAAACCGGAACTCTTAGAAGTTGGGAAGGCGGAAATTCTGCGCGATGGCGGTGAAATAGCCATCGTCGCTTATGGCTCCATGGTCCATCCGTCGCTCGCGGCCGCTGACAAACTTGCTAAAGAAGGCATCGATGCGACAGTAGTAAATGCGAGATTTGTAAAACCACTCGATGCGCCTTTGTTGCTCGCCCTCGCTCGTACAAAACGCCTCATTGTCACTGTTGAAGAAGCGTATCTGGCCGGTGGCTTTGGTTCGGCGGTCCTGGAACTACTCGAAGAAAACGGTCTGCAGGACAAAGTTCGAGTCGTGCGAATGGGAGTACCGGATCGACTGATCACCCACGGCGATGCGAAGTTGCTACTCGCGAAATATGGTCTCGATGCCGACGGAATTTACAATCGGGTGCGCGAAAGCATCGAAGTGCTTGATGACCGCCGGGCTCGACCGCAACGCGTTAAGTCGTAATTCAACAACCTAAAGAGCTTTTAGCAAAACTCATCAACGTTGCGGCTCGGCCGTCTGTTGTGAGGAATGGCTCTGCCTTTCCATTAAAGCCGCACACAATTTGGGCTACGCCCTCCTTAGTTTTCCACACTCTAGTGTTTATTGGGCGCTAAAGAGGGCGCAGCCCGAAATCAAAAGGCCCATGAAACGGAAAGGCCTAGCCTTTCCTCACAACAGACGGCCAAGCCGCAGCGTAGTTGAGTTTGCAGTAGCTTAAACGCGCCGTCTATCAACAAAATAGACGGGCGCGTTACTTCTATGCACCATATCGGTCAACTCGTTCCTCATTTTCAGCCAAATAACTCCAAACATAACTGCCTTTGCAAAGGTCGTCTTCGTGGTCAAAAGAGTCAGTACCACCTTGCGGTAGCGGGTGGGTTGATCATGCTAAACGCGCCATTATTTGAGATAAACCCACCCGGTACTGACTCTTTGACTAGAGAATCCAGGTTTTGCCAAGCCATCTAAACGACGTCTCTTCGTTCTTTGGCCTTGTGCTTGCAACCTCTTCGATAGATTCACTTAGAAGTGGGCAATGTTTATGGAGAGCGAAATTTTACAGCCTGATTATCATTCTACCGAGCAACCGCACTTTGACGAGGCGTGGACGCTCTTAACCGCACAGCCAGTTGTTCCTTTGGAAGAAGTCGTTTCAAAGCCAAAAAGGCGAAGGACTTTAAAACTTGTCGGCCTCTTCGCAACCGCGCTAATTCTCGGCGCCGTTTCGGCGTTGCTGGCGATTAAATTTGAGCGTCGCCAAGTGGTTCTGACAGTTGAGAGCAGTTCGGTGGCAGAACAACCGCAAGCAACTCCGTCTGAAGTAGTGGCCAAAACAACTCCGGAACCGGAAAACGTTCCGACGGTCGCTCCGGCACCGGAAAATGCTCCAAAGGTTGTCGCGGTTGTAACTGAGAAAGCAAAAGTACAGTCGCGTGTTGAAGCCAAACCGTCAACAAACGTGGCAAAGACTCCGGCGCGAAAAGAGAAGGCCTCATCGTCAGAGGATGAGCCCCGGGCTCAATTAGTGGATGAATTTCGCGGTGGCTGGGAAGAACGACGGGCCCGCCGCGCGGCGAGACGTGGACGCAACGAACGCGCTGGTCGACGCGGCCGTGATTTACGGCGCATCGATGAGATTTTTGAAGGCCAGCGTCCTTAGTCAGATTTGATCCACGATTCGCAATGGAACTGTAATGATCAACATATTGACGTATCTTTAAACGACTGGCATCATCCCTTCTCGGCGATTTAGTCTTCCAAAAGACTGTTTTTATCGCTTGCCTCGATCTCTCTTTTAAAAGACAACCCCGACTTAATATGACTGGTTCAGTATTTCGTGCGAAGCGGCGCGAGGGAATGGTGAATCTTTATGACAAGACAAGTGTTTCGGGAGCGGGAGTGCGTGCACCGAGACGAGGGCGCAGACGGCGAATTTTATAACGGGGTCTTCTATGTTCAGGCGTTGCAACGGTTGCGTGTAGATCAAGCGGTAGAAGTTGCCGGTAGAGTGAGTTCATTTTTTTGGGCCGACGCGCCACACATTCTTGTTTGGCTTTGTAATGAGTGTGCGCGTGATCTTCGTTTGACTGACACGCCCCGCGCGCTGACCCAGGCTTCACGTCGACAAGCTTAACAGTCGTTTGCAAAAGTCACAGTTCTAAGTCGCGCTGAGGTCAGTACCGTAACGCGG
>DATDMC010000133.1:0-76413 GCA_036518995.1 Pyrinomonadaceae bacterium | reverse complement strand
GGGCGTCCGGGACGGACGCGCTCCGACAGAAGAGCGTTCGTTGAAATTCCCAGATCCTATTGGGTAGTCGCAGATCCGGTTTTTGCAACAAGTTTCTAAGTCAGATCGATAACGTCCGCATGGACCGCCGCTGGTCCAACTTTGCGTGCTTCACTCGGATTGTCATAAACAAGCAACACTTGAGCGTGCGCACCTGGCACGACCGCCATTCCCTCGGCATGATCAACCCCGTCGCCCGATGGAACCTCAAAGATCACTGGTAGCCGATCGCGTCCCACAATCGTGTCGCCAGTTGAATGCAACGCATCGAGCCAGCGATAGATCCTGACTGGCCCATCCAAAACCATCGTTGGACCAGCAAGCACCAGCAGGTTTTCTCCGGAAACACATAAGTCGCGAACTCCGAGGCCACCAAGTTGTAGAAAATGTTTTCTGTAGGGTCGCTCATCGCCTTGGAAATTCTTAAGTCGCAGAGTTGATGGATCGCTGGTATCAAGAAGCAATTCAAGTACGACCGCCCAACTGCGAAGCACAGGACCACGCAAACCCAGGAACACTCTGTCTCCGACAACGGCGAGACCTTCGATATCGAACCCATTGTCCTTTCCGGGCATGTCTAAAAACTTTGCCAGGTGTGGATCACCATTCGTAGCTCGGAGCGCATCGGTCAATGCGCTGCTTCTGCTGTCGCCTGACAAACGCACTGCCACCCGGCCACTACCGGCATCATTGGCGACGATAATTGGCGGGCCATCATTAGCCTCGACAAGCGGCAGTCGAGCGAGGAAGAAGCGGTTGCCATCAACTTCGGTCTTGGCGAGTTTCTTAATCAGCTTCGCTTCTTCGCCCGCGACGAGTTTGTCGACGTTCTTTCTTTTAATACTGTGTGAACCAATGAGCCACAGAAACGAGTCGGCAATCTCCATCCCTTCGATGTCGATCTCCTGATCAAACCCGGTGTCGTGGGCGGGTAACGACAGCAACTCGTCGAGTGAGAAGGATTGATGGTCGGCAAAGTTGACGCCATCGTGAGTTGTTAGTCGTTCCACACTCGTTGCTTCATCAGACGCCACCCACAGCGAGTCGCCAACAAAAACCGCTGCCGATAGTGACTCTCGAAGAGAGTTCATTGTGTTATCGAAACGAAGTAGAGGATGTTGAGTTTGAAGTTTCATAGGTCGTTATCGTGAGAGACCTCACGTTACTTTCGTCTTTGGAATTTGCGAGAACTGAGGATTAACGCGAGGAAGATGCGACAATTCGAGTTAAATGTCCATTAAATTGATCCAGGTCTTTCGATCCAACAAGGCCGTATGGAATTAATTACCCGGACACAAAGACACAAAGACACAAAGACACAAAATGTTCATATACAGCGATTAATATGGACCGCCATTATTTTATCGAAAGGTCTGAATTATGAGTGGAAAAATGAAAGCGGCGCAGATTAGCAAAGCGGGTGGAGATTGGGAGTTAGTTGAGCGGGAAATTCCGGAACCTGGCGTGGGCCAGGTACGGGTGAAGATCGAAGCGTGTGGCATTTGTCATAGTGACGTGCTCGTCAAGGATGGCATGTGGCCCGGTTTGCAATTTCCGCGCGTTCCCGGTCATGAAGTCGCGGGCGTGATCGATGCTGTTGGGGAAGGCGTCAACTCCTGGTCCAATGGGCAAAGAGTCGGCGTCGGTTGGCATGGTGGTCACTGTTTTGTCTGCGATCAATGTCGTCGTGGCGACTTCGCGATGTGCATCAATCGCAAGGTGACAGGCATCGACTTTGATGGCGGCTACGCTGAATACATGATCGCGCCGGCCACGTCATTAGCGGCGATACCCGATGAAGTGCCGGCTGAAGAAGCTGGTCCATTCATGTGCGCCGGCGTGACGGTGTATAACGCGCTGCGCAATTCAGGCGCGCGAGCGGGTGACGTAGTTGCAGTTCACGGTATCGGCGGCCTGGGCCATCTGGGAGTGCAGTATGCAAGACAGATGGGTTTCAAAACCGTAGCCATCAATCGCGGGAACGACAAACAGGAACTCGCGGAAAAGTTAGGCGCACATCATTATATTGACGCAACCGCGACAGATGCTGTTGCCGAGTTACAAAAGCTGGGTGGCGCACGCGTTATTCTCGCCACCGCTCCGAGTGCTCAGGCGATCGCGCCGTTGGTTGATGGTCTGGCGCCGAGTGGATTACTACTTGTTCCGGCCGCTCCTGCCGAACCCTTGTCAATTAATATGTTCTCGTTGATCGCTAAGCGAAGTGCGATAAGTGGCTGGTACTCAGGAACCGCACGCGATTCACAGGACACGTTGGAGTACAGTGCCTTGAGCGGCGTTCATCCGATGATTGAGAAATATCCCTTGGACCAGGTGGCGGAAGCGTACGAGCAAATGCACAGCGGCAAGGTGCGGTTCAGAGTCGTGCTGACGATGAGGTAAATCGTCTCTACTAACTTGAAGATTTAGCTTCAACTGATTCTTCCAAAAGACCCTCGAGTTCGCGGATAACGCCAGGTTTTTCACGCAGCGTTTTAGGAACCTGGTGCCAGGCTCGCTCAAAATCAAGCATAAATGAGTAAGCCGTCGTACATGGTTTGTCCGGAGGACTCCACCAAAACAGGTAGAGTGGTCCCACTATTACATTGTCCGTTCTTTTATAAATCTCTCTGGCTGTTCCTCTGAGACCGGCAGCCTGGCCGGATTTAATGACTAACTCTGTCTCAGGCTCCACACGCGCCAGTGCGATTTCAAAGCGGTCGTTCTCCTGCAACATCTTAATGAGATGTTGCACGTGTTGGCGTCGTTGGGAAATTGGAATATGGAGTCGTGTTTTTCGACTTAGATAACGTCTTAAACTTTCAATCGAGTGGATACAACGTTCACCGTATTCCCTTATGTTGACTCTAAAGTTCTCTCGCCTTTTGTGAGTTAGTTCTTTCACCCTGGCTTTAGCAGGTGGAGATAATCCTTTGAACCCCTCCAAAAATTCTATGGCATCACCAGGAAATATCAGGAATGAAGGGTATTTCGAAACGAGTAATCTTTGACCGGGCTTGATTTCAAGCTCAAGTAGTTTCTCTCTAAAAACAATCTCGTCCTCCTCGTCTCGTCCGAGCACCATGTCTGCGTGGGTATTTTTATATGTCGGATCGACATTTACCGCTTCCAGCAGCAACTGCAAACAAGCTTGCCGTAGCTCTTCCTGACTATATTCGCGAGGTCTGTAATTCCGAAGAGAAACATGGGACCTCAGTTCGTCTTTATTCAAAGGTTTAAAATCCGCAGCTTCAATCAGCCAGAGTAAAGCGTCGGTCTCCATTTGAGATAGACCAAGTCCATCACTCGTTGTGCGAATGAATTCGCCACGCGCCATTGGACTTTGGCCATTTTCAGCTCGCTGTTTGAGTTGGCTGAAATTCTCGATGAAAGAAATTCGGCGTTGTAGTGTCGATAGAGGAGTCCTTGATCTTTCGATAGTTGAGCGACTGCTCTCGATCAATTTGCCTAGCTCATCCTGGCTAAACCTTTTGGAAAGTCTGAGTTGCCGCATGATGTAACCCATCATGTAGTAACGGTCCAACTGGTGAGGATACATTAATCATTGCCTCTCTTGGGGTCGGAGTAGGAGATCGTGGTAATCGTTGATTGCTGGAACAAAGAATTATCAGATCAATGTCATTGCGGTTTCATTTCTTCGTTTGGTAGATTTATGGACGAGTTATTGGAACTTGACACATTAGGGAAATTGGTCCGTCGACTTAAGCATGAAAACCTGACAACCTCTGAATAACACGACCAGATTCGTGCGGGTTAGATTACGGTTTTGACTGAGGCGGGCAAATAAATATTTGTCCGCCTCGTGCGTTTTAAACCTACAACTTTTATGACGATTAGAGCTATGTAAAGTACTGAGTAATAAAAGAGCGAGGTCGCCGGATTCCTAGGCCCAAAGCGACCCCGCGCCACAGTCGAAAACGCAAAACCCCCGTGATTCACGGGATTGTCCTGGTCTTTTTTCTGTCTGCACGACATGCGTGCGTTTGGGGAGAATAGCTGTAAAGGCTAGCAAAATCAAGTAGATACATTGTTGCTTCCTATATGGAAAGGACGTGAGCAAACAATGAAGATTTGTCCAACGTGTAAATATTGCTACGAAGACCCCGAGACTAAATGTCGACGGTCGAATCATCTCCCACTTAAGTTTCAACGAGTAGGTACTCGAACAATTGCGGGCAGGTATCGTCTTGTTAGGTTACTCGATATTGGCGGAACTGGTGCGGTATACGAAGGAATACACCTCGAACTCAACCAGCGACGGGCCATCAAGTTATTGCGACCTGATTTTGCGAAAGCTGATCCCAATGGAAATCATCGGTTGAAGCGCGAGGCCTTGACCGCCAGTAAGTTCAATCACCTTAACCTTGTTCGCATATATGACTTCGGAGTTAATCAGGTCCCTACCGCCGCGAATGGCGAGTTTCAAGCCGAACTCTATTTGGTGATGGAACTTATCGAAGGTCCGACACTTCGAGCATATCTTGATAAGCAAGGCCATCTCTCGCTTTCCGAAGCGATCGACTTAGTTATCCAGATCGCTAAAGGACTATCTGAAATTCATCTTCACCATGTAGTCCATCGTGATCTAAAACCAGCAAATCTCAAACTTACCTATGATCGACATGGAAATCTGATTGTAAAGATCCTGGATTTTGGTTCGGTTAAACCCCAGTTTCAAGCTGAGGCTGGCGGAGACCTCGAGCTGACGCAGCACATGTTTATTGGATCACCGCGTTATGCCGCGCCAGAGATTTGCACCACTGGAAAGTTCGACCACCGTTCCGACATCTACTCACTCGGGTTGATTTTTTACGAGATGATTGAAGGCTGTTCTCCATATCGCGCCAATAACTTTCCAGAATGGCTAACGCAACATGTCTCTGCCGACCCGCGGCCATTACATCGGGCTCCGGCGCGGCTTCGAGACCTAATCATGCAAATGCTCAGTAAAAAACCCGAGCAACGACCACAGTCTGCCAATGCAGTGGTTGCGACTCTGGAAACGATTAAGAAGCTGGGCGGCCAACGAAGGCAAAGTGAGCAACCAGATCGCCAAAGTGTCGCGCCAGACGATGATGAAACGGTCGTGGCCCAAAAAAATCAATCGCGACCAAAGAACATCTCGACTTCTCCAATAAAAAAGCACAGGCGTTTCATGCTGCCGCACTTGTCCGTTAAGCCAGCTATTGGACTCGCACTGTCGATCACCGTGTCGCTATTTTTAACGGTCCGATTAGTCTGGCCTTTGGTTAAGTCTCAACCCAAATCCGAGATAGCCAGTGGCGACGAAACTAACCAGGATGAATATGTCACGGTTACTGATCTGAATATTCGAACGCTGCCAAATCCAAACAGCGAAAAAGTTGGCTTGGCAGAAAAAGGCTCTCACGTGCGCGTTTTGAACAAACAAAACAATTGGTACCAGATCGTTGTTATCCGACATGGAAGAAACAAGGAAGACCCGGATTCAGAAGATCGGGGCTGGGTAAACGCCAGCAAACTAACTGCCGTTGTTAATGGAGCTTGAGGTGAACTATGCAGGAAACTGGACCACTCTTAAACATCTGTTTCACCGTAATAGGTGTCTTTATTGCAACGGTGATGGGGTTTGTGAGTCTCTTAAGAACTACCTCGAATTTTATTCGAACAGTGGGACTTGTATCTTTGATACTTCTTACAGCGATTCAACTCTTTGTTTTAGGTTGGGGAGTAAGTCGACTTGTGGCAGGTCCGGAAATAAGATCGCCCGCACCCGATCGACAACCCGGGCCCGCCCCGATGTATCCGAAGAGCGGCGACAACAAAGAAGCTGCGGTTTCGCAACCGGAGCAGGACCTCATATCGTTCAATTTCAGTTCTCGTAGTGATGTAAGGATTCGACACCAATATTGTGTTGATAGTGATGTAAGTGGAGTTGTCGTGAAGTCAGGTGAGCAAGTATTGGTAAAAATGGACCGGGTTAGCTTTGACCTTTGCAAATATAGCTCTGTGAGTGTTCGGCGTTTGGAGTTCCGAGTTGGAATCGGCAGGACCGACGATATTGATCATCAAAATTGGAGAGCGATCCAATGGAGCAAATCACAGAAGGGATCAGTTGTTGCCGGAAGCGAGTCCGATATGACTCCTCGCGCACCGATTAGCATTACAACCAGGGGTTCATTAAAGACTAATTTGGCAAACGGAATAGGAAGTTATGGTGTGGTTGTATCGGTTTATAACCCGGATCGCAAAGGCCTGTACTATTTGAAAAACTGATCAACCCATCAGCGTCTGCAAGATTAATAATTTTCCGAGTCGTCGTAATTATCTTCGACATGTAACTAATTTCTAATTTGAGAGCCTTTTGCAAAACTTAAAAGCGAAACATGGTTAGTGCCGTTGGGAAGGGCGGTTTACGCCCGCTGGCCCAAAACTAAAATCTCATCGAATTTTACAGTAGCGGGGTAAACCGCCCTTCCCAACTGCGCTAGATTAAGTGTGACAATCATCTTAGGGGACTCTTGCAAAAGGCTCTTGAAACTAAAATCCGACTACCTTTGTAGTGACATATATCTAAGGCGAATGTCTTAAGAGCTAATCCTCCACTGTGAAATGGCGCGTCGTGGTTACGTTGGTCGTGTCGTTACTGACGGTTATCTTCAGGGCGTAGGCGCCGGCCGGGACCTTATCGACCGGTAGCGCGGCGATGAACTGAATGCGACCGAGCGCGTCTGCTGCCGGCAGTTCGCCTGGAAGTTGCAGCACCGCCTTTCCGTCGCGTTGTAACTCGATCATTAGTTTTGGTTTGGCGGTGCTTCCGGCCGAAACGTAGACTGTGAAATAGAAAGGCACCTGCTTAAGTGCCGATCGTTTTATCGTCTCGCCCAGATTCGGGCTCACCATCACGTCACCAACATGGAACGGATTACTGCGCTGCTGATCGGCGCCGTTTGCCGATTCTCCACGACTGATAATCGTGACATCACTCAAGCGTAGTTTGTCATCACCATTATCTGCGACTTCAAGTGTTGAAGTTCGCACACTGCTTACCCCGCTCGGAGCGTCGTAAGCAATCACATCCATTGTGTAATGACCCGGCGCGAGTTCAGTCTCACGATAAAAGAGCGCGCGAGTATGTTTAGTTTCCTCAACTTTATCGGCGGCCCCGTTCAACCGGTACTGGCTACTCAATTTGTCGACTACCTGGCCGCTCTCATCCTTGATCAAAGCCACGATCGAAAAATCGGTGTTGTAAACCTTCTTTGTCTGGTCCAGGCGGAAGGTGAAAGGTGACAACGGAAAATCAACAATCACCGGAACTAATCCCGTTCGGTCAGGCTCCGGAAAATTGAAGGCGCCGGGGTAAAACGAGAAGGAGTTTGCTTTCGGTGCGTTTTCCAGCGCAGCGAGCGCCGGAACTTCGTAATTCATAATCGGAGTTGAGAAAGTGTTTTTAATCGCGTAGTAGCCCTTGCGACTTTGGACGTTGACACTTGAGCGCTTTACCTTGACTTCAATCTTACGGAAGTGACCGTCGTAGTTTGCGTTCTTCGAGGCATAACTCATCAGGTAGTAGCTGTGCAGATCTTCGTCAACGCTTTGCAAGCGACCTTTTAGATCGTTGGAGTCGGTGATCAGAAAGCCGCCCGTTTCGTTGGCGAGTCGACCAAGTCCACTATCGGGATTTTGCCGCAGGGCATCCTCATTACGTTCGAGGTCCTTGGACATTGGTCCCATTACCTCTGTGCCGGCGGCTTGCTGGGCCATTCGCAGTTCACTCTGCGAATTGATCTCACGATTTGTGGCTGCCGTCTTGCTCTCGGTCCTTAGTCCGGCCGCATCGATTGCGTAAAAGCTCACGTTGTTCCGATTCGCCTGATTGATTACTGCGTTGAACGACTCCATCACCGAGGTCGGCAGGACGAGTCCTTCTGAAAAGAAGATCACAGCTTTACGACCCGGTAATGAACGAAGCGAGGAGGCGACAAAGAGTAGACCACGTGCAGTTGCATCGCCCTGCTGGTCACGTTGAAATTCTTCCCAACGCTCGAGCGTACGCAATTCCAACTCCAGTTGATGCGTAGCTGGTCCCATGTCTTTGAAGTTTGCGTCACTTGCTTTCGTAATCAGAGTTCCGCTCAAAGCTTGTCTATCGGCCTGGATTCGCGAGCTGTTTGAGTTGAAAGCCGATGGTGCATATCCGGTCAGCTTCTCAATTCCGGCTTTGGCGAGTTCGTGGTTGTTCGTGTAAGGCTGGAGCACGGCTACAGAAAGATCGGTGACGAAAACTCCGGTGAGTTCATTTTTATCAACACTCGATTCGAGGTAGCTCTTGGCGGCGTCAGTTGCACGACGACGCGATTCGGGTGAGAGTCGATCAAAGACAAAAGCGACTGCCGTGACTCCGGTGGGCGACGATGCGGTATTGGTTGTGCCTGGAGTTGAAATATCCGCTGGCTGACCCGGAGTATTTTCAGCAGCCGTGTTTGGGGCTGCGGTTTTTACCGGATCGGCCGCGCCGACGAAGCGAAACGAGGAGATGTCTTGCTTCACGCCGTCTTCGAAAACTTCGAAGTCGCTGTTGTTTAGATCTTTTATCGCATGGCCTTTTTTGTCGCGCACGACCACGTCGACGCGTACTTCAGCAGTGCTGACACTAATCGTGTCCGGGTTTTGCTGGCGAACGGGAGTTTGGGCACCAACAGTGGCGACGCTGGTTAAAATGGCGATCGTAATGGAGAGCAATTTTCGACTGAGCATGACGATTTCCCTCGAAATATAAGTTGGTTGGTGAGATGACCGCGAACAGGTTACAAGGTTGAAGAGCGAATGTAAAAACTTAAGTGCTTGGTGTTGACAGGATTACAGAATTAACATGATGGGTAAAAGCTTTTGCAAAGTCGAAAACAGACCATCGACTGTGCAGTCAGGAAGGGTGGTTTACCCCCGCTGGCCCAGGCTTAGTTACCTTCAGTGCGCGCTTGGGACTTAAACAAGTGGGGGTAACCCACTCTCTCCTCTAACTGCCCTTGAAGTTGGTTCGTTTTGAGTTTGCAAGAGGCTCGCTGGTGTCAACTAATCAAAGAGGGACATTCAAACTGTATCGACAATTGTTGCGACCAATCGTTGCAACGCCGCCGCCGGATCGCCACATCTTCCTGTGTGGACTGGAGACGTTTGGATAATCGTGCTTCGTGGTGCTACCAGCCAATGAAAACGCTGTCGCTGCGGCAACTGTCCGATGGACCCCGCCCGCTCGCCACCAAGACAAATCATCGGAATCACGTCGAGGTGTTTTTTCACCAGTTCTAGGTCCACTGAAGGATCGAGTGCGCGCAATCGCGTCTGGTCCAACTTGATCAGCGCTTCCAGGTAAGACAACTCCGGGCATGAGACGATCACTCCCGCATTGATAAACTCTTCGCGGTCCACCTTCGGCACCACGCGCACCACGGCATAGTCATACCTGAACTTATCGGGCACGGATTGCCTCCTCCACAAACGCACGCGGCGCTGCGAGCCGGCTGGTGAGATAGTCAACGTAAGCTTGTTTGTTTTCTGCAATCGAACTAAACGGAGTGTGGTTCGTCAGCCAATCATCCGGAACAAGATCTACAACTCGTTTGATCGCCTCTTCAGTGAGTGCATCTGTCATCGCCTGATCGACTTGTTCGATAGCTGCTGCGAACGGAAGCAGGATATGTTGATTGATCAGGCGAAATGCATCTTTGCTACGTTGGTCCATGCCTGTCCATGAGTGATGGAAGTAGAGCGCGGCGCCGTGATCGATCAACCATAGCTTGTGATGCCACATCAGCATGTTCGCATTGCGCGCGGTGCGATCGACGTTAGTCACATACGCATCAAACCAAACAATTCGCGAAGCGAGGTCAGCGTCAGGCTTTTCCGCCACCGGATCGAACATCACCGAGCCGGGAAGGTAATCAAGTCCGAGATTTATTCCGCCACTTGCCTTAATTAAATCCTGTATCTCGGGATCTGGTTCTGTCTTCGCGATTTCGGGATCGAGTGCAACAAAGACCAGCTCCGGCACCAAAAATCCGGCAACTCTCGCAAGCTCTCCGGCAATCAACTCGGCAATCAGCGCCTTCGTGCCCTGGCCCGCGCCCCGAAACTTGAGGACATACATGCCGTCGTCATCCGCTTCGATGATGGCGGGCAGCGACCCACCCTCGCGAAGCGGCGTGACGTATCGGGTTGTATTAACCGTGCGCATTTGGAATTGGGTTACTTGATCCAGATTAGTACCACTTGGGAAAACGTTGTAGATGGCCTCACGCCAGAGCTACCATTCGTAAGTTTCTTCTAGTTCTCCTCGGGAGCGTTGAGCAAAAAAGCAATCATTCACACCCTGCGGTTTATTGTTTTCAGGCACTCGAAGTTTGGCTAAGTCCGGCAAGCTGGAAGGATATCCCATCCAGAGTGCGAATGTCTGTTGATCATGATCTGCCAGGGTTTGAAGGGTCCTAATTATCATATTGCGAAATCGTGTATGGTCGTCATTGTCCAGGCGTAACACTTGAATGAGTAGCTTTCCGTTGTCGTTTAACGCCTCAATAGAACCATCCGCGGCGACTTGGAGACATTCACGAAAATTCACTGCGCATGGATCAGGCACTAAGTGAGAGCTTTTAAGACTATTACATGTGCTGCATACATAGAGCAGATTTTCATAGTCTAGTATTGCGCTACGGTTTCTGCTTTGGGCTGTGAAATGATCGATGTCCCAATTACGAGATACCAGTCCCCATTGTTCGCGTCTTAAGCAGAACACACAGCGGAAGGCGAACTCATCTCGGAGCCAGTCTCGGAAAGAATCATAGTTCCGATAACCGTGTGGCCCATGTTTTCGCGCATGCTGAGGCGGGTAAGTGAAGGGATACGGAGTCAAGATTCTGGCTATCGACTAGTGTACTACTCACTCTTCCACAAAACGTGGCAACGGAGCTAAAAGTCGGATCCTTTCGTCAGTGAGGTGTTGGAGATAATCCAGTTCAGTCTGTTCGCTTACGGAGATCTTCTTATCGATTAGCCTCTTGATAAGTTCTACTCGCCGGGTATTTGTTTCCTCCCAGCGATCAGTGATCGCGAGGCGCTCGTCGTCAGTGATTGATGAAACAGAATTGACCGGTTGAGGATTGGTGATAAAAGCCCGCGCGCGTTGGTTGGGGGCTTGAACTCTCTTAAAATATTTCTTAAGTGACCAGCCGTATTCAAGTACACCTTGAATCTCGTCAAAGTATTCGACATATAGCCACTTATGATTGTTCTGAACGACTCTTACTTTCCGGTTAGGCGATAGTGATCCAAGAACTGCTGACTTGGCGTCTGGTTTTGATCGGAGCGATGCCTCTCGATCAACCAGGTAGTATTTGCCCAGATCTAGTTGGGGTATCAATCGGCTGGCTTCGACGACAAGACTTTCGACCAACTTATCAAGGTGTTTGGAGCGACGAGAACGTGTCTTCGCGGTTGCGTCTGCTCGATCGGCTTTGTTGAAATAACCGTAGGCCCAAAGAACTGCAATGACGGTGAAGACTACAGTTAATAGACCTTCGGCGGAAATTATACCCTGAGGTAGCGAACGCACCTTTTCGCTAATTAATTCATTTACGTGGTCAGTGCTGGCGTCCGAGACATCTTGCTCGTCTAATAAATCTCGTAGCGCCCCAGCCAGTTGTCCAGAGTAGGAAGCTTTAATACTTTCAAGCTGGCCCAGGTTGTCCGTAAATGTTGAGAAGTCGAGGGCGGCAAGAGCGCTGCTTCCACTGATTGTTCCTAATTTGGAAAGGTCCACTCGAGAATTAGCGATGTTGGAGGCGACAAGCTCCAATAATTGTTTAGATATGTTTAGCGAGTTAAAGGCAGTCTCTGGGTCGGGAGGAACGTGTCGGTAATGAACCAGTTCCCCCAGGTACTTCGAGATCCAAGCTAGACGACCTTCGTCAAACGCGGCGGATTGGAAAGGGCCTGTGATCTGTAGGTTGGCAAGAGCTGTTTCGATTGTCCTTCTTGCTGTGGCGCTGGCCGCTACTAAAAGGCCACGCGCCGTTAAGTCTTTATGGATCTGCTCCTGTTCACCGAAAAATCTAATAGTTTTTGATGATAATAATGATTCGTTAAGCGCGAGTTGCATCAGCCGCGTGGCTGAATTGCCGAAAGCATCATCATGGCGTTTAAGTTGCCTTAGCGCTCTTTCTATTTCGTTTTGTTGGCGCTCACGTAAAGTCATTTGGTTGTGGACATATTTCTCCCGAATTATCGGGGAAGCCGATGAGAGTTACCTCTTTAGTAATCGTTCTTCTGGAATGTGTCAACTGAAGGGAATACAACAAATGTCCGGGATGGTAAGTGAAATAGGTGGACCAAGCGGTTTGTAAGAACCGTTGAGCAAATGCATGCCAAATCCAAAGACAAGATTTCATGATTCACAGGATTTTTTTTAATCCTGGAATCCTGTCCTGGTTAATCGATCAGGGAGAAGGTGAAACTCCACACGACATAAAGTCGGTGGTTGTCTCCACGAGCACCGTAGCAATTACCGAGTCGAGGAGCGGGATCTCCCCGACCCGGCCATCGGCCAGTTGGTTTCACATCGCCCTGTGAAGCCAACAGGAGGTGGCCGAAGCTAATTCGGATAATTAGATCAAATTGATATTCGATCCAATCTTCCGAAGTCAGCTAAACGGTCCAATGTATGCGTGGGAGTTGATTCAAGTCTCAATGGGGATGTGGACTTGGTTCGCTGCTTAAGTTGAAAGGCCGCCCTTCAAATTCCAATTGACTATCAAATCGCTTTTCGCCTTCACCTGGTCTAACTCGAACATAAGTTCCATCTGCTTTCAGTTCACGGGCATTCACGTTGTCTTTTAAGTAAGCACCCAACACACTCTCTCTTAGATAGTGCTTGATGCGCGGGTCTTTAACGGGCGCCAGGATTTCAACGCGGCGACTAAGATTGCGATACATCCAGTCGGCACTGCCAATAAACATCTCTTCTTTACCGCCATTGTGAAAATAGAACAACCGACTGTGTTCGAGGAACCGGCCCACGATGCTGCGTACGCGAATGTTGCTGGAGACTTCCGGAATTCCGGGCCGCAACATGCAAATGCCGCGGACGATCAAATCGACCTGCACGCCTGCTTCAGACGCCGCATAAAGCGAACGAATAATTGCGAGATCGGTAAGACTGTTTATCTTGGCGATGATTCTGGCCGGACGACCCGCACGCGCATTTGCTGTTTCGCGTTGGATCAACTTCACAGTGCGCTTACGCAAATTGTTTGGGGCAACAAGTAGACAGGTGTAATCGTCGTATTCTGAAAACCCGGTCAACGAATTGAACAGGTTCGTTGCGTCGGTGGCAATCTCCTCGTCTGAGGTGAAGATCGCCAGATCTGTATAGATGCGTGACGTGGTTGGGTTGTAGTTGCCAGTTGCGAGATGAACGTATGGTTGCAATACCTGGCCTTCGCGTCTGACGACGAGTGTTAGTTTGCAGTGCGTCTTCAAACCAACCATTCCGTAAACAACGTGAACGCCGGCTTGTTCTAATCTCCTGGCCCACTCGATATTACTTTCCTCATCGAAGCGTGCTTTGAGTTCGACGAGGGCCGCAACCTGCTTACCGCGATCGGATGCTTCGATTAGGGCTTTTACAATTGGAGAGTTTCGACCAGTTCGGTAAAGGCAAATTTTGATGGCCACTACGTCAGGATCAGATGCGGCCGCGTTAATAAAGTTGGTAACTGTCGCGTAGGCCGTGTACGGATGGTGGAGCAGCACATCGTATTGTTTAAGAGCTGTAAAAATCTCCTGTGCGGTGCCGATCTCGTTCGGAGTTGTTAGTTGTAGCGGCCGATCTTTCAGGTCCGGACGATCCAGGTCGTACAACTGCATCAAGTCAGGAATGTTGAATGGACCATCGACGACGTAGACATCGTCTGGCGTTAGTTCGAGCGACTCCGTCAGGAATGAAACCATCTCCTTTGGCATCGTCGCCGCAACTTCCAGTCGTACCGCATCACCAAATCTCATGCGCCGAACGTGCTGCTGCATCGTGCGTAATAAATCACTGGCTTCGTCTTCCTTGATTTCAAAGTCCGCATCGCGAGTAACACGGAACAGGTGACACTTCGCCGTGCGCATCTTCGGGAAGAGCATTTCGATGTTTGCCGAGACGAGACTTCCCAAGAAAGTAAACGCATTTCCTTTTTCATCGATCGGAATGAGACGCGGTACCATCGGTGGCAACTTAATGCGCGCAAAACGAGCGCCTTTTAGATTACCGACGGCGTCAGCACGTCTTGAGTGTTGGGGCGCCACCATCACTCCCAGATTCAAACTCAGATTGGAAACGTACGGAAACGGGTGACCTGGATCGACGGCCTGTGGAGTCAGAATCGGAAATACGTGATGAAGAAAATAACTGTCTGCATGTTTACGTTCACGTTTCGATAGATCGCCGTATCGTTTGATGATGATATCGTTAGCTGCGAGAGTCGGAATAATGTCGTTCTTTAAACAAGCCATCTGCTGGTCCAATAGTGGACGCAGTTTTGCTCTGATCGCCTTGAGTTGTTCTGCTGCGGTTAGACCATCGGGAGAACGGTCGCCGAATGCTCCTTCAAGTGCTTCCTGTAAACCGGAAACACGGACCATGAAAAACTCATCGAGGTTCGATGAGAAGATCGCCAGAAACTTGAGCCGTTCGAGTAGCGGGTGACGCGGGTCGAGTGCTTCTTCAAGCACACGACGATTGAACTCGATCCAGCTCAGCTCGCGATTGATCAGTAAATGTCGTTGTTGGCGAAGATTTCTCTGTTTTCCTTTGGCAGGTGTAGCGGGCGCAGGTTTCTGTTTTGATTTAGCAGTTGCAGATGTCATACGGTTTGAAATGGAATTGTAATGTCAATTCTTCACAGCGTGACGTAATTTTTCACTGATCTCTTCAGCCTCCCAATCAGTCCACTGCGCAAATGCTTCCCGGAAATAACCAATGCGAATTTTCATGAAATGACTGAGTAGCCATGCAATCGCTTCCATCTCCGCTGGTTCAGGTTGCTTCTTTGAGTCGATAAGCGTTTTACCAAAACTTTCAATCCAAACATCACAATCATGAATGTTTCCGAGCGAGGTTTGCAGTCGCGAGATGCGTTTCGCGATGGCTAACGTGCTGTGGGCCCAGCATTGATCGAAGAGTTCGATCGCATAACGAAGCCGTTTGCTGGCGATTCGTAATTCGTGCAGTTCTTTAACGTCGAAAGGCTTAAAAAGACTGTCGCTGAGTTTTTCAAAATCAGTCAGCCGGTCCTGAATAATGTCACCGGCAACTTTAATATACGACTGATTGGCGCTTCGCTCACCTGGACCAGCATTCGTTGTTGAAACTACAACGGCGCGAAACTCGACCTTTAGTTGGTCCAATTCGTTCTTGCTGACAATCTCCTTTAAATCTTTTCTGGCTTTATCGCGCTCTTCTTTACGCTGCTCGATTGTGTGTTCAATAACTTTCGCGACGCTCGGCGAAGTCTTGGGCGCCAGTTCCTGCAAAGCTTCAAGCGCCACATCCTGATCGCGGACCTCGCCCAAAGCATCAGCCACTGTTTTGATCTTTTTCAGCGTGGGCGCCAGGCCACGTTTCTTTATATAAGGAGAGAAGTCGCGTAGCGCGCTCCGCAAGCGACGCGAAGCTACCCGCATCGAGTGGACACCTTCCGAGTTGTCAAAGTTCAATGCCTCACGACGATATTCCAACAGTTCGTCGAACCGCTCGAGCAGGACCAGTTGAATGCCGGCGCCAGCCGGTCCCTGGCAATCAATACCTTCGATTTGGTGGGCTTTGGCCATGACACGTCACGCTGTTCTGGTTTTCTTTTTGCTTTGATTCACGACCAGGGCCGTATCGAATGCGCGCTCGAATAGATCTTTTTTGCGCTCCACTTCCATCAACTCATTTTCACAGTCCTGGCCGCTGATCAGTTCAATGCTCAAAACGTCTGACTCGAGATCGCAACGAAGGTCCTGCACGCGGTTGTCGTGACTTCGATCTAATGCATCGGCAAGACGAACGATGCCACTCAGTTTGGAAACACTGTCGCGATCGGCAGCATTGAGTGTGGCGAAGTCCGGATGTCTTTCCTTCGGTAATGAGCCACGGTGATAGCGTGCGATGTTTGCAATCACCGCCCGCTCAGCTTCCGAAAAGCCGGTGAGCTCAGAATTGACTATTAGATAAAGCGCGTGTTTTTGGTGCGACTCGTGTGCGATGTGATAACCGATGTCGTGGAGTAGCGCCCCCGCGAGCATCAACGTGCGCTGATGACGCGTGAGATCTGCTTTTGGGGCCAGATAATCAAACACTTTTTCCGCCAGCCGGGCGACCTGGCGCGCGTGAACTTCTTCATACCCAAAACGACGACCCACAGCATGCACTGCGCGTAATTTTTGATCGTCAAACTCAGGAACCGGCGGACGCGCTTCGTCTTCACGTTCCTGGAGATAATCGATAATCACGCCCTCTCGTAAGGCCCAATCGCATGTACGCAAAGAATTGATTCCAAATGCGCGCATCGCTGCTTCCAGAATGCAGCCTCCGGCAATGATGATCTCAGCTCGTTGTGAACTGAGGCCCTCAATCGCGCGGCGTTGACCCTGGTCCATGGTTGCGAGTTTGGCGTTGAGCTGGATGAGCTTGCTGAGTGGGATTTCCAGTTCCGTCGGTTGCGCTGGTCCCTCTTTGTTCTCGTCTGCCTTGCGGGCCCGCAATGCAGCACCGAGAGCGAGAATAGTTCCTGAGGTGCCTGACACCTGGTGCCACTGTGTATTCCTGAGTTCACGCGCAGGACGCTGAAACGCCGCAAAGGCATCTGCTTTAATGTTGGCGACTTCTTTGGCTTTGGGCGGATCGGATTTCAGGTAGCGATCGGTGAGACGGACCGCGCCCATGTTCACGGAAAAAAGATTCAGCGGCGTGCCGTCGCGGAAGAGCGAGATTTCAGTTGAACCACCTCCGATGTCGAGATTCATATTGATGGCGCCGGCGCGGGCGCAACCACGCGACGCCGCGAGTCCGATCAGGCGCGCTTCTTCGATGCCTGACAAAACTTCTACGCGAATGCCGGTTGCTTTCTCGACCTGCTTAATGAACTGCGCGGCGTTATGTGATTCACGCACCGAGGCGGTGGCCACCGCGACAATAGCATCAACCTGGCGAACTTCTGCGGCGGTACGAAACCGTTGAATACAATTAATCGCGCGTTCGATGGCCTCCGGAGACAGCCGTTCTTTGGTTAATGTTTCGTGGCCCAGACGAACGACTTCCCGTTCTCTTCCCAGGACCGCAAACGAGTCACTGGCCGCAGCGTCAACCACGACCAGCTTGATTGAGTTTGACCCAATATCAATGGCTGCCAGTTTCATTCTTGTTTTTATCGAGCTAGGTGTAGCGAAAACAGTAGTCTAGAATCCGAATACACTTTAAGTAAGATGTGTTACAGCATTATGAACCCTGGTTAAAGCGAAATTGAATGCGCCATCTTTACCTACTCCGGCATGCGAAATCCAGTTGGAAAGACGAATCACTGGCCGATTTTGATCGACCCCTGGCAGGACGTGGTCGCCGCGCCTGCGATGTCATTGGAGAGTTTATCACCACCAATGAGATTGAATTTGATTTGGCGGTTAGTTCAACGGCAGTCAGGGCGAGAGATACAATCGACCTTATAAGGCAGCGCGCCCGACTGAAATTTGAAGTTCGTTACGACGAACGAATTTACGAAGCGGGTGAGGCGCGATTGTTGGAAGTGATCTCACAAACTGAGAACGACAAGAAAAGCGTGATGCTCGTTGGACACAATCCGGGATTAGAACAACTGTTGCAGTCTCTCACCGGTACTGAAGAAACTTTTCCCACCGCCGCGTTAGCAAAGATCAATCTGAAGATCTCCAAGTGGTCCGAGTCATTGACGGGGAAGGCGACGCTTGAATGGGTAGTCAGACCGAAGGAGTTGGAGAGGGAAGGTGAGAGGGAGAAGGGGTGAGTGGGAGATGGGGTGAGTGGGAGAAAGATCTCCGCGTCACCCCGTCACCTCTTCTCTGCGTCTCCGCGTTCTTTGCGTCTCTGTGTTGAACTCCAGGTTGACTTAATTCGATCCAGATTTCAACACAGAGACGCAGAGAACGTGGAGACGCGGAGAAAATCTACTCTCAGTAACAAATACTTAACCGAGGTTTTACAGCACTTTAACCTCAGTCTGTTTAGAATCTGCTTCACTTCTCGTTACTAGTCCCGGTTTCGCGAAACGAGTGGATGCCAAACAGCGTGCTCATCATCGAAGACGATCCCGACATTGCGGAGAGTTTGCGAATTTGCCTGCAGAGTGACCGGGTGGACGCCCGAGTGGTTTACACCGGCGAAGATGGACTTACTGCCTCACTCGATAAAAACAGCCCACCTTCAGCCATCCTTCTTGATCTACTTCTTCCCGGCATGAACGGCCTTGAGTTGTGTCGCCGCCTGCGTAGAGAGTCTTCGACCCGGACCACGCCGATCATTTTCCTGACCGCAAAAACTTCGGGAGCCGATGTCAGCTCGTGTTTTGACGCGGGTGCGGACGACTACGTGATGAAACCGTTTTCGATTCGCGCGCTCTTAAAACGAATCAACACGATATTGACTCGCAATCAGAAGGAGCCGGTGCAGGTTTACAACGATGGTGTGTTGAAGATCGACTTCGTTGAGCGCCGGGTATTTCTAAATGGAAGTTTGTTGGCGGTGGTGGGCTTTGATTTTTCGTTACTCGCCGAACTCGCCGCAGTTCCGGGAAGAGTTAAGACGTCCCAGGAACTCGCGACGCAATTTTGGCAAACCGAAGGTCGCACGCCCGATTGGACCTATGATCTAACGTCACAGCGTTTACAACAACTCACGCGAATTTGTAGTGGAGTCGAAGCAGTATCGAGTTGCGCGTACCGGTTCATCGGCCATCGCGGAGCACAGGTCACGCAGTAGAAAGAGGCAAGTCAGAAGCAGTCGGTATAACAACAGTCATCTATCACCCGAGTCGAGTCCAAATAGGAAATCCCTTGAGACACCAACATGTGCAGCATGCGCCAAAGACATCCAAACACAATTGGTCTTTCCTTACTCAAGGACGGCGCTCAACGAACTGGGGGCATCTGCGTTCACTCCTTGCCCTTCGCACTTGCCGACGCCACGGCCGGAACGGAAAACGAATTACAAGCAGTCGTGACTGGCGGTCGTAGCACAGTCGATTTGCCTGTCACGATCGAACGTTCAAAATATTTCGCCAACATTGCCAGCCGAATTGCCCACGGCGAAGCTCCTGCCCGACTCCGAAAAGAGCTGCATGAATTTCTCACCAATAACAAAGATCAGGTTTGGGAAAATAGTTGGGTTAGATTTCCGCGCAAGAGTTTGAGTCCACTTGCGAACGGTCTGTTGGAAGAAGATCTCGCTGGTCGAAATCGCAGCGACGCAGCCGGGCACAAGTTCGTTTTCGAAACGGCGTTTGGCGACTGGGTTCGTATCCCGATCAGTTATCTCGTAAAGCTCTGTCTGGTGGACGTGGTTGGTAGCAAGCCGGAACTGCCGCGTGAGATCATCGATACGGCGTTTCGTCTCTTGCCAAACTTCTCGAACGATCTGACCTCACCCGAAACGCACTCGTTTCATTTGATCGACTCAGCCAAAAAGCCCGCTTTCGGACACGCAATTGCCGCCGAGATGGGAACGCGGTTCTTGCTTACTCATCTCCTCACTGAATGGGCCAACAAGATTATCAACCTCGAAGCTATCGGACAGAGTGCTTCAGTGAGTTTGGCGCCGCATCCGGCTGTGCGGCAGCGAGAGTTAAATGGCTGTGTTTCAGATGCGTTTTATCGTGAGCTTTTTGTAAGCCCATGTCTTTCCGGCTGGGCCAACGGTAAAGAGAAGCACGAATACATGCTTCATGCTCATGAGGTAACCAGCCGTAGTCAACTTAATGCAGCGGTAAAACTTCGTGAAGCCGGAATCATAACCAGCAATCTCATCGTTGTTCCCACCACTTCGAGTGTGAGTTTAGCCAACAACGGCACGCATTTGAGTTTGGGTAGCAAGTTGATCGCTGCTCAACTTAAGGAACCTAACGTCGACTTCACCCCTCAAGATGAAAAACGACTAGGCGATCTGGTCATTAAGATCACCGAACACTTTCTGCCACTCTTTGTCGGCACTTACACGGCTGCTCCCTATCGCCTGAGTTTTTCTGATTTTCATCCGGAAATTGCGCTCGGGTTTCTGCCACACGAATTGGACTACTCGCACCTGCGAATGTTTTGGCGACACTGGAAACGAAAAGCGGACGTACGCGTTTTCGGCCAACCACTGACTCCTTATGGACCACGCTGGATCGACGACTTACTCGGAAAGGTTTTTCGCCTGCACGGCGACGCGATAACAGACTTCAGGCTAATCGATTTTCCTGTTGCCTGGCTTTGTACTGAAAGCTCATCAGCTCTCGACGGCTGCATGGGAAACACTGAACTGCTAAAGCGTGATCTGGAAAGCATGGGAGTTTCGGATCATCGTTTGAAACTTTATTTGCCAATCGCCCTGCGCGACTTCGACTCGATGGGTTTCTCCGGTTTCGAAGGACGTCATTACAGTCTGTTTGAAAGTATGGCCAGTGATTTTGCTCCCGCGGCAGACTTGCAGAGACTGATCACATTAATCGCATACAAGTACGCCTTCGCTGGAACATACACTCACGCTGATATTCCCGATGATCCAGCGGCGGAGAGCGAACGTCGTCTTCCATTTTTCTGCGCCGCCGTCGATCTGCCGGCGTTCAACATAAATAGCAAGTCTAAAAATATGTTCTTAAAGCGTATTGCTGCGCTGACGAAGAACACTCGTGCCAGTCGTCATCGCGGTCACGTGCGCGTGCCTTTAAAAGACTACCAATCAGCTTTGCTTCGTTTGCTGGTTGAGGATGGCAGCGACTGTATCGAGATGCTTGGCTTGCGGTCGTTGATTGCGGATCTGTCTGACAGATTGAATCATCCGGGTCTTACCGCGCACGGCAAACTCCTCAAAGGAATCCTGAACAAAGTCGGGAAGAAGAAAGCGCTTCAGGTTAATGCTCGCGACTTCAATCTCGCGGCAGAACAGTTTTATCGCGAAGAGTTAAAACAAAAATTTTTAAGCGAAGGGTTGATGTTTGTTCGGCAAGCACTGAAACGATTGACAGCTTTTCATCGCGAGTCAGCCAGACAGTTATTGGGTGATCTCAGCGCGTCACACTTTGTGAATGAGATCGAGCGATCGTTATTGAACGATTGTTTGTCTCAACAGAACTCAGTTCACTCATTGCCTTAGTACTTTTAGTGATTCGATCAGAAATGGAATATACGGATGGAACTATTAGAAACAACGAATGGGCGCAAGCTGTCGGCCAAACATCAATACATCGATCGGCGTACACAGCAGGTTTGCGATGAGACTCTTTTCGGCGACAAGGTGATTCGCGCTTTGTATTCGCGAACGCTCGAGCGAGCGCCAATCCTGACGCAGGTCGCGTCGAGCCAGTGGGTGTCGAACGTTCTTGCTTCAATGAACTACAGCTCGTTGATGTCTGCCAAGCCGGGTGGTCTGCTGGATTTTCTCCGCAAGTCTAACGTCGATCTCGGCGAATGTGTTGATCCACTCGAGGAGCTTAGTGATGCGAAGAAGCTCTTCGAAAGAAAGATCAAATATTGGGAATGCCGGCCAATGCCGAAAGATGCGTCCGTCGTCGTTTGTCCTTCGGATTCTCGCGCAATCGTCGGCTCGATGATTGAAGCTTCCGGGATCGTAATTAAGGAAAAGTTTTTCAACTTCAGTGAACTGTTGAGTGTCGACCGGGGACGATGGCTCGAAACTTTTGCCGACGGTGACTTCGCAGTTTTTCGACTTACGCCGGAAAAGTATCACTACGTACACACTCCGGTTTCCGGTCGCGTCGAAGATTTCTACGACATCGACGGAAGGTTTCACTCGTGTAATCCGGGCGCCACAATTTCGTTGCTGACTCCGTTCTCAAAAAATCGGCGCGTAGTGACGATTGTGCAAACTGATGCTCCGGGTGGATCGGGAGTTGGGGCAGTGGCGATTATCGAAGTAGTAGCGTTGATGGTGGGCCAGATCGAACAGCGCTACAGCAGCAGCGAATATAGTTCACCTAAGAAGCTCGAACTCGGAATGTTTCTGAAAAGAGGACAGCCGAAGAGCCTCTTTCGACCGGGCAGCAGCACGGTGATCCTGTTGTTTCAAAGAGACCGGGTGAAGTTTGTGAACGATCTTATTCTCAATCGCTTTCGTCCGGACGTCGCGAGTCGTTACTCACTTGGTTTCAAGCAACCAATAGTTGAAACGGATGTCGCAGTCAGATCAGCGCTCGCGACGTCAATCAGAAAGAGAGATAAGTGATGGCAAAGTTGGCCCTCGTGCTCGCCGTCGCGGCATTCTTCGCGTCGTTATTCAGTTGGGGATTTCGTCGTTTGCCCGGTGAGAGTTGGCAGTTCATCGCCGCCGTTCCGCAGGTACGCAAGAAGGGTGAAGGTTGGCGCGCAGTAAATCTAACTTTCTATGGGTTCTTCAATGCGTCGGCCTGCATCTTCAGTTGCGGCGTGGTGTTGTTCCTGATGGGGTCGCTGGGTGTGCCGTTTGTCGTAACCTTGACGGTCTTAATGATACTGCTGGCGATCTGTTATCCAGCGTCGAGACTAGTTGCCAGTATTGTCGAGAAGAAGAAACACACCTACACAATTGGTGGCGCTTCGTTTGTGGGCTTCTTGATTCTGCCGTGGCTGATCCAGTTGTTCAATTTGTTGGTTGGACCAGGCGTGGCGCCAATTCCCCTGGCGCCGATGCTCGGGGCCGTCGCGATTGGCTACGCATTTGGCGAAGCATTTGGACGCATGGCCTGCATTAGTTTTGGTTGCTGTTATGGAAAACTGATCTCGCAAACGCCGCGGGCGGCGCAGCGAATCTTCGGCCGGTTCTGTTTTGTGTTTAGTGGCGAGACCAAGAAAGTTGCTTATGAAAGTGGATTGACTGGGATGCCGTTAGTGCCGATTCAGGCGGTGACTGCGGTGGTATCAGCGACGGCCGGGCTGATCGGATTGTGGTGTTTCCTGAATGCGCAATGGACCGCAGCGGTGTTGATACCAACCGGCGCCACGCAGCTCTGGCGTGCATTCTCGGAAACACTGCGGGCTGATTATCGCGGTGGTGGAAGAATCTCAACTTACCAAATCATGGCGTTGGTCGCGTTTGTGTATTCCGTTGCTGTGCTCTTGATTGTTGAGAGTGCGGCGACTACGACACCGGATCTCACCGCCGGTCTGCGTGGGTTGATGACCGCGAAAGCGATCGTTGTGCTTGAGGCACTTTGGCTTGCGGTGTTTATGTACTTAGGGAGAAGCTCCGTGACTTCGTCAGACTTGTCGTTCCACGTTGTGAAAGAGCGGGTGTAAAGAGAGGGCGACGGAATGTTTTATTCTTCAGTCGCCGCTTCTCCCGTTCTCCCTCTTGGCTGTTGTGCAGTCAATCAACCCGCAAACGGAGAAACGCCCCGGCGCTTGAAACCGGGGCATTTTGGAAAGCAGTAGTTGCTGGCAGGATGTTCTCATTGCAGAGTAGTTCCGAGCCCTATATCGAAACTACTTTGTCAGCCCGCAACAAAAACACTGAACTCCTTTTACTGCCGGTGTCCTACTAAAGAGTTAAGCCTTCATAAACTTTGCGTTACAGATGTTCGGTGCTTTAGAGCCTTTTGCAAAACTCAACCAGGCCGCGGCTGGGCCGTCTGTTGTGAGGAATGGCTACGCCTTTCCGTTAAAGCGCACACCACAATTTGGGTACGCCCTTCGACCCGTATGTTATTTAATGACGCCTAAAGAGGCGCAGCCCAGAACCAAGAAGCCCCATGAAACGGAAAGGCGTAGCCATTCCTCACAACAGGCGGCCCAGCCGCACCTCGTTGAGTTGTCCGGTGTCGATATTTCTCTGTGTAGTCGGCGTAATCTGTGGATGATCTCCCGACAAGCTAAAGCATATCGGACATTGCGATTCTTAATCTTTCGTTAACAGAAGCTTCAACTTCTTGTAGCGCCGCTAAATTACTTTCTCATTTTCTTTAACAACAATCAGTAGTAACACTCGTGTTGGACCATTCAACACTAATCAAGGACACAGTCTGTTTTTTTCACCCCCAAACAAGGAACTTCTATGACCAGGATACGCGCGGAACTTCTATCTCTCTTTTTCCTTCTCCTATTCGCAGCTTCTATTAACGCACAAACTGGAAACGTCTCCGGCACAGTCACTGACTCGGCGCGCAGCTCGAATCTCGCAGGCGCTCTGGTCCGAGTTGAGGGGCAGGGAATTCAAGCCGTCACTGACGCTTCAGGCAAATACTTATTGCAAGGCGTTCCGGCCGGCACTGTAAAACTCAGCGCTTCATATTTAGGACTGCAAACATTCACCGAGGAGATCACCGTCACCGCCAATGGAACGGTCAACTGGAACCCGGTCCTTGCGTTGCCCGCTCAGGAATTTTCCGTCACGGTTACGGCAGACGCCGAAGAAGGTCAGGCGCGCGCACTCAATGATCAGAAGAATTCGATCAATCTGGTAAACCTCGTAGCTTCAGATCAGATCGGGAGCTTTCCGGATCCCAATGCCGCTGAAGCTGTGCAACGAATACCCGGCATTGTGGTCCAACGCGATCAGGGCGAGGGCCGCTACGTTCTCATTCGCGGCACTGAACCTCGATTGAGTGCAACCACTATCAACGGCGAGCGCATTGGTACAACTGAAAACACCAGCCGGCAAATTCCACTCGATACAATTCCGGCCGACTTGATGGGCGCGATCGAAGTGACGAAAGAGCTAACGCCTGACATGGAAGGCGATTCGATCGGCGGGCGCGTCAATCTCATCACCAAACGCGCGCCCGCAAAACGAGAGATCGCTTTAACGATTGCGTCCGGCTTCAACGCCCTTGTAAAAGACGATATCAAAGATTATTCCGCCACCTTCGGCCAGCGCTTTATGGATGGAAAGCTCGGCTTCATTGGGTCGGCCAATTACTACCAAACCGATCGTGGTTCACAGGATTTGGAACCCGCTTTTGCCGGCAGCCTGGCTTTGAATAGTCTCGACCTGCGCGACTACAATTTGACTCGCAAACGCTACGGCGGCACCTGGGACTTCAATTACAAACTCAATCCCGGCTCGGAAATTTTTCTGCGTGGTTTGCGTTCTGAATACACCGATTCCGAGTTGCGTTACCGCATGCGCGACATCATCACTAACAGTCGCATGGAACGACTGCTGCGCCAGCGCTTTCATGATTCAACTCAACTCGCCTTGATTTTCGGTGGCACACACACGTTACCTCATTCGTGGTTGCTTTCATGGCGCACTTCTTATTCACGCGCAGTTCTCAATACTCCCTATCGTCTCGAATCAACGTTTCGCCAAAATGGCGTGACGTTCGCTCCCAATGTGACGCCCACGTCGATCGACCGCGAGAACATTCAGGCGAATCCGCAGAACCAAAACCTGAACAACTTCAACTTCATTCAAAACGCGATTCAGGACGATCACGGCTACGAGCGAAATCTATCAGCAGGCCTCGATTTATCAGCGCCAGTTCGATTGGGAGATAGCTCGAATAGCCTGCTTAAGTTTGGTTTCAAGATACGTGACGCAAACCGCACTCGTAACGTTGATACGATCACGCAAACTCCAAAGTCTGGGGTAACGATTCGTCTAATCGAGAACTCACAAAGCGGCTATGCGCCTCCTGATAATTATCTTGGCGGCAAGTACACCGAGTTTGGCTCGACTTTTCCTGACCCGGGTCTGATGCAAGGCTTGAGTCGCGGCGGTACGCTGAATACCGTCATATCACCAACAGGCGATTCGGGTAACTATCGCGCGCGCGAAAGAGTGACAGCCGGCTACGTGATGGATGAGATCTACCTGGGTGAGAAGACGACGTTACTGGGTGGCGTTCGCTTTGAAGAAACAAGCACGAGATACAGCGCTCCTCAGTATCGACTCGGCGCGGGTGGCGCAGTCGTGGGCCGATCGATTTTTGAAGGTGAGCACGATTACCTGAATGTGCTTCCCGGTATTCATCTCCGGCACCAGTTGTTTGCCGACACACCGTTGCGCATCTCGTTTAGTCGCACCCTGGCCCGACCGAATTACAGCGACCTTGCGCCGTTCGTGTTGCAGGACACCACCGCGTTGACGATCTCCAAAGGCAATCCTGATCTCAACGTGACCACTTCAAATAACTTTGACGCATCCATCGAACATTATTTCCAAAACGTGGGGATCGCATCGGCGGGTTTCTTTTACAAACATCTTGACGACTACATCTTTCCCACAACCGTGAACCAAACGATTGGTAGTGATGTCTATCGCGTCAGCCAACCCATCAATGGTGACAGCGCCAACTTGTATGGCCTCGAGTTTACCTTAGTACGACAACTCGATTTTCTGCCCAGTGTGTTTAAGGACTTCGATGTTTATGCGAATTACACCCATGTGCACTCGAACGCTATTCTGCCGCGCGGGGAATTTATCCTGCCGAGTCAGGCGTCAAACATGGGTAACCTGGCGTTCGGTTATCAGCGCAAAGGTTTCAGCAGTCGAGTGTCATTCAATTATCAGGGACAACTACCGTTGTTGATTGGGAATACAGTCAACGATGACAACTGGTTGGACCACAGGTGGGAAGTCGATTTCTCGGCGAGCCAGCGTATCGGAAAACACGTGAAAGTTTTCATTGATATGCTCAACCTGGCTAACAAGCCTTATCGGGTCTACCTGGGTGTTACGCCTGATCGCCCAATCCAGGAAGAGCGTTATAAGTTGTGGGCCATCATCGGAGTCAAACTAAACTTCTAGATTAATTACAATGCAGCTAAGACGGTTGTTAGTTAGCATGATGCTGGTGTGTCTGCTGCACGTTGCCGTGTATGCAGACACACTGCAGCAGGTTGTTATTGTTACTCGTCATGGCGTACGCGCTCCTACCTGGGCTCCGGCGCGACTCAATCAATACTCGGCCGAGCCCTGGCCTGATTTTGGTGTCCAGCCCGGATATCTAACTCCTCATGGTCGCTTGTTGATGAAGATCATGGGAGAGTTTTACCGCGACCTTTATTCGCAGGCAGGACTATTGGGGAAGGACCAGTGTGGAGAGACTTTCTTTTGGGCCGATATTGATCAACGAACTATTGAATCGGCGAAAGCACTTGCGGAAGGCATCGTGCCTGGTTGCAAAGTTGAAGTTAATTCGTTGAAGACAGGCGCTAATGATCCATTGTTTGATGCGATCGATGCCGGCGTTGCTAAGCCCGACTTGAATCTTGGTTTGGCGGCTGTGCAGGGCAGGATTGGACCACGCCTCGATGTTTTTTTAGAAGCGTATCGGCCGGCGTTCCAACTTCTCGATCGAGTACTGAATGGAAATGCAAAAGCTGCGAAGTCGATCTTCGCTGAGCCGGCTAAGCTCGAGGCTGAGAAAGATGGTCTTTCGCTGAGTGGTCCATTGTCGTTGTCCTCAACACTCACTGAAAACCTGTTGTTGGAATACACCAATGGAATGAGTGGGAAAGAATTTGCGTGGGGACGGCTAAGTGAAGCAGAGTTGCAGCAGGTTATGGTATTGCACACGGCCTATGCGGAATTAATGCGGCGCACTCCTTACCTCGCGAAGGGCCGTGGCTCAAATTTGCTCAAGCGCATTCTGTTGACGATGGAGCAGTCAGCCACGCGCAAGCAGATCAAAGGTGCGTTGGGTTCACCTGGTACTTCCTTAGTTGTTCTTTCAGGTCACGATACAAACATTTCCAATCTCTCCGGACTACTCGGTCTCTCCTGGGTCATACCGAGTCATGCGCCTGATGATGCGCCACCAGGCGGCGCGTTGATTTTTTCGTTGTGGAAATCAAACAAAAGTTTTTTTGTCCGGGTGCAGTTTGTGACTCAGACATTGGACCAGATGCACAACGCGACACCGCTGAGTGTTGCGAAGCCGCCAGCCATTGCAAATCTGTTCGTGCCAGGTTGTAGTAGTGCGCTTGAAGGGTATCCATGCGGTTGGACCAGCTTCAAACGCATCGCAAGCGACGTGATCGAACCATCGTTTGTCGAGCCGATTGCCCGTTAAGCTACCGATCAACCTCGTTATGGCTCGATCCCGGCTCCGTCTCCCGTTATGACGAATGGCTGCGCCATTTAAAATTCACCAAGCTTCGCCATTTCGGCTGCGCCGCCCGTTGTGAGGAATGGCTCCGCCTTTCCGCCAGCGCCGCTCTAAAAACTCCTGGCTCCGCCATTTAAAATTCACCAAGCTCCGCCATTTCGGCTGCGCCGCCTGTTGTGAGGAATGGCTCTGCCTTTCCGCCAGCGCTTCTCTCAAAAAACTCTTGGGCTGCGCCCTCTTTCGGCTGCGCCGCCCCGTTGTGAGGAATGGCTGCGTCTTTTCGCCAGCGCTTCTCAAAAGACTCTTGGGCTACGCCCTCCTCCGCTTTACCTCCGGCTAAAAATAGATTTACTCTCTATTCGCTTTATCAACCTCACTAATTGGAGTTTCCTCATGTCTCACGATTTCCAGATCTCTCACGACACGCAAGCTCTCTTTATTACTCTGAATACTTATCACCGGCTGCCGGTCTTCAAAAAAGCAGAACTCAACCTGGTACTTTGTTCTGCATTGGACGAGGCACGCGAGACAGCGGACCTACTCGTGTTCGCCTATGTGTTCATGATTGACCACATTCACCTGCTTACTAATCAGCCTAAACCACCCTCAGAAATCCTTCGGGTCATAAAAGGGACTACGGCACATCGAGTTATCGAGTATTTGAAAGAAGGCAATTACGACAGCTCTCTGGCTAAACTTCGTCATGAAAACCGTGGTAGAAACCACCGTTATTCACTATGGCAGACCGAGAAAAATATCTATCCGATCTTTAGCGAAGGTTTGTTTATGCAGAAGGTCAATTACATCCATAACAATCCAGTGAAGGCGGAGTTGGTTGAGCGCGCTGTTGATTACCGCTGGTCCAGTGCTCGAATTTGGCGAGGTTGCCCACTGGAGGATGAACCGTTGATGGTGGATGTTGATCGAATTAAGTGGCGCTCATCGAGAAAGTGGTGAGAGGGCGCAGCCCGGGAGTTTTTGGAGAGGCGTTGCGGAAAGGCGGAGCCATTCCTGACAACAGGCGGCGCAGCCGAGTCAAGTACGAAAGGCGAAAAGCAAGGACGAAAAGCAAGGGCGAAAAGCGAAGGGCGAAGAGCCAAGCTCTTCGCCCTTGTCCTTTAACGCTTCTCAATCTACCTAAGGGAGGACGCTGACGGTTACGGCGTTGCTTGTCTTGCCTCGCGCCGTGATCGTTATCTGCAGATCGCCTGCGTTCGTGATGCCGTCCGGTAGCCTCACGACAACTTGCGCAAAGCCTGGGAAGGTATCGAGCGCGGTGACAGATTCCACCGTCATATTATGGTGTACTTGTTGAGCGTCGACAGCTTCCGCGGTCACCGTCAGCCCCTGACTCAACTTCAGATTCATCGGGAACAGAATAATCCTCGTTCGTTGATCAGCTCCAAAGTAGTTCGGGTTGGTGACCCTGAATGGATCACGCAGGAAGAACACCGAATCGAGTGCAATGCCACGCTGCGAATTTTCGAAGGTGAACAACACCGGTGCGTCATCGTCGAAGATAGAAACGATGCCGAGGTTGTCGCTGATTGTCCCGTTGACCGGCGTGGCCAGGTTCATCTTAAAGGCCACTGAATCTTCATTCAGCAGGTCAGGAATCACCGGCACATTAATCGTCGCCGAAGTTTGACCCGGCGTGATGTTGAGTGTGCCGGTCGTGGTTACATAGTCAACACCAGCGACAGCCGTGTCGTTTGCAGTCGCATAGTTAACACTCACTGTTTGGCTACTCGCATTCGAAAGCGACACTGTCAACGTCGCCGTCGTACTGCCGGTATCTCCTTCATTAACTGAAGTGTCGTTAATCGAGATCGTCGGTTGCGAGTCGTCGTTAGTAATCGTGCCCGCGCCCTGGCCATCGGCGATCGTCGCGTTAGTTGGACCAGACAAGTTAACGACAAACGTTTCGTTTGGCTCGAACATCGTGTCGCCATTGACGGGAACACTTATCGTTTGACTCGCCTGACCTGGATCGATCGTCAAAGTCCCACTTGTATTAACGTAATCCGAACCAGCGCTTGCGGTGCCATCGGCCGTTGCGTAATTCACCACGGTCGAAACACCACTCGCGGTCGACAACGAAACCGTGAACGTTGCGTTCACTGTCCCACTGTTGCCTTCGGTCACCGTCACATCACTAATCGACAGCGAAGGAATTGTGTCGTCGTTGTTGATCGTGCCGACACCCTGGCCATCGAGTAGCGAAGAGTTTAGCGGCGTCGAAAGATTGACGTTGAACGTCTCGTTTGTCTCGAATGATGTATCGCCATTCACTGTGACGTTGAGCGGTTGTGTGGTTGTGCCCGGCGCGAACGTTGCGGTGCCGGAAGTCGCGACATAGTCGCTGCCGGAAGATGCCGTTCCATTCGCAGTAGTGTAATTGACTGTGATCATTTCAAAACTCGGATTCGACAACGAGATCGTAAAGCCGGCGTTTGTCGTTCCCGAATTTCCTTCAGTCACGGTCGCGTCATTTATTGAGATCTTAGGTTCGAGATCGTCGTTAGTGATCGTGCCGACTCCCTGACCGTCACTGATCGTCCCGTTAGTCGGACTACTCAGATTCACGAAGAACGTTTCGTTTGGTTCATACGTGTTATCCGCAGTCGTGTTTACAGTGACGACGGTTGACAACTGTCCAATCGGAATCGTTGCGACTCCGGACGTGGCCGTGAAGTCCGTACCCGAAGTCGCTGTGTTGCCGGCAGTGCCGTAGTTAACAGTCACAGCCTGACTACTCGTGTTAGAAATCGAAACGGTAAACGAAGCGGTATTTCCTTCAGTGGCCGTTGCGTCACTAATCGAGATCGTCGGCAGGTTGTCGTCATTGATGATTGTGCCGACACCCTGGCTATCGTCGATCGATGCATTCGTCGCACTGGAAAGATTTACGAAGAAGGTTTCGTTGGGCTCCTGTTGCGTGTCGCCATTGATGGTCACGTTAACAGGTTGCGAAGTTTGACCGGGCGCGAATGTCAGTGTGCCACTCGTCGACACGAAATCGGTTCCGGCCGTTGCTGTGTTATTGGCAGTGGCGTATTGCACGGTCACTGTTTGTGAACTCGCCGGCGACAAGGTCACATTAAACGTGGCGGTAGACGTCCCGGAGTTTCCTTCATTGATTGATACATCGTTAACCGCCAAAGTCGGACTGCCAAAATACTGAATCCTGAAGACTGAATTACTACCCATCGCGAGGTAGTACAAGCTACCGTCGTTTGCCACCTGAATATCGACCGGCGAACTGATTCCGGTTGCAAAGCCAGTGGCATTGCCTGTTGTTGGCGGATTTTGTGGATCGATCGTCTTCAGCCAGCCGCCGCAGTAGTCGGCAAAGAAATACTTGCCGACGTATTGGGCCGGGAATGTCGGCGTCGTCGGATTGTAGAAAGCGCCACCGGTGATCGCACATTCTGCCGCGGTTGCCGAAGAGTATTGATAGATCGGATTCGTCATGCCGGCCGTGGCGCAGGTGCCTTCACACGTGGGCCAACCATAATTCGAGCCGGCAACGCCAACGTTAATTTCTTCCCACGTGTTTTGGCCCACATCGTTGATGTGCAGGCGACCAGTTCCGGGTTGGAAACTAAACGTGTAGGGATTGCGCAAGCCGACTGCCCAGATCGCGCGATTTAGACCAGAGGTTGAACCGGCAATGTTCGGGAAAGTCGTTGGGTTGTCGGCCGGAATGGTGCCGTCGGAATTGATGCGCAGCAGCTTGCCGAGGCGGTTTGAAAGTGATTGCGCGTTGGCCGAGTTCGCGTTTTCCCCGACGGCAATATAGAGCTTGCCGTCTGGTCCAAAGTGAATCGAACCACCGTTATGATTGGTTGCGCCAAGTGTTTCGAGATCCATCAGCACTTGTTCACTTCCGGCCAGCACGACATCTTCATTACTGCTGTCAGCCGTGAACCGGCTCACGCGATTGTGAATCGTCGGAGTCGTTGCGGTGTAATAAACATAGATGAAGTGATTGGTCGCATAGTTTGGATCGAAGGCGACACCAAGTAGGCCACGTTCACCGGAAGAGTTAACAGTCAGCGTCATGAACGGCGTTGGTAACACGGCGCCATTTTTGATAACGCGTAAAGCTCCGGTTTGCTGGCAGACAAAAATTCGCCCGTCAGGATGGAGCGCCATCGACGTTGGACCAGTCAGACCGGTGATCTGTTGCTCATTAAAGCCCGACTGCAAATTGGCTAGAACGTCATCGTTGTTGATCGTGCCTACGCCCTGAGTGTCAACAATCGTGGCGTTGGATGGATTCGACAAGTTCACAAAGAAGTTTTCATTAAACTCTTCAACTGAATCGCCATTAATGGTGACCGAGACATTCTGCGAAGTTTGACCCGGAGTGAATGTTAGTGCGCCGCTCGCACTGACGTAGTCCGAACCGGCTGTCGCTGAACCATTCGCAGTGGCGTAATTAACGGTAACTGTGTCTGAACTTGCAGGAGACAACGATACGGTGAAGTTTGCCGTAGTCGTTCCGGAGTTTCCTTCAGCAATAGAGACGTCGTTGATTGCAAGAGTTGGACCAACACTCGGACCCTGAATCGCGATCGTTATCGGATCGCCATTCGTGAAGAACCCGATCGTCGCATTACTCGTTTGCGGTGGTTTGTCCGAATCAAAACGGAAGTTGTACAACGTGCCCCAGCGAATCGCATTCGCGTTCTGATTTTGGGCGAATGTTTCGGTGGACCAGGTGATTGCCGAACCCGTCTGCGTGGATGGCCAGGGCGTGCTGCTGTAGCCGGCGTTGCCTGCCGTTCCGTCGTTGGCCCAACCCGGATGTTGCGGTGGAGCGTGGAAACCGACGTTCGTTAGCGTTGTATTTGCGCCGAGCGGCACACTGAACGATTGAACAGCGCGATCAAGATTCTGGTTGTAGATCGCATACTCGTAGTGCCAAACACCGGGAGACGTTTCGGTAACTTTGTAACCAATGAAGCCGATACCGTCCTGAGCTGCGTCGGGTTGTATCTGGAGTACCGTCGCTCCGTTCCAGGCGGAGATAGCCGCTTTCGATCTTTCGGTTGCACCGACTGCTGTGAAACTGAAACTCGTTGTGCCACTTACGTTGAACCGGCGATAAGAAGCGTTGTTGTTCATGTTGCACTGTCCCGGATGAGCCTGACACCAGGCATATTCATGCGGCGTGACGTATTGAGCTTCAACGTAATAAGTGGCGCCTGTATTCAACGTAGTGTTGAGATCATTGACATTGACGAGGAGACGATGTGACGGTCCAGTGTGCGTGTGACCGGCGTGATTGTTTGGTGGCGTTGCTGAGTCGCCACGCGGATACGCGCCGGTGAACGGATTGATCCACGCGCGCGAGCCGAGACTGTTGTTTGACTGCCCTGAATTCAAACTGGCCGAGTACGGATCTGAACAACCAGCGCCGAGCGTGGTGCTGGCAGTCGCCGAACAACCAAAGCCGCAGATGTTGTCCTGCAAGGCAGTGAACGCATGTTTCACATTCGACTGGCCGACCTGTTCAAACCGTTCATCGTTACCTGTTCCTCCACTCATACGATAAAGGTTCTGGGGAATAACCGGATGATCGTTGTTTGGCAACGCAAACCAGTCCAACGGAACTTGTCCGGCGTTGCAGGAGTCGGTCGCGACGGCGAGTCCGACCTGTCCGCCGCTGCTGCTGCCAAACTGCGCAAGGGCCGACAGGTCACCAACGATCACATCCGGCCCGGCAACTAAATTTTGCGAGATGCTATCAACGGATGGCAGAACGGCAGATGTCGTTTCGCCGTTAACAACTTGCGTGATTTCGATGGGACGCACATTCACGGAGATCGAAATCGTGCCGACCTCCAAACCGGTTTCCGCCGGCCGGCCCAGTGACTTGGCAAACTCCTGCGCGAGCACCAGTCTGCCGTTGATAATATTCAGCGCATGCGTTTTAGCGTCGTATTCGTATTGATGGCCCTGGATATCAAAGATTGCCGCGCCGGTTTTCTCGTCGCGAATTGATAGTTCAGACTGGTCGCTCCACGAGACACTTTCAACTCTTAGCTGATGAAACGAGGAACTCAGCGCAGCGGGGGCAACAGCCGACGACTGCGGAGTCAGCACCATGGAGCTCGGCTCAGCGCGGCGAAAGTCGTTGTTGAAAACCAGAATGGTAAAAAAAGCGTTTTCGGCGACGTCAAATTTAAAGTTAGTTGACTTTGGCTTACCACGGAGACCGTTTAATCGGCCCACGTCCAGATCCATGCTGACTTTGCCGTTCGCTACGATCAGTTTTTCGAGCGTGCCGGTTTGTCCAAAAGTAACGGTTTGCTGGTCTAGTAAATTTAGGGACGAGTCGGGGGTACCACTTAATAAGAAGGCCGAAACGAGGGTAACCAGGATAGTCTTCAACATTAACCTAGGGTCTCCAGTATGTTCTTTAGGTCTGAATCTAAATGTGCGAGGCGAAACAGTTTAGACATGCTCCACGGTTAAGGCAACAAGTGTTTTGCGCATCCCTACGAATTTAACCGGTTTGTAACGACTTTCGGGCGGGTCTGACTACTGCGCCGGGAGTGTGTAAAATGCCACCGCACCGTTTCGCGGCCCTCGATGAAGAGTAATTGCACCAAAAAAACGAAATCAACTCCGCTGCCCGTAATCCAGAACAATGCGGTTAAGGGAGGAGTTGTTGCGCATTCACGCACGAGTCGGTGGCGCGCACTCGCTTTAGTCGCGCTAAATCTTCTGATGATTGCGCACTTTATTCAATGGCGCATGGCGGGTACGACAGTCTCGCCCATTGAACCATCAGAGACGATGTTTACGCTGCAACGCGGTGCGATCAATGCCGGGCTCGTCTTCTTTTCACTCGCGATCCTGGCGACTCTGGTTTTTGGTCGTTTTGTTTGTGGTTGGGGCTGTCACATCGTCGCGCTGCAGGACTTTTGCGCGTGGCTATTGAAGAAGATGGGACTGACACCAAAACCTTTTCGTTCAAGACTACTGGTCTATGTTCCGGTCCTCGCTGCGTTTTACATGTTCGCGTGGCCCACGGTCCTGCACGCGTTTAGCAAGCCGGCCGAAGATCCACTGATTCCCGAGTTCACGAACCATCTGGTGACGACCAACTTCTGGGAAACCTTTCCCACATTTGCCGTAGCTGTTCCATTCCTTTTCATTTGCGGTTTTGTGACGGTCTACTTTCTCGGCGCGAAAGGATTTTGCACTTACGCTTGTCCTTATGGCGGCGTTTTTGGACTGGCCGATAAATTCGCTGCGGGGAGAATTCGCGTCACCGATGCCTGCAATCAGTGTGGTCACTGCACTGCTGTTTGCACTTCGAATGTTCTTGTTCACGCTGAAGTGAAACAACATGGAATGGTCGTCGATCCCGGCTGCATGAAATGCATGGACTGCGTAAGTGTTTGCCCAAACGATGCGTTGTACTTTGGCTTTGGAAAACTACCGATAGCGATTTCGCGAACGAAGAAGTCGTATTCACTGACCTGGCCTGAAGAACTGGTTGGAGCGGTTGTTTTCCTGGGAAGTTATTTGGCAGTTTGGGATGTCTACCAATTAGTGCCGATGTTGATGGCGCTCGGTTGCGCGGCGGTGACGACGTTTCTTGTTTTACGAACGTGGAGATTATTTCGAGTTAGGGACCTTTCGTTCTATCGCTTTTCACTGAAGACTTCGGGAAAGTTTCTTCCGGCCGGCATCGCTTTCCTCAGTTTCGCTGTGTTGTGGATCGGCTTGACCGTTCACAGTGGCTGGATTCGTTATCACGAATACAGAGGCAGCGCCGCGTTTACAGAATTGCAGGTCCCCGATGAACTGGCGCTCGCCGAGGCGAATCCCGTCCAGTGGTTAAGTCCAGGCGATCGTGAAACAGTGGCGAACGGCAAGGGCCATTTGGAAACGACGAACCGCTTTGGATTATTTTCGAATAACGAAACGCTGCCTAAGCTGGTATGGTTTACGTATCTTTCGGGCGATGCGGCAGGTTCAGTCCACTTGCTGGAACAGGCAGCAGCGCATCAACAAGGGCAGGCCAAGGCGCTCAGTCTTTATTACCGCGGCGCCATTCTGAATCGATTGGGGAAATATAGTGATGCTCAAACTTCGTTGGAGGCGGCGTTGAATGAACGACCCGACCTGATTCTGGCCCGCGAAGAAAGAGGCGAATCTTTATGGCAGCTCGGTAAACGCAACGAGGCGATTTCAGTTTGGAGTGAGGCCTTATTAAGAAATCCAAACCTGATAGTCGCGAATTACCAACTGGCCGGGGCGCTGGCCGCGGTTGGAAATAGCGCAGATGCAGCGGGTTATGAACAGCGCGGGGACCAGATTGTGCCTAATGATCCGCTTTATCACTGGATGCTTGGGCTACGACTCAAGAATCTGGCCATGAATCAGCTCGCAGAAAAGCATTTTCAACGGGCAATTCAGCTCGATCCTTCTTTTAAGGAACGCAAATTCAAATAAACTCGTAAACCCACCCGGGCGCGGTCGTAAAACGTAAATTTCTGCAACCCGATGGGCGGGAGAAACATCGTAACGAGCCGCCCTTTTGAGGTGTCTATTTAGCTGTGGAGGTCCGGTGTTTGCTTTTGAGAAATATTGTTACCAGTCTTTCGTTGCCTGCATTTTTGCTGGGAATTTTTCTTATTTTACCCGTCTTGACGGCGTCGGTTCAGGCCCAGACACCTGTTGCCTCGCCAAGTCCGGCGGCGAGTGCCGACCCCAAAGCTGAACTAAAAACGAGTCTTACTTCGTTGTCGACGCTTTATCAAAGCGAAGTTACCCGACTCGAAGAAAAACAGAAACAGTCAAAAACTCTTTATGACGACGGTCTTATTTCGCGTCTCGATTTTGAGGCGGGAGAAAAGACCCTGGCCGATGCGCGCGCTAAGGTCGAGGAAGTTGCCAGAGAAATCGAGGCAGCCAACAAGCCTCCGGTGATAATTGCTCCAGCAGGTGTTCTTGCTTTAGGCGCGACCGAAACCGGTTGGTCAACTGGAAACGCCAGGATCGATGGCCTGATTCGTTACTATGGAAAACTTCACGGCGTAGATCCTTTTCTGATTTATTGCACGATGTCGCAGGAATCGGGTTTTAGTTCCGGCGCCACGAGTTATAAGGGCGCTCAGGGATTGATGCAGTTGATGCCTGATACGGCCGCGCGTTATGGGGTGAGCAATCCTTATGACGCGGCGCAAAGCATCTCGGGCGGCACGCGTTACTTGAAAGACTTGCTCAAGATGTTCAATGGTCGCGTCGATCTAGCGCTGGCTGGTTACAACGCCGGCGAAGGCGCGGTGATGAAGTTTGGCAATACGATTCCGCCGTATAGTGAAACGCGCAGTTACGTGAAGTTGATCCTGCAGCGCTACAACCGCAAACCCGCTTCTTAAGAATTCTCGGCGTCTCTGCGTACTTTGCTCAGGTTTGGCTTCGCCGCCTGTTGTGAGGCATGGCTCCCCCTTGTTATGAAGGGTGTAGCCCAAAGCTGAACGAACCATTGTCCGGAAAGGCAGAGCCATTCCTCACAACAAGTGGCAGAGCCGAATACAGGCTGTTGAGTTAGAGAATTACTTATGGACGTAAAATTTCATCCTGCGATCAGCGCCATCAAATCAGGCGATGTGAATCAACTGCATAAACTTATTGATGCCGATCCCAGCCTTGCAACTTCAAGATCGACCAGGAGCCATCCCACGCTGCTTCAATGCGTCACACTCGATACCAAGGGCCAGCCAAACTCCGTTGCGTTGGCGAAAGTTTTGATCGCAGCAGGCGCTGAACTAAATGAACCGTTCGGGGCCGCGGCGAGCATTGATAATCGTCCGGTCGCTGAACTCCTGCTGGAGCACGGAGCAGTAGTAGACGGAACGGGCGGTTGGTCGCCACTTGAAGAAGCGTTGTATTGGGACAGTCGTGAGGTAATGGATCTATTACTGGCCCGCGGCGCAAAAATTCAAAACTTGCGAACAGCAGCGGGACTTGGTCGCATGGATTTGTTGCCCAACTATTTCGATGAAAACGACAAACTAAAACCGGAAGCGGGAACGATCAATTGGCCCTGGGGCGATCTGGATGCGATTGCGAATTCCTGTCACAGCGCAACTACTAAACAAAGTCTTTCAGAACGCGTGTCGGCATGGCAACAAGATCAACAGGGCATCGTTAACAATGCTTTTGTTTATGCGTGCATGCACGGTCATATCGAAGCGGCAGCTTTTCTCCTCAAAAAAGGCGCTGAGCTAAACGCGATTCCTGGTGGTTTTGACTTTGCAGGCACGGGCCTGCATTACGCTGCGCTCAACGGGCATCGCGCGATGGTTGAGTTTCTACTGGAGCGTGGCGCCGATCGTAAGATTCTGGATACTAAAGTTAATTCCACCGCGGCCGGATGGGCTGAACACGGTGGGCATTTAGAGCTTCGCGATCTGCTGGGATAATTATCCGCAGATTACGCAGAGCACGCAGAATTTAATTAAAAGAAGTGCTTCACGCATTACAAGGGTGATTGTAGCTTGAGGGGGCGACCGGGACGGGCGCGCTCCGACAGAAGAGGCGCCGCGTGTTAACCGGCCTTCTGTAATTTCGACAAGTAGGATCTGGGAATTCAGCGAACGCTCTTCTGTCGGAGCGCGTCCGTCTTCGGGCGCCCCCGTCGAATAGAGGCTCCTCGATTGTGTGTCAATACGGATCGGGCGCGTGCGACGACTCGATTGCTTTCGTCGCAAGTCTGGTGGCCACACTCGTCAGGTAACGTTCGTCATCGTTTGGTCCACGTTTCTCCCGATAATACATCGCAAACGAACCAAGAACTTTTCCCTTGCTCGACATGATCGGTGTCGACCAACAGGCCGCGACATTGATGGCCCACGCGAAGTTTCGATACTCGTCCCAAAGCGGATCGGTAGCGATATCAGTAACGATAACCGGTGCGCCACGCCACATCGCAGTCCCACAAGATCCATGCTTTGGTCCAATCGGACTACCATCGATCACCTTGATGTAGTTAGCGGGCAGGCTTGGGGCAACGGCATGTTTGACGTGATTGCCGTCGTCGCTAAGCAACAAAATTGAACAAATCATCTCGGGAACTTGAGCTTCGATCATCAGGACCAGGTTGGTCAGGGTGTCACTCAGCGGAGTTCCCGTCGCGATCATCTCCTCAATTCGTTGCTGCTCAGTCTTGAAATGGTTGTCATTTGCTTTGGAGCTTGAGGTCGCATCGGAAGCGACTGAGGCTATCGCTGGTAATTTTCGAGTGTCTGCCGTTAAGACTTCGATGTCTTTCAAGTCGGCCATGAGTTGTACTCCTCTCGGTGGGAAGAATTCTACTGCTAAACACTCTCCATGTCTCTGCGTCTCCGCGTTGAAAGCCGAAGTATCAATTAAGCACATCGAATTTCAACGCAGAGACGCGGAGACGCAGAGATCAGCGGTAGCGATAAAGCTTCACTCGCTGTATACCAAACTTACCCGGTGGTATTCGCAAATGACGACCTTGATGCGTTTGATCGCCATTGAGACGTCGCGCTTGTATCCACTCACCATTCTTATAACCACCTTCGTCAACCGCAAGTAGTCCCACCAGTTCGCCCGGCGTTTCGACCTCGAACGTTACGGTTAATCCCGTTCCGGCAAACACAAATTCATCCGGCGCACTCGCAATCACCAATCCACCTGAAAGCACGTTCGCTGACTGGGCGGAAGTCCCACTGGGTACACCTGGATTCTGCGCTGCTTGTGGATTTTGCGTTGGACGTTCGTAAGTAACATTCAAAATGTAACCGCCTAAGCGCAACTGTTGTGGCAGCCGTTGCTCAGCTCCTTCGGGAAGCAGACCCGCCATCTCATCTTTGCCTTGATGTTGAATTATTAGCGGGGTGAGTTGTTGAAGCAGATCATAACTTTGCGTGATCACGTTATTCGTCGTTTCATCTAACGACTCGATGCTGAATGGACTAAAGCCCATCGAGTTGTGTTGCCCGATGGCGTAAAGAGCATTGACGGCATCGATTGGACCAGGTAGCGCTTCGGGAACAAAGACCGCGTTACCGGAGCGGTCATACCTGCGAATCCACTCAGCAAAGTTTTGAAAGTAAATGTCCGGACTTAGAAAATCGATCTTCGGCGCCGCTGCCCGCCAAACGTCGATCAAATGCGGTAATGGTCCAGCACTCGGATATTGGCCGGGTTGATAACCAGGGCGAATCAAGGCCGCGTTAACATACATCGGCAGCGGATACTCAGCTTTGCCCGCCTCCGTAACACGTTGCGTGTAACGTCCAAAGTACCAGGCCATAAAGATTTCGTCTGTTGCCGGGCCTTTGCCAAATATTTCTTCCCAGGCGCCGCGGACTTTGTATCCATTGTTGGCCCAAACCGCGCGAAATTCGGGAATGAGCAATTCCTTCTCCTTTTGTAAATAGTCCATCAAGTCGCTTGGAACGGGCTGACTAAAGAGGGAGTTTGCGATCGCACTTCGATCTCGCGAGTCGGGAATCATGCCGATCTCATTTTCGACCTGGACCATGATCACGGTGTGTTTGTCCTGATCGATCTCACGTATATGTCGCATGAATGCGGCGAAGGCCCGAGCATCGGCTTCAACATTCTCTTTATTGAAAGGCGAGAGGATCTCCATGCCAACGCCATTCTTGTCCTGAGCACGAGGGAAGCGTTTTTGATTTGTTTTGACCCAGGCCGGCGCGTAACACGACATGCTGTTTTTCCACGACGCAAACCATAACGGCACGATACGTAGATTGCTCTTGCGTGCGTCCTGGATCAGCGCGTCGACCAGACTGAAATCAAATTGACCTTCGGTTGGTTCGATCAACTCCCAATAGACAGGTACCAGAACCGTATTGAGATTCATCGCGGCGAGCCTGGGCCAATTGGGCCGCATGTAGTCAGCGCTTGATGAACTCGAATTGCCGAGTTCGCCTGCCAACATGAGAAATGGTTTGCCATCGACGATAAGTTGAGTTGCTCTGCCTTGTTTACGAAGAGAAGGTGTTTGAGCGTGGACCACTGAAGAGGCGAGAATAATTAATGCTAAGGTGGCTGATTTAAGGATTCTATTCATGTTTTGGGTTCTAAACGTGCACCAGATTTTCAACACAGAGGCGCAGAGGAATGCAGAGACGCAGAGAGTCTGACTTACGGCTTCTTTGCACTTGGATCGCCGGTTGGTGGAGGCGCAAGATCTTCTTTGGCGGGTGGGCCAAGTAGTTTCCTGAAGATTGGTTTAAGTGCGTCGGCCCAAATTTGATAGCCTTTCAGATCGAGATGTAGACCGTCCTTCACTGTTACTCCAGCAAACAGTTTTCCGTCTTTATCGGCCATCTTGTCGTTGATGTTCAGGAAGCGAATTTTCCTGCCATCGGCAAACTTCGCGATTGATGTATTGATGTCGTTGATGATCGGCATCACGGCCATGTTGTCGTTACGAGGAAAGATGCCCATCAAGATGATCGTTGACTTGGGCGCCTTCTGACGAAAAATCTCGAGAATTGCCTTGATGCCTTGAGGGATTTCCACTGCGCGCTGATCGTTTTCGACCGGGGATTTATTACCGATATTATTGGTGCCGATCAGTAGTACGATGATCTTTGGATTTACGTTGTCGAGTTCACCGTTGTTGAGTCGCCAGAGGACGTTCTGTGTCATGTCGCCGCCCCAGCCGAAGTCAGCCGCGTTCCAACCAAAAAAGTTTTCGCGCCAGTTTGCGTAGAACTGTTTGTATTGATCGTCGCTCGCACCCCAGCGTCGAGTGATTGAGTCGCCCTCGAAGTAAACGTCGACGCGGCCTTGTTTGGCTTTCTCGAGTAATTGTTGATGTGCAAGCATCGAGTTTGGATCGGTGCGTGGCGATGGGTGGTCTGGTTTGGCCGGCATTTGCGCAAGAAATAAAGTTGAGAAGAAGATCAGGAGCAGTTTCATGGTGCCGCAAAGATTACGATGATTCGTGAGGTTGGAAAAGGATTTTGTAAATGCCTTACTCAGCGTGCGAGGACCGTTATTCGAACGAGGGGCAGGGGACGGACGCGCTCCGACAGAAGACCGGCCTCTGAAAATCACAGATCCTATTTGCCATAATCACGAAAATGCGATTAACACGCGGAAGCTCTTCTGTCGGAGCGCGTTCCGGCCGTCCCCGTCAACCCACACAGCTCTTCAGCGGTTACACAGAAACACTGAGAACGCAGAAACGCGAGAATTGATAGGCAACCTGATAGTCATCATGAGATTAAGTTAGGTATATAATCTCGCCCGATGTGGCACTTCTTCAATAGACTGGAAAAAGCATTACTCCTAACCTGCCTATGACCAACGAAACATCATCCGCTGCGTACCGGTCTGAACAGATCCTGCAGGAGCTTTTACGTCACGGAGAAGTCTCCGTTGATACCCTTGCCAAGGTATTCAAGGTTTCAGCCGCAACGATCCGGCGCGACTTAAGTGATCTGGAACGACAAGGGTTACTCCGACGCATTCATGGCGGCGCTGGACCAGTAGCGCCGATGCTGTATGAGCCGTTTCGACATTTGTCGTCGTTTCAGGAGCAGGAAGAAAGATGCGCCGCAGAAAAGCGTCAGATTGGTTTGACTGCGGCGAGTCTGATTTCGGATGGTGAGACGATCGCGATCGGCGCTGGAACAACCACTACACAACTCGCGCGTTGTATTCGTCACCGCAAGGGAATCACGATTTTTACCAACGCCATTAATATCGGAATGGAGCTGAGTCACTTGCCGGAGATCAATGTGTTGATGGCCGGTGGTTCGTTGAGTGGCGCATGGTTCGCACTCGTCGGCGATGTGGCCCAGCGGAATATCAGTGAGATGTTTTTTGATAAAGCGTTTATAGGCGTCGACGGCGCCCATGCAGAACATGGAATGACGACCAATTATCCCGATCAGGCTGCTATTCACCGGGCGATGATGCGTCAGGCGCGACAGCGAATCGTGGTCGCGGACCATCGGAAGATCGGCACGGTTGGGCGTTCACTCATCTGGCCCACGAACGATATCCATAAGTTGATTGTTGATAAGTCGACAAGTGATGAGTCGATCGCTACCTTCACCGCGAAGGACATCGTGGTCCTTAGAGCTTGAGGGAATGCAGGATTTCGAGATTGCGTAAATGCGGGATTTAAATTCGCAATCTCGCATTTACGCAATTCTTTTATCAGGAGAATCGTGAAGATGAGAACGACTAAAACAAAGTTGTTCTTGAGCGTGATCTTATTGGTGTTGCTTTACGGCGACCCAATCAAGGCGCAAAAGATCAAGGTCCCGGTGCCTGATGTGGCTCGACCCTTGCCGTTGTCAGCAGTCAGGATCACAGGCGGTCCTCTAAAACGAGCTCAGGATCTTAATGGCGAGTATCTGCTAAAGCTCGAGCCTGATCGCATGCTCGCTTATTACCGAAAACGCGCCGGACTCGAACCGAAGGCCGAAGGATATCCAGGCTGGGACGGTGACGGACGAAATCTGACCGGGCATATCGCCGGCCACTATTTGTCGGGCGTCTCTATGATGTATGCCGCAACCGGCGACGTTCGTTATAAGGAGCGGGCTGATTACATCGTCAAAGAACTGAAAGAAGTTCAGGACAAAAATGGCGATGGTTATCTCGGTGCGCTTGAAGGTCTGCGTGAAAAATTTGCCGAAGTAACGGCAGGCAATATTCGCTCGAACTCTTTTGATCTTAACGGACTCTGGTCGCCGTGGTACACGCTGCATAAAACGTTCGCTGGTTTGCGCGACGCTTATCGTTTTACCGGAAATCAAACCGCGCTTGAAGTTGAGGCTAAGTACGCCGCGTGGGCCGAGTCGATCATGTCGAAGCTGAACGATGAGCAGACGCAAAAGATGCTCAACACCGAGTTTGGTGGCATGAACGAAGTGCTCGCCGATCTTTATGCGGACACGGGCGACAAACGCTGGCTGGCCCTTTCACTTCGGTTCGATCACCACGCTTTTGTCGATCCGCTTAAACACCGCGAAGATAAACTCGCCGGACAACACGGCAACACGAATGTTCCCAAGATGCTTGGTGTGCTCAAACAATATATGTACACCGGCGATCAGTCAGATGGTGTCGCGGCTGAATATTTCTGGGACATCGTCGTTAACGATCATACTTTCGCAACGGGCGGCCACGGTAAAGACGAATACTTTGGACCACCGGACCAACTCGCTGAACGTGTTGAAGGACGAACGGATGAATCGTGCAACGTCTACAACATGCTGAAGATGACGCGCCGGCTGTTCGCGCTTCATCCTGATATCAAGTACGCCGAATTTGAAGAACGTGCTTTGTTCAATCACGTCCTCGGCTCAATGGATCCGGAAGATGGTCGGACGTGTTACATGGTTCCGGTTGGCCGGGGAGTGCGTCATGAGTATCAGGACATGAATCGAAGTTTCACTTGTTGTGTTGGCACTGGAATGGAGAATCATGGACTTCACGGCGACGGAATTTATTACGAAGCCGGCGATCGTCTCTGGATAAATCTTTATGTGCCATCGACTGCGACGTGGGCTTCAGCCGGCGCCACGTTAAATATGAACACCGGCTTTCCCGAAGGTGATAAAGCGACACTGAAAGTCACTTTGCAGAGATCGAAGCCATTGATCTTGTCGTTCCGCAGACCATTGTGGGCTGGCGACGGTTTCCAGGTAATGGTGAATGGCAAACCGTTCAAGGTCACTGGAAAGCCTGGTTCATACGTCGACATTAAGAGGACATGGAAGACCGGCGACATAGTCAGCTTAACTCTGCCGAAAGTGCTTCATGTTGAAGGCCTGCCCGACAACAAGAACCGCGCGGCGTTGCTGTGGGGGCCGTTGGTGCTTGCGGCGGATCTTGGACCAGAGCGACGTGGACCAGGCGATCCGATTCCGTCATTTGTTTCGGGAGACAAACAAATCGGTGACTGGTTGCAGCCGGTCGCTGATAAGTTTGGCATCTTCCACACGGTCAGTGTGGGACGGACCGATGACAACAATGAAAGGGAAGTCGAGTTTGTTCCTTTCTATCGTTTGCATCGCCGCACTTACGGCATCTATTTCGATCTCTATTCGAATGATGCCTGGAGTAAGAAACTCGCTGACATAGCGGCGGCGCAAAAGAAACAACAACTGCTCGAAGCGGCGACGATTGCATACGTATCGCCTGGCGATGCTGAGAAAGAGAAGTCGTTCAATCAGCAGGGTGAGGAAACAAATCAGGACCGCGCGCTGGGTCGACCCGGACGTCGCGGCAGGAAATGGTTTTCTTACGAGCTTCCGGTCGATTCGAGTCAGCCCATTGCCGTGGTTGTGACTTACAACACAGACGAGCGTGGTAAACGATCGACGGAGATCATGGTTGACGGTCAACGCGTTGGTGAACAGTCGATCGAAAGGAGTCCGCCGGGAAATGCGGTGGGCCGGTTCTTTGATGTCGATTACAAACTGCCGGCGGAGTTGGTGAAAGACAAGAAGAAGATCACAGTGAAGTTTCAGGCGACCGGGGGAAATGAAACTGCGACTGTGTTTGGCGTGCGAACTGTACGGGCGGACGCTGAGCGATAGGTTGACAGGATTTCAGGATTGACAAGATGTATTTAACGTTTGCTGAAATCGAGATTCCCTTATCAAAGGCGAACGCTCTTCTGTCGGAGCGCGGTCGTCCCGCCCGCCCCGTGGGGTTTTCAGCTACATCGAATATTTCGGAACTGGTTCTGTTTTAAACTTGATGCTCTTGGTAAGCGCAGGGGCGGACGAGACGGCCGCGCTCCGACAGAAGAGCGTTCGTGTAGGACCGCAGGCGTCTCGCGCCCGCGCTCCGAAACAACTTTCTACTCACTTTCACTCAACTCAACCCAGAACGCTGAGACACAAAGAAGATTCATTGTAGAATTCGACCCAAATGTATCTACTAAGAAATCTTTTCTTCAGCTCCTTAATTGTCTTTTGTCTATGTCTCTCGATCAGCGCGAAACCCGCCCGGCCGTGGCGCGCGTTGCACCTGCTCGACTACGACACTGATGCGGAGCTCGACAAACTCGGTGAGAAGCTTGAAGCACTTTCAAAACAGGGCGTCAACGTAATCATTCTTGAAGTCGACTATAACTTCGCCTTCAAGTCTCATCCTGAACTGCGCCGTGGTCAAACTCCGATCACTGTCGATGGCGCACGTCGCTTTGCGTCGCTCTGTAAAAAGTTTGGCATTAGAGTCATTCCGGAGTTTCAGTCACTGGGCCACCAGTCGTGGAAGGCCGAAACGTTTTCACTACTTACGGTCTATCCAAACTTCGACCTCACGCCCGGCGCTTTCCCAAACAACGACGGCATCTATTGTCGCGAGTGGGACCCGCTTAATGCGGATGTCCTGAAAGTTGTCTTTCAATTGATGGACGAGATCATCGATGCGTTTCGTGCCGACGCCCTGCATGTCGGAATGGATGAAATCTTTCTCCTGGGTTCGGATCAATCACCTTCAACGAAAGGCAAGGATCCGGGCCAACTGTTCGCGAAGGCCGTTAACGATATTCACGCGCACCTGGTCCAGCAAAAACATGTCGAGATGTTGATGTGGTGTGATCGACTCATCGACGGAAAGAAGTTTGATTTTGGCGAGTGGGAAGCTTCAATGAACGGCACTGCGTCTGCTGTTGATCTAATCCCTAAAGACATCATCGTCTGTCCCTGGCACTACGAGATGCGGACTGATTATCCGTCGATTCCGATGTTGCTTGATAAGGGCTTTCGCGTGTTACCGGCGGGCTGGAAAGATGTCGACGCGACAAAAGCGCTCATCGCTTTTGATCGGAAGAACCCGAACTCAAAACTGCTCGGTCATATATTCACGACATGGGGAGTGAAGCCGGATGCATTGCTCGAATTTCCTCCGCTGGTTGAAGGTATAAAGCTAATCGATTAACGCAGAACCTCTTCTGTCGGAGCGCGTCCGTCTCCGGCGCCCCCTTCGAATAGAGATTTCTCCATGATGAACTGTTTGTTACTACAGTGATTGAGGGCGACCGGGACGCGCGCGCTCCGACAGAAGAGGATCCGCTAGACTCATCTACACCAAAAGTTGGAGATCGCGATTTCGTTCGGGGCCCAAACGAACATAATTTCTCGCTCCTGAATGCGAGAAAGTATTTCAGCCTCACTTTTCCTATTTTTTCTCGAAAACAGTCTTGTAGGGCATCACGAGAATCTGTATACTCCGCGCAAATTTTCACCGGAGCCACTCGGCTCCTTATTTTTAAGAGAATTTGTTCGAGGGACGAACAAAAGGAAGTGGGAGCTATGAGATCCTTTTGTTCACTAAAACCCACGAGGCAGTAATTAATTATTGTTCTTAGGCGAGAGTTTCTCCGACCCAGATCGCTAAGCAGTCTCGGCATTAACTTAGGGATCGAATCATTAACAATTAGTTCCGCATTACTTGCTGTTTTCTTACGCATTAATACGCACGACCAGACTTTGTTTGACTTGACAACAAAGTTCTGCAGGAACGTTTGTAAGTGACCGGCGCTGAAATCCGGTTTAGTGCTTTGCCATCGTCATTCTTTCGGTTGTGCCTAACTGCTGAATGTCGACGGCTTCTCTCCACCCCCAAAAGCGAAAGACGGAGGAACCCATGATTAAGAACATCCAGCAACACCTTCTCCTCGCGATCTCATTGTTTTTGGTTACCGCAGCTTCCGTTGCCGGCCAAACCACCAGTGGTTCAATGGCCGGCAGAGTGACAGATGGCAGTGGCGCATCGATCGCTAATGCCCAGGTACAGGTAACCAGCTTGAGTCGCAAAGAGACCAAGACCGTCCAGACGGACCAGGACGGTCGTTTCGTATTTCCTCAACTGTCCCCCGACGTTTACACCGTCCAGGTTGAGGCGAAAGGCTTCAAGGGTTACAAGCTTGACGGCCTGGTTGTGAATGCCAACGAACGAGTCGCTTCACCGGATATTCAACTTGAAGTCGGCGCGGTCACTGAAAGCGTCACTGTCATCTCGAGTGGCGAGCAACTACAAGCCGAAAGCGCTGAGAGAGGTCAGGCCATCATCAGCGAACAGATGCAGAACATCGCAGTCAATGGTCGAAGTTATCTATCCCTAACGCGACTGGCGCCGGGCGTTGTTAATAACAACAACTACCAGGTGTCAGGTCACGCGGGGCTCGCCGGTATCAGTGCAAACGGCGCGCGCGCAAATCAAAACAATTTGACGCTTGATGGCATCGGCAATGTCGACACGGGAAATAACGGCGACCAACTCGCCACCGTTAGTATCGACGCCGTTGAAGAGTTCAAAATTCTTACTTCGAATTATCAAGCGGAATACGGAAGATCTTCAGGCGCGCAGATCAGTGTGGTTACCAAGAGCGGTTCAAACGAATTCCACGGCAGTGGTTATCTCTATCATCGTCATGAAGGACTCAATGCCAACAACTGGGTTAACAATCGCGAGAAACTGCCCCGCCAATTCTTCCGCTTCAACAACTTTGGTTACACGATTGGTGGTCCAGTCTACTTCCCCTATTTCGGTGAAGGTGGACCAAAGGCCTGGAGTGGCAAGAATAAACTGTACTTTTTCGTGACTCAGGAATTTCAACGCCAACTCCGTCCGCAGGCGATCAGAAACGTCACCGTTCCCACTGACCTCGAACGACAAGGCGACTTCTCGCAGAGCAAAGACAACAACGGTAACAAAGTATTTATTCGCGACTACACTAAGAACCTGCCTTGCAGTGCAGCTAACACGACCGGATGTTTTTCTGACAACGGCATCGTGAACAAGATTCCGGCCAATCGTCTTTATGGACCAGGCCTGGCGATCTTGAAAGTGTTTCCGACGCCGAACCTGACCGGTGTCAACGGCGCCAACTTCCGCTCGCAGGTTTCCGATTCTTATCCGCGTCGCGAAGACCTGGTGAGAATCGATTACAAAGCCTCAGATTCACTGACGCTCTTTGGTCGTTACATCAATAATGTCGACGTGATCTCCAGCTTCTACGGTTCGTTTGTGTTAGGCACGAACCTTCCGTTAACCAGAATTAACGATGCGCGACCTGGCAAAGCGTTTGCAGTCGGCGCGACCAAAACGTTCAATCCAACTACAGTCAATGAACTAACGGTCGGTTTCGGCAAAAATCAGATCAATATCGACGCGGCCGACAATGGCTTGACCCGCGCTGCGACCGGGCTGACCAACTTGCCGATGATCTATCCGTCAGCAATTCAGCAGGACTATATTCCGCAGTTCAACTTTAACGGTGGTCGTATAGCGAATGGTCCAAACTTCGGCACCAACAACGCGCCGTTCTTTAACTTCAATCGCACCGTCGATATCGTCGACAACTTTTCCAAGATCATCGAGAAGCATTCGTTGAAGACTGGTCTTTATTTCCAGCGCAGTTGGAAAGATCAAACGGTCTTCACGAACGCCAACGGCAACATCAACTTTATCGACAACGCGCAAAACCCGTTCGATACCGGTTTTGGCTTCGCGAACGCCGCGACCGGTGTTTACAACAACTTCAACCAGGCTTCCAGTTATCCAACCGGTCGTTATCGCTATAACCAGTTGGAGTTTTACGTGCAGGACAACTGGAAAGTGACGCCGCGCCTGACGCTCGATTACGGTATGCGGTTCTACTACATTCAACCGCAATACGATGCCGCGTTGCAGACGTCAACTTTCCTTCCCGGAAATTTCAGCCGCACAAAAGCCGTTCGTCTCTATCGACCGGTGCTCGGAACCGATCCTTTAACCGGAGCAACCGGACAACGCGTCGGATTTGACGCGGTTACGGGCGTCACTGTTCCCGGTACGGAGATCGGAAAGATCGTTCCGAATAGCGGCGATATTCTTAACGGCATCGCAAAAGCAGGCAGCGGCACGAACAAGTACCTGCAGGAAAGTCCTGGTCTCTTGTTTGCCCCTCGTTTTGGTTTTGCGTTTGACCTGACCGGCAAACAGGAATTCGTGTTACGCGGTGGCGCCGGCGTTTTCTATGACCGTTATCAGGGTAACGAAACGTTCGACATGCTTGGCAATCCGCCAACCATTTTTACGCCCACGCTCAACTTCGGTTTCCTGAAAGACATCAACCCGGCGAACTTATTACTCGCGCCTTCGACGTTGAACGCGTTCTCTTTCGAAGGACAGATTCCGACTGTTTACCAATTCAACCTCGGTGTCCAGGCGAAACTGCCTTTCGAAATGCGACTCGATCTTTCTTATGTCGGTTCGCAATCGCGCCACTTGCTGCAGCGGGTTAACCTGAATGCGATTCCTTATGGCGCTGCTTACAAACGTGAGAACCAGGATCCATCGAGATTCGCGGGTGGCGTCGTTCCGGCAGTTGAACCCGGACTCGCGGCTCCTTATGTCACGGCTGGTCTCAGTTTCAGTGGATCGAATGCTTTGCCACAGGATTTCCTGCGACCGTTCCCCGGTTTTGGAAACATCAACATTCACCAGATGGGTGGCAACTCAAACTACAACTCGATGCAGCTTGGTCTGCAACGACGCTTTGTAAAACGTCTGTTCACGCAACTCAGTTATACGTGGAGTAGAGCAATGGGCGTAACGACTGGTGCTGATACAGATTTCGTTCGCATCGATGAGTTCAATAAGCTGTCCAACTATGGTCCACTCTCGTTTGATCGCAGACACAACCTGGCCATCAACGGAATCTACGAACTACCAAACTTGTCGCGTTATGCGAACGACAACAAGATAGTCGGTTTCTTTGGTGATCACTGGCAGTTGTCGGGTATCTACACGTTCCAAACGGGTACGCCTTACCAGGTCGGTTTCAGTATTCCGGGCGGCATTGGTAATAGCCAATTAACGGGCTCCAACACGGAAGGTGCTCGCGTTCGCGTGGCAGGTGTAGCAGGTTCGGGCAATAGTGGTGATCCTTATCGCCAGTTTGCGACTTCGGCTTTCACTGCGCCGCTACCGGGCAGTTTAGGTTTGGAATCAGGTCGCAATTACCTGACTGGACCAGGAATCAACAACTTCGATTTGACCCTGCAGAAATCGTTCACGATCAAGGAACGCGGACGACTTGAACTTCGCGTTGATGCTTTCAATGCGTTTAATCACACGCAGTTTAGCGGCGTCAACTCTACTTTGAACGTGACCAGCTTGACTAACTTTACGCCGACTAATCTTCCGTTCGACGCAAATGGCAACTTCATTTTCGCGAACAGAAATGGTTTCGGTACAATCAACGGCGCACGCGATCCACGCATTCTGCAATTAGTGGCGCGCTTGTCCTTCTAGCTCTTAAATCTTTGCGGGCTCTTGCAAGGTCCACGGTGGTGGCGATGAGGTCAGTACCGATAAATAACTTCATCGCCACCAATTGTGAATCTTGCAAGAGGCTCATCAACTCGATCGACAACAATAGCGGTAGAAAATCATCTCTGCGTACTCAGCGTCTCTGTGTTAAACCTGGGCCTGCCATTACAGGACATCGCTTTCAACACAGAGACGCTGAGTAACGCAGAGACGCAGAGATGATCTTTCTACCGCTGTTGTTGTCGGTTTAAGGTGTCAACTTAACTCCCATGAAATTCCTACTTGTCATCGCGTTCGGCCTCTTAATCGGTTTTGTCTGGTTGACTCCGGCGTCGCATTCGCAGAACAACAGCCTGGGAGTTTTTGCTGATCACTCGGATGTTGGACCAGTGAAAACAAAAGGTGAAGTTATCTACGATGCTGATCGCCAGGAGTACACCATCACCGGTTCCGGCACGAACATGTGGATGGGAAGTGATGAGTTTCATGTCGTGTGGAAAAAGATGAAGGGCAACTTTCTCTTGACCACGCGGGCGCAGTTTGTGGGTAAGGGAGTTGATCCGCATCGAAAGATTGGCTGGATCGTGCGGAAGAGTTTGGACCAGGACTCACCACACGTTACTGCCGTTGTTCATGGTGATGGTCGAACGTCGCTTCAGTTTCGCCGCAGGAATGGCGCTATCACTGAAGAGAAGATCTTTTCGATCAAAGAAGCTGATGTGTTGCAACTCGAGCGCAGTGGCAATAATTATGTTGCGTCGATGGCGCGCTCTGGTGATCCATTTACAACCGAAAAACTCGATGGACTAAATTTGGGTGACGAGGTTTATGTCGGACTCTTTGTTTGTTCACACAATAAAGATGTCGTTGAGAAAGCAATTTTCAGCAACGTAAGAATTACGGTCCCGGCGAGCGGAACGTTTGTTCCTTATCGCGATTATATCGGCAGCGATCTCGAAATTATGGATGTTGCTACTGGTATGCGCCGCACGATCTATCACGTCAATGATTCTCTACAAGCGCCAAACTGGACCCGCGACGGCAAGGCACTTATTTACAATCGCAACGGTCGCCTCTACCGGTTTGATCTAAAGACACTGACGCCAACCGAGATCAATACTAACTTCGCTATTCGCAACAACAACGATCACGTGCTGTCGTTTGATGGAAAGATGTTGGCGATTAGTAATCACGTTAGCGAAGAACAGAACCAGTCGAACGTCTTCACGATGCCGGTGACTGGTGGCAAACCGAAACGCATAACAAAAGTTGGACCATCTTATCTGCATAGCTGGTCACCGGATAAGAAGTGGTTGATTTTCACGGGCGGACGCAACAACGAATTTGATATTTACAAGATCCCGGTTAATGGTGGTGAAGAAGTAAATCTAACGAAGTCGCCCGGTTTGGATGATGGTCCGGAGTACACGCCCGACGGTAAGTACATCTATTTTAATTCGACACGCAGTGGATTGATGCAAATCTGGCGTATGAAGCCAGATGGTACGCAACAGGAACGCGTGACCAATGACGAATTCAACGATTGGTTCCCGCACATTTCGCCTGACGGTAAGTGGATCATCTTCCTATCGTTTCAACAGGATGTCAGACCCGAAGATCATCCGTTCTACAAACATGTCTACATTCGATTGATGCCAATCGGTGGTGGACCAGCAAAGGTAGTCGCTTACTTATACGGTGGACAGGGAACGATCAATGTTCCGTCGTGGTCGCCGGATGGAAAACGAGTGGCGTTTGTTAGTAATAGTCAGTAGTTAATCGTGAATAGTGAATAGTGAATAGTGAATAGTGAATAGTGAATAGTGAATAGTGAATAGTGAATCGTAAATAGTGAATGGTGAATAGTGAATAGTTAATCGTGAATCGACTCACTATTTACGATTCACCATTCACCATTCACCATTTACGATTCACCATTCACTATTTACCAAAGAAAATAAGGACAAATTCGATGAAAAAACTTCAAGCAATAGTGTTGGCGTATGTTCTAAGCTTTGCTGTGATGCCTGTATTTGGACAATCGGCCGGCAATTCAAACGATGTCGAGGCGCGAGTCAACTCACTTCTCAGCCAACTCACGCTTGAAGAAAAGATCGATCTACTCGCCGGCGTCGATGGCTTTTACATTCGCGACGTTCCTCGTCTCAAAATACCACGCTTGAAGATGGCCGATGGTCCAATCGGTGTTCGTAATTTTGGACCAGCCACCGCGATGGCTGCCGGTGTCGGTTTAGCTGCGACGTGGAATCCGACACTCGCCGAAATCGTCGGCACAGAAATTGGCCGCGACGCCCGGGCGAAAGGTGTGAACTTCATGCTTGGTCCCGGCGTCAACATCTTTCGCGCGCCGATGAATGGCCGCAACTTCGAATACTTTGGTGAAGATCCATTTCTCGCGTCGCGGATTGCCGTTGGTTATGTAAAAGGCATTCAAAGTCAGGGCGTTAGCGCGACGATCAAACATTTCATGGGCAACAACTCGGAATACGATCGGCACAACACCGATTCGATCATCGATGAACGGGCAATGCGCGAGATTTATCTGCCGGTGTTCGAAGCAGCAGTGAAGGAAGCGCACGTTGGCGCGGTGATGAGTTCCTACAATCTTACGAATGGAACTCACATGTCGCAAAACAAGTACCTGTTGACTGACGTCTTGAAGAACGAATGGAAGTTTGATGGTTTGGTGATGTCCGATTGGGGCGGTACTTATGATGGCGTCGGCGCGGCAAACGGTGGTCAGGATCTCGAGATGCCTGGACCGGCTCACATGAATCGGAAAGAACTGATGCCGGCGATCGAAAAAGGCGAAGTGTCAGCCGCGACGATCGACGACAAGATTCGCCGCATTTTACGAACGGCCATTCGCTTTGGCTGGTTGGATCGCGAGCAAACTGATTATTCAATTCCACGTTACAACCAGGCCGGCCGCGAAGCCGCTTTGAATGCCGCACGTGAAAGTCTCGTGCTGTTGAAGAACGACGGGAATTTGTTGCCACTCACTAAAGGCAAAACGAAGTCGGTCCTTGTAGTTGGACCAGATGCATATCCGGCGGTCCCGGTTGGTGGTGGCAGTGCGCGCGTTGAACCATTTTCGGCAGTCGGGTTTCTCGAAGGCTTGAGTAATTATCTTGGTTCACAAACGCAGGTCTACTACTCGCGTGGTGTTCAAAACTACTCGGATCTTGCAGACGCGACTGCGTTTATGACCGCTACCACTAATGGTGAACAAGGTTTTAAGGCTGAGTATTTCAGTAGTTCGGACTTGCAGGGCCAGCCAACCGTCACGAGAGTTGAGCGACGCATGAACTTTGGTACGGGCTCGCGCCTGGTGATTCCGCCTGACACTGGTTCATCGCGTTGGACCGGTTACTACACGCCGCAAAACGCCGGACCACATGATCTCTTTGTGCAGACGTCGGGTGAAGGCACTGGTGCGTTTCGAGTTTATGTTGACGACAAGTTGACCATCGACAACTGGAGTGACTACAAGTCGCTGGTTAATTACGTCACGCTCAGTCTGGATGCCACGCCGCATAAAGTTGTGCTCGAAAGAAAAGGTCGCACCGGACCATTCGGTTCGAGAACAAGATTAGGCATCGTTCGCCAGGGACAATTTGTTAGCGAAGACGCAAAGAAGCTGGCGGCGAAAGTGGACGTCATTGTGGTTGCTGCCGGTTACGATCAGGAGACTGAAAGTGAAGGGGCCGACCGGACTTTTGCTTTGCCGCCGGGACAGGACGAGTTGATCAAAGAGATGTCAACCGCGAACAAGAATACGGTTGTAGTTGTCACTGCTGGTGGCGGCGTTGACATGAATGCGTGGGTGGACCATGTGCCCGCGTTAGTACAAGCCTGGTATCCGGGCCAACAGGGCGGCACTGCGCTGGCCGAGGTTTTGTTTGGCGAGGTGAATCCTTCGGGACGTTTGCCGGTCAGTTTTGAAAGACGCTGGGAAGATAACCCGGTGCACGATAGTTATTACACTGATCCGGGCACGCGTAAGGTGAACTACAAAGAGGGCATCTTCGTCGGCTATCGCGGTTATGAACGCGCGAAGACGAAGCCGTTGTTCGCGTTTGGTTCCGGGTTGTCGTACACGACTTTCAAGTACAGCGACCTGTCAGTAAAGCCGACGGGCAATGGAAGTTTTGAAGTTTCGTTTGCGGTGCGAAATACAGGAACGCGGGAAGGCGCAGATGTGCCTCAGGTTTATGTAAGCGCGGCGCCGGGAAAAGTTGAGCGGCCGGTTAAAGAGTTGAAGGGCTTTTCGAAAGTGAGTTTGAAAGCGGGCGAGTCGAAGCGTGTGACCGTAATGCTTGATGGGCGTTCGTTGTCTTATTACGATGTTGAGGCGAAGCAATGGCGCGCCGAGCCCGGGACGTTCAGTGTGTTGGTGGGACACTCGTCTGATCAGATCGAACTGAACGGAAAGTTAACGCTGACTAGCGCCATCGCGAGCAAGTGACATCACCGACTTTACTACGCAGATACCACCGACTTTATGTCGGTGGAGCGTCAGCTTCCACCTAACGGGCGCTAAGCGGGTCGCGTAGATACCACCGACTTTATGTCGGTGGAGTTTCAACTTCTACCTAACCGATAACAAGCAGGTCGCGTACATACCACCGACTAAAGTCGGTGGTATGTACCTCCGAGGTCGCGATAGGTAGGCAAAAGCTGAGGCTCCACCGACATAAAGTCGGTGGTATCTGTAACTCCGAGGTCGCGATAGGTAGGCAAAAGCTGAGACTCCACCGACATAAAGTCGGTGGTATCTGTGACTCTGAGGTCGCGATAGGTAGGCAAAGGTGAAACTCCACCGACATAAAGTCGGTGGTATCAACGAATCCAAGAACCTACCTTGTTGGGCAAAAGCTGAAACTCCAACCGACATAAAGTCGGTGGCATCTACACCTTTCGTCCAAAACCTCGTACTTCATCTCTAAACTCTCGCAACTCTGGTCGTCACCAACGTTTTCGCCACAGGGCCTTTACAAAAATTTACGATCCCTTTACTGAATCTCTACCCTGCTAAAGCTCATCCAAGCTCACAATAGAGGCTTACTTAAATCGACTTACGCGCCCCTGAAGATCTTGCGTGAAGTCGGATGGCCCCCGGCTGAATTGCCTGATCTTTTGTTCCATGTGGGAAGCGAGAACTGATGAGCGAAAATGCTCCTGAAATAGCGCACGACGTAAACCAAACAAACGAACCAACTCCCCTAAACAACGAACCCAAACCGGCGCCTCACGTGCGGTCCAAATCGCGATCGCGAATCGTGCAGGTAGTAAGTGTGTGCGCACTCGTCGTCGTACTCGTGGTTGTCTGGTATTTCCTAAGCTCAAAAACCAACAAGGCCGCTAATCGAAATCGTCCCGAAGTTGTTCCGGTAGAAATCGCGTCTGTATCACAGACCGACGTGCCGGTGCAGGTGAAGAGCATCGGCAATGTCGAATCGATGTCGAACATATCGATACGGTCGCAAGTTGAAGGTACGTTGCAGGCCGTCCACTTTACGCCGGGCGAAGAAGTTAAAAAGGGTGACAAGCTATTTACGATCGATCCGCGTCCTTTGCAGGCAGCGTTGAGCCAGGCAACCGCGAACCTGGCGAAAGCGATGGCGGCGGTTAGTCAGGGACGACAAGTCCTTGCCAAAGATCAGGCAGGCGCCGTGAACGCGCGCTCGATCTTAAAACGCACCACAACACTCGTGGAGGAGGGAGTTGTTTCGCGCGAAGAGTATGACAATGCACTCGCCGCCTCTCAGGCTGCAGATGCGACCGTGCGCGCTGATCAGTCAGCCATCGATAGTTTGCAAGCCGCGGCAAAAGCCGAACAAGCCAACGTCGCCAACGCGCAAGTGCAACTCAGTTACGCCGTTATTCGCGCTCCGATCTCCGGTAAAACCGGCAACCTCGTGGTAACCACCGGCAATCTGGTTCGCGCGAACGACACCACACCGCTCGTCACGATCACGCAAGCGTCGCCGATCTATGTGACGTTCACGGTTTCCGAGCCTGACTTCATGCGCATACGCGATTATGCAAATTCGGGCGACTTTCGTACTGAAGTTTCTATTCCCGGCAGTTCGCAATCGACAAAACAAGGAAAGCTATCGCTGATCGACAACACTGTCGATACGACGACCGGAACGATTCGACTCAAAGCCACTTTCGACAATGAAGATCGGATCCTTTATCCGGGATCGTTTGCCAACGTCGTGCTCACTTTGGGTACGCAACATGAAGCAGTAGTTGTTCCTTCGCAGGCAGTACAGATCGGACAGGACAATTCGTTTGTTTACGTGGTGAAGCCCGACATGACGGTTGAAGTTCGCACCGTAAAAACGGGCACCAACTTCAACGACACAGTTGTAGTTGAAGAAGGACTGAAACCAGGCGAACAAGTTGTGACTGACGGACAACTTCGTTTAGTTCCGGGCTCCACCGTGCAGGCAAAGAGTGGACAACAAAAAGGTGGACAGCAGCGACTGGCAAATCCAGGCGCGTCGCCGTCTCCCGAAGGTTCTGGCAACGGAAACAAGGCGGGCTAAATGTCAGAACTATTTATTCAACGCCCGATCACCACAACGTTGGTGATGGCCGGCATCGTCCTTTTCGGACTAATCGGCTATCGCTCGCTGCCGGTCAGCGATCTACCAAACGTCGACTTTCCCACCATTCAGGTAACGGCAACGTTGCCCGGCGCGAATCCGGAAACGATGGCCTCGTCAGTGGCCACGCCGTTAGAACGACAATTTTCAACCATCGCCGGACTCGCCACCGTTAGTTCCACCAGCACGCTGGGCAGCACTCAAGTCACACTTCAGTTCGATCTAAGTCGCAACATTGATGCGGCAGCACAGGACGTACAAACTGCGATCGCTGCCGCTTCGCGACAGTTGCCGACGGGAATGCCGAATCCGCCGACGCTGAAGAAAGTAAATCCAGCCGATCAGCCAATCATGTATTTGCGGGTGGCGTCGACGACGTTGCCGCTTTCGCAAGTGAATGAGTTTGCGGACACGTTGATCGCGCAACGCCTGTCGACGATCAACGGCGTCGCGCAGGTATTAGTAACAGGCGAACAGAAGTACGCGGTCCGGGTGCAGCTCGATCCCAGTGCTTTGGCGAGTCGCGCTATCGGTCTCGACGACGTGGCGACCGCGCTCCAACGAGGAAACGCGAACCAACCGGTCGGCACGCTTTATGGAATTCATCGTAACTACACGGTCCAGGCGAATGGTCAGTTAACCGATGCGGATGCTTATCGACAATTGATCGTCGTCTATCGCAATGGCGCGCCGGTATTGTTGAAGGACCTGGGCGACATTGTTGACAGTGTCGAAAACAATAAACTCGCCAGTTACTATAACGGCCAGCAAGTCGTAACACTCACGATTCAACGACAACCCGGGACGAACACCGTCGAAGTCGTTGATTCGATTCGCAAGTTGTTACCGACTTTTCGGCAACAACTTCCGGCTTCAGTAACACTCGACGTGCTTTACGATCGTTCCACCTCGATTCGCGAATCGGTGGATGACGTTCAATTTTCACTCCTGCTCGCGATCGCGCTTGTGGTGCTCGTGATCTTTTTGTTCCTTCGCAACGTCCGCGCGACATTCATTCCCACGCTCGCCTTGCCGACATCGATCGTCTTCACCTTCGCGGTGATGTACATGCTCGGTTTCAGTCTCGACAACTTGTCATTAATGGCGTTGACGTTGTCGGTCGGATTCGTGGTCGACGATGCGGTCGTCATGTTGGAAAACATCTGGCGCAGGATCGAAAACGGAGAAAGCGTTCGCGAAGCGTCGTTAAAAGGTTCGCGCGAGATCGGTTTCACGATCGTTTCAATGACGATTTCCCTGGTGGCTGTGTTTATTCCGGTGCTGTTTTTGAGCGGTATCCTGGGCCGGCTGTTTCGTGAGTTTGCGATCACGATCAGTGTCGCGATTCTCATTTCAGGCTTTGTCTCGTTGAGTTTGACGCCGATGCTCTGCAGTCGCCTGTTGAAGCCAGTGCACCATAAAGACGATCCCGACTTAGGACCGCAGGCCTCCTCGCCTGCTGATCAAGCAAACGTAACCGGGCAGGCGAGGACGCCTGCGGTCCCGGTAAAAGGTTTTTGGGGATGGACTGAAGCTGCGTATGAGCGGTTGGTTGGCGGTTATCGCTGGACACTCGAAGTCGCCCTTAAACATCGACTGCTCACGGTGATGATCAGTGCTGTGCTTTTTGTCGTGACTGTCTTTCTTTTCTACATGATCCCGAAAGGCTTCATTCCTAACGACGATACGAGCCAGATCGTGGGTTACACGGAAGCAGTCGAAGGAATTTCTTTTGACGAGATGACGCGCCATCAGGAACAGATGGTAGACATCATCAGATCCAATCCAAATGTTTTGGGCGTGCTCTCAACCGTGGGCGCGAGCGATGTAAGTGCGGCGAGTAATACCGGAAATGTGTTGATTCTTTTGAAACCGTTGGGCCAGAGAAAGACCGACGTCGATACGGTCATTGAACAACTGCGGCCAAAACTTGCCGAACTTCCGGGGATTAGAATTTATCTTCAGAATCCGCCGTTGGTCCAGGTCGGTGGTCAGGTCACTAAGAGTCCTTACCAGTTAACTATGCAGGGACCGGATCGCAACGATCTTTATCGCAGTGCGCGTGAGTTGGAAGGAAAGATCGCCGCCCTGCCGGATCTGCTCGACGTTGCTTCTGATATTCAAACGGAAAATCCGCAGTTGAACGTGAAAATAGATCGTGACAAAGCTTCGTCGGTCGGGATCACGGTCCAGCAAATTGAGGACACGCTTAACAACGCGTTTGGTACGCGGCAGATCTCGACGATCTACGCGACGAGTAACGAGTATGAAGTGATCATGGAAGTGAAGCCGGAGGCTCAACGTGATGCTGCCGCGCTGGGCCAGCTTTATATCAAGCCCGCCGCCACTGTCGCTACTAACAGTCCAACTGCTTCATCGCAAGCTGCACTTACGCAAAACGTGTCGTCAGTGTCTGCTAACGCCGCGACAAATTCAGCTCCGCCACCCGCTGGTCAACCAACTCCAACTGCGCAGTCGGTTCCGCGGCTGGTGCCTTTGAGCGCGGTTGCCTCGCTTTCAAATAGTGTTGGACCACTACTCGTAAATCACGTGGGCCAACTTCCATCCGCAACTATCTCTTTCAATTTACGACCGGGCGCATCGCTTAGTCGCGCTACCGACAAGATTCAGGAATTGGCGAAAGAGACGTTGCCGCAAACGATCAATGTCGGATTTCAGGGAACGGCCCAGGTCTTTCAATCGTCACTGCAGAATTTAACGTTGCTTTTGCTGGTGGCAGTGATGGTCATCTACCTGGTCCTCGGAATTCTGTATGAGAGTTTTGTGCATCCGCTGACAATTCTCTCCGGACTGCCTTCAGCCGGATTGGGAGCATTGTTAACACTATTGCTGTTTGGTCGCGAGCTCGATGTTTACGCCTTCGTTGGTCTGATCATGTTGATCGGCATCGTGGAAAAGAACGCGATCATGATGATCGACTTCGCGCTCGATGCGCAACGCAACGAGAGTAAACCGGCTGAAGAAGCGATTTTCCAGGCGTGTTTGATTCGTTTCCGCCCGATCATGATGACGACGATGGCCGCGCTAATGGGAACACTCCCCATCGCTTTAGGTTGGGGCGCCGGGGCAACTTCGCGACGTGGTCTTGGTCTGGCTGTTGTCGGCGGCCTCGCTGTATCGCAAGTGTTGACGCTCTATTTGACCCCGGTCGTCTACATCTATTTTGAACACCTGCAAGAGTGGATTCATCAACGAATGCAGAACCGAAAAAATCGTACGAGTGGACTCGAAGAAGTTAGACCGGCAACTTAAGTTTCATCATGGCCGAAAAACAAAACAAAGATCTCGAGAAGTCCTTTCGCGGACACGGCGTCTCGCCTTTGTTTATCAAGCGACCGATTACGACGACGCTAGTGATGGTCGGCATCGTGTTGTTTGGTCTAATCGGTTACCACGAGCTGCCGGTCAGCGATCTTCCCTCGGTCGATTATCCAACCATCAGCGTGAACGCGAGCTTGCCCGGAGCCAATCCGGAAACGATGGCTTCGTCGGTCGCGACGCCACTCGAAAGACAATTTTCCGGAATCGCCGGTATCGATTCGATCAACTCGACCAACTCCCAGGGCTCGACTTCAATCACGCTGCAATTTGATCTCAGCCGGAACATCGACGCCGCCGCTCAGGATGTTCAAACTGCGATCTCGGCGGCGTTGCCACAGCTTCCGCCTGGCATGCCTTCGCCGCCGAGTCTGCGCAAAGTTAACCCGGCTGATAGTCCGATCCTGTTCATGTCGTTGAACTCGCCAGTGCTTCCGCTGGCGACAGTTGACGAATACGCCGAGACGCTTGTCGCCCAGAGAATTTCGATCGTTGAAGGTGTGGCCCAGGTCCAGGTTTATGGCGCACAAAAATTTGCGGTGCGCGCGCAGATGGATCCTGAGTCGATGGCTGACAAATCGATCGCCGTCGACGACGTGACGAATGCCATCAGAAACGGGAATCCCAATACACCAGTCGGCACGTTGTACGGATCGTTCCGCAACATGACGATAAAAACGAACGATCAACTGCCCGACGCGCAGGCGTTCGGCCAGTTAATTGTCAGTTTTCGGAATGGCGCCCCGGTGCGCCTCAGCGATGTGGCGCACGTCGTCGACAGTGTTGAGAACAATCGCGTTGCGAGTTGGTTCAATGGACGACGCGGTGTCACGCTGGCAGTGCAACGCCAACCCGGCACAAATACAGTTGCCGTCGTCGATGCGATCCGCGCGTTGATGCCGCAATTCAAACAACAGTTACCAGCTTCCGTTAGTCTCGACATTCTTTACGATCGTTCAAATTCAATTCGCGATTCAGTTAACGATGTGCAGTTTTCGTTGTTGCTGGCGATCGGTTTGGTCGTGCTGGTGATCTTCCTATTTTTAAGAAATGTAAGAGCCACGATCATTCCCACCCTCGCGCTGCCGGCTTCGATCGTCGGCACGTTCGCGATTATGTATTTGTTGGGCTTTAGTCTCGACAATTTGTCCCTCATGGCGTTGACGCTCTCGGTTGGTTTCGTCGTTGACGATGCCGTGGTGATGCTGGAGAACATCGTGCGACGCATCGAGCACGGTGAAAGCGTGAAAGAAGCGGCGCTGAATGGTTCGAGTGAAATCGGATTTACGATCGTTTCGATGACCATTTCCCTCGTGGCTGTTTTTATTCCCGTGCTTTTCATGGCAGGAATTCTGGGCCGGCTGTTTCGTGAGTTTGCTATCACTATTAGTGCCGCGATTTTGGTTTCCGGTTTTGTTGCCTTAACGCTGACACCGATGTTATGCAGCAGGTTGTTGAAGGAAAGCAGCATTCGCGAAAGTGCTCATCACGAAGACGGAACGGCTGCCCCGACGAAACGTCGTCGTTGGTGGAACTTCAGCGAGAATTCGTATGAATTCGTTTTGCGTGGCTACCAGGGAACGCTGAATTGGGTGTTGGACCACAGTCTGATCATGATTTTTGTCATGGTCGCTTTGGCTGGCGTGACTGTTTACCTGTTTGGGAAAGTGCCGAAAGGGTTTATTCCGAGTGGTGACAGCGGATTGTTGCTGGCGAGCACCGAAGCGGCGCAGGGTGTTTCGTTCGAAGATATGCTTAAGCACCAGAATGCGATTGCCGAAATCATTCAGCACGATCCGAATGTGGCGTCGATGAGTTCGACAGTGGGCGCCGGCGGCCGGAATTCTGGCGGCAACACGGGGACTGTTTTTATTGTGCTGAAGCCGTTGAAGGAACGCGTGAGCGCCGATCAGGTAGTGGAGGAATTGCGGCCGAAAGTGTCTCGTGAACCCGGCTTGCGAGTAATCATTCAGAATCCACCTTCGATAAATATTGGTGGCCGCGTTTCGCGCAGTCTTTACCAGGTGACGCTCCAGGGGACGAGCACGTCAGAACTTTATGATGGTGTGCAGTTGCTGGAAAGCAAGCTGCAGCAATTGCCGATACTGCAGGACGTCAACACAGATCTACAGATCAACACACCGCAGATCAATGTCGATATCGATCGCAAACAAGCTTCAGCGCTTGGCGTAACTATCGCGCAGATTCAGACAGCGCTGGGCGATGCGTTTGGCGTCAGGCAGATTTCGACTATCTATACGTCGACAAACGAGTACCAGGTAATTCTGGAAGTGAAACCTGAGTACCAACACGATCCAGCGGCGTTGGGTCGACTGTATATTCGTTCAAGCACCGGCAACCTAATCCCACTTTCAACTCTGGCAAAACTGTCGGCTGGTGTTGGACCGGCGCAGGTGAACCATCTGGGCCAACTTCCTTCGGCCACGATATCGTTCAATATGCGACCGGGAGTTTCGCTGAGTCAGGCGACCGATCAGGTACAACAACTCGCGAAACAAACTCTGCCTGCCACGATCACGACATCGTTTCAAGGTACGGCACAGGTCTTTCAATCATCACTGCAGAATTTGACATTGCTGCTCGGGGTCGCGGTGTTGGTTATTTATCTTGTGCTCGGAATTCTCTACGAAAGTTTTATTCATCCACTTACGATTCTTTCCGGATTGCCGGCTGCGGGATTGGGCGCTCTATTGACGTTGCTGGTGTTCGGCCGCGAACTCGATATCTACGCGTTTGTCGGATTGATCATGCTCGTTGGTATCGTAAAGAAGAATGCGATCATGATGGTCGACTTCGCGATTTCGGCGCAGCGTGAAGGGAAGAGCGCGCGCGACTCGATCTATCAGGCGTGTATCGTTCGCTTTCGTCCGATCATGATGACGACGCTGGCGGCGTTGATGGGAACGTTACCGATAGCTTTAGGCTTTGGGGCTGGCGCGTCTGCGCGACGTGGATTAGGACTCGCGGTAGTCGGCGGTTTGATCGTTTCGCAAACGCTCACGCTTTACATCACACCCGTGGTCTATCTCTACTTCGAGCGGTTCCAGGAATGGCTCCAGGGCGAGAAACCCGAAGCGACAAATCAAGTCGCCTCCCCAACCACCTGAGGCAAATTGACCAAAATTAACGGTTTCGCCGCAAGACCGACGGTTTTCACCGCAACGCGGTGACGTCCCAAAGCCCAGGGTTGCTTCAACCTTGGGTAAGAACAACCATTAAGAACCAACCGCAACGCGGTTACGACCGGCGGCATCATGTCGATCGTTATTGCCGCGCGTGGGACACAACCCGTTCCGGGTTGTTGCCTTTTGCCGTTCATTCGCAGGGTTGAAGCAACCCTGGGCTCTGGGACGTCACCGCGTTGCGGTGAAACCTGAGCCCACGGGTTTACCTCTGCGTATACAATTCGGCTTGTAATCCTTTGATCAACGGCTGGTGATTTGTGCGGCCCAGCCTCCGCCGCTGGTGAGCTTTAGTGTTAGCTGGGTCTTGCTATCAACGCCGCGGGTTTCCATTTTGTAATCACTGCCAATCCGATCAGAATTCGCACCATCCGCAAAACTCTTCATCACGAACGAGCCTGCTGGTAGAAACGACAAATCGATCGTCACGTCGCGTGCGGTCCAGTCAGTCATTGCTCCGATGTACCAGTCGCGTCCATGCCGGCGGGCGATGACGACATAGTCGCCCATCTTTGCGTCGAGCACGCGCGTCTCATCCCACACAGTCGGTACTGGTCCAAGAAACTCCATCGTCTCCGGTTCGCGCAGATATCGCGACGGCGAGTCAGCCAGCATCTGCAGCGGCGCTTCATAAACCACATACATCGCGAGCTGATGACAACGCGTGCCCATACTCATCGGCCGCTCAAACACCGCCGCAAAATTCTTTTCCAGTCCGCTGTTGACCATTGCGCCGGGCGTGTAATCGAGTGGTCCAAGAAACATTCTCGTGAAGGGAAGCGTCACGTTGTGTTCCGGACTCGAATACTTGCTCCACTTGTTCTGTTCGAGCCCGCGCACACCTTCCGTGTTGATCAGGTTGGGCCAGGTTCGCGTCATCGTAGCGGGACGAATTGCGCCGTGAAAGTCGACCAGCATCTTGCGCTTCGCCGCTTCACGACAAACCTTCGCGTAGAAATTCATGATGGGCTGATCGTCGCGTTGCATGAAGTCTACTTTCAAACCCTTCACGCCCCACTTCTCATACTGGGCCAACGCCGCATCAAACTGTTCATCGAGCGTCTTCCACACGACCCACAAAATGATGCCGACATTTTTCTGTTTTCCGTAAGCGACCAGCTCTTCGATATTCATGTCAGGAGCGACTTGCAGCACGTTCCCGAGGTTGTACCAACCTTCATCAAGAATGATGTATTCGATTCCATACTTCGACGCGAAATCGATGTAGTACTTATAGGTCTGCGTGTTAACACCCGATTTAAAATCGACGCCAAAGATATTGTTTGCGTTATACCAATCCCATGCGACCTTGCCTGGTTTGATCCACGACGTGTCCTCGATCTGCGAAGGCTTCGCCAATAAAAACACGAGCTGGTTGGTGATGATGTCTGCGTCTTTTTCTGCGATGCCGATGATGCGCCAGGGAAAAGTCCGCGTACTGTTTGTCACTGCAATGTAATCTGCCGCTTCGGTAACGCGGACATCGCGATCGCCTTTCTTTTCCTCCTTTAACGGGTAGTGCGGAAACATTCCCGAGAGCGAGTTGTTGCTGTTGCCGTGTAGCCAGAGGCCGGGATAATCGTCTACATCTGATTCGCCGATGATCAGTTTTACGCCCGACTTTGTATCGACAACGGCGGGCAGGCTCGCGATTGAAGAGTCAGGAATATCTTTCAACGAGAGATATAAAAACTCGCGTTCGTTGTGCGAGAACATGCTGTCTTCTTTTGGATAGTAGACGCTGTAATCGCCGCTGAAATTTAGACCGACGGTTTCGTTGTAGACCTTCGCCTGGGCCTGGCCCAACGAGGTTTCGAAACGGTATGCGACGCCTTCGTTGTAAGCACGAAAGACGATAGCGTAGGTACCTGACATTTCGAGTCGCAACTCGTTGTAGGCTTCATGGACTTTCGCTGACTTCTGTGGAACTGGAGATGGGATATCGCGATTGACTGAGTTCGTTTTCGACGAGGTAACGTTTACGTTTGCGCCGAGAAGTTTGTGATCGACGTCGAGGGCGAGCGAAGAGTTTTGAAGGACTGTTTGACCATTAATGGCGATGTCGTAGGTGACGCGCTCGCCAGTTTGAATCGTGACTTTGATCCTGTTGTTCGGCGAGCTTAGGTCGTAAGTGGCAGCGCTCGCGTAAATGGAAGTAAAGATGAGGATCGATACGATTGCAATCAGTTTTTTCATTAATTGTTTACTCTCCGTATCCTCTGCTTCTCTGCGTTCTCAGCGTCTCTGTGTTAAATCGATCTCCAATAAGACACACGTTGGATTAATACAGAGACGCTGAGAACGTAGAGACGCAGAGAGAGTGTTTAATGGCTTTCACGAGTGACTTCGACGCCGCTTTTGCCAACCAGAAAATCCAGGTCAGCGCCGCGATCGGCCCCGGTTACATGGTCGTAATATAGTTTGTAGTAACCTCGTTCTGACGGCGGCGCCGGTGGTTGCCACGACTCTTTTCTTCGCGCGATCTCTTCGTCACTGACGTCCAGGTGAAGTCGGCGCGCCGAAACATCCAGTTCAATGTAGTCGCCGTTTTGGACCAACGCTAACACCCCACCGGCCGCAGCTTCCGGAGCGACATGTAACACTGCCGTTCCGTACGCCGTCCCACTCATCCGCGCGTCACTGATACGAACCATGTCGGTGATGCCGCGTTTCAAAATTTTCGGCGGCAGCGGCATGTTCCCGACTTCAGGCATGCCCGGATATCCACGTGGTCCACAATTCTTCAAAACCATCACACACGTTTCATCGACGTCGAGATTCGGATCGTCAATCCGAGCGTGAAAGTCTTCGATCGTTTCGAAGACAACTGCGCGACCGCGATGTTTCATCAACTCGGGCGTCGCAGCCGAAGGTTTTAACACCGCGCCATTTGGACAAAGATTGCCGCGCAACACGGCGAGACCACCTTCTTTTGTTAGCGGTTCACTGGTTGGTTTGATTACGTCGCGGTTGTAGCAGCGAGCGCCGGCAACATTCTCACCGATGGTTTTGCCGTTGACTGTTAATGCATCGCGATGAATCAGGTCGCCGAGATCTTCGATCACTGCCGGGAGACCGCCTGCGTAGTAAAAGTCTTCCATCAGATATTTTCCGGACGGCATCAAGTTGACGAGACAGGGAACACCGCGACCGAGCCGGTCCCAATCATCGAGGGTGAGGTCGACACCGATACGTCCGGCGATTGCGAGCAGGTGAATCACAGCGTTTGTCGAACCACCGATCGCGCCAACGACGCGGATGGCATTCTCAAAAGCCTGGCGCGTAAGAATTTTCGACATGCGCAGATCTTCATGGACCATCTCGACAATTCGTTGACCGGCAAGATGAGCGAGTGTGTAACGTCGGGCATCAACCGCCGGGATCGCTGCATTGGTTGGCAAGCCGATACCGAGTGCTTCGACAACGCTGGCCATAGTTGAAGCTGTGCCCATCGTCATGCAGTGCCCGTTTGAACGATTCATGCAACCCTCGGCTTCGAGAAAGTCGCACTCACTCATTACGCCGCGGCGTACGTCTTCGCTGAAACGCCAGACGTCAGTTCCCGAGCCGATGTCGTGGCCCTGAAACTTGCCATTCAACATTGGACCACCGGAGATCATCAGCGCGGGAATGTCACAACTCGCCGCGCCCATCAGAAGAGCAGGAGTTGTTTTGTCGCAACCGGCAAGGAGAATGACGCCGTCGAGCGGGTTGGCGCGGATTGACTCCTCCACATCCATGCTGACGAGATTACGAAACAACATCGCCGTCGGGCGCATGAGTGTTTCGCCGAGCGACATCACGGGAAACTCGAGTGGGAATCCGCCGGCTTCATAGACGCCACGTTTGACGTGTTCGGCGATCAGGCGGAAGTGTGTGTTGCATGGGGTTAGTTCCGACCATGTGTTGCAAATGCCGATGACGGGACGGCCGTCAAATAAATGATCGGGACGTCCCTGGTTTTTCATCCAACTGCGGTGAATGAAGCCGTCTTTGTCCTGGCCACCAAACCATGCTGCGCTTCGTCGTTTCATGTTTGTTAATTGTTAATAGTTAATCGTAAATCGTTAATAGTAAATCGTTAATAGTTGATGTTTCTTCTCTGTGTCTCAGCGTTTTCTCTGCGTCTCTGTGTTGAACACCTGATCCAACTACCCGAACCAACGATTTCAACACAGAGACACAGAGAAACGCTGAGACGCAGAGAGGGCATTATGTTTTTCGGGTTGCTCGTAGCGCCAGGATCATGAACGCTGCCAAAAGCGCCGACGCGGACAGGTAGAGCACGCCGCCGTAATAAGAGCCCGTCCTCGTACTGAGATAACCGACCACGTATGGACCCACAAAGCCTCCCAGATTTCCAAATGAGTTTATTAATCCAATGGCCGCCGCGGCTGTTGTTCCGGTTAAAAAACTGGTCGGCAACGCCCAGAAACCGGGTAAGTAACCAGCATTGCCCGCTCCGGTAAGACACAGCATCGCAACGGCAAGCACCGCATAATTTCCAAAGACCACACTCAACACGAGTCCAATACTTGCAGCGATCATCGAAAGCGCAGTGTGCCAACGTCGTTCACTTGTTTTATCTGAGTGCCACCCGACCAGGAGAATTGTTATGAAACCAAAGACGTAAGGCAGCGCTGAGAGCAGCGAGATTTGAAACGTCGAAATGTTCGACATCTTCTTGATGATCGACGGAAGCCAAAAGTTCATTCCGTAAACGCCTGTGACCATGAAGAAATAAGCGAGTGTCAGCAGTATCACTTCTCGATGACGAAAAGCGTCAAGAATTTTGAGCGAATGTTTAGCCTCTTTAATTTTCTTTTCGTCTTCGAGTTCCTTGATCAGCCAGTCTTTTTCTTCCTGCGGTAACCACGACGCCTGACGGGGCCAGTCAGTTAAATAGAAGAGTGTGACAAATCCTAAAATGATTGCCGGAAGTCCTTCAAGGATGAACATCCAACGCCAACCGGAGAGACCGAGCCAGTGAATTTTTACTAACAGACCCGACAATGGTGCGCCGATGATGTTTGAGACTGAAATTCCAGTCATTAAATAAGCGACTGCCTTGGCCCGATCCTGATAGCGAAACCAGTGACTGAGATAGACGATGATGCCGGGAAAGAAACCAGCTTCAGCGGCGCCCAGCAGAAAACGAATAAGGTAGAACTGGTTCTTGGTGTGAACAAATCCGGTGAGCATGGCGAGGATGCCCCACGAAATCATGATGCGTGCAATCCAACCTTTGGCGGTCCACTTCTCGACCAGAATGGTGCCGGGAATTTCAAGCACGACATAGCCAATGAAAAAGATCCCGGCGCCGAACCCCATGACGCTGTCAGTAAAATTGAGTTCGCTCTTCATGCCACCAACCGCCGCGAAGCCGACGTTCACGCGATCGAGATAAGCGATGACGTAAAGCACGAAGAGATACGGCATCAGCCGGCGCACGATCCGCGCGCGACAGCGGTTGGGAATGTCAGTAGTGAGTGGATTCAATAAGCCTCCGATGATTGATCGGGCTGAAAAATGGACCAGTGATTAGTGCAGTTGGGAAGGGCGGTTTACCCCGGCTCTTCATTAGCTTGCTGAGCCATCTTGTTGAGCTAAGCGGGGGTAAACCACCCTTCCCAACTGCACTTTAAATCCAGGTTCGCAACGTCAGGCGAGGACGCCCGCGGTCCTGAATTAACTAATATGCGCGCCCTGGGTTTCAACGTAGACGGCGTAGAGCGATTGGCTGGCGGTGATAAATAATCGATTTCGTTTCGCTCCGCCAAAGCACAAATTACTCGCGATCTCGGGCAATAGTATTTGTCCAATTCGACTTCCATCCGGGGCGAAGATTTGCACGCCGTCGAACCCTTCGCCGGCCCAGCCAGATGCTGCCCAAATGTTTCCGTCGATGTCTGCGCGGATGCCATCTGCTCCGCCGCTTAATTCGCGACCGTTCGTTTTCAACGTCATAGTCACAAACACCCGGCCGCCCTGGAGTTTCTTGCCGTCAATCACGTCGTAGATATTGATTGTTCCCGGCGTGCCACCCGTATCGGCGATGTAGAGTTTTTTGTAGTCGTTGGAAAAACAGAGACCGTTTGGCTTTTTTAGATCGTCGGTGACGAGCGCGACCGAATTGGTTTTCGAGTCGATTCGATAGACTGCTTCTTTGATCTCGAGTGGTCCTTTATGTCCTTCATAGTTGACCATGCTGCCGTAACCCGGATCGGTGAACCAGATGCCGCCGTCAGGATGGACCACGATATCGTTCGGCGCATTGAAAGGTTTGCCTTGCCACTTATCGGCGAGCACTGTGACATTCCCGTTGTGTTCGTAACGAACCACACGTCGCGTTCCATGCTCACATGACAACTGACGACCTTCATAATCGAACGTGTTTCCGTTGCTGTTGTTTGATGGGTTGCGAAACATGCTGACGTGATTGTCTTCAGCTAACCACCGATGTTGCATGTCCTCCGCAACGTCGCTCCAAACCAGATAACGACCAACACCGTTCCATGCTGGTCCTTCCGCCCATGAAGTTCCTGTGTACAGACGTTGGATAGCGGCATTACCGAGTTTGTATTTTGCGAAGCGCGGATCGAGTACGACGATGTCACGATCGGGATATCTGATTGGACCACCAGTCTGGCTATAGTCGCGATTTTGTCCGAGAGCGGTGACGGCAAGTGTGACGGCGGCAGTCGCGCCGATGAAACTGCGGCGTCCGAGTTTTGTCTGGTCTTTGGCAAAAGGTCTACGCGTTTCCAAGTTTCAGCCTCCTCGGCTAAGGGCGCCAACTTAGCCAATGCGATTCGATGTTAGAACTAAAAGGGACTGCGGAAGGAGCAATTGCTAAGGACTGACGTTCTGCAGGAAGTCTACTGACTTCATCGCCACGAGCTTGTTACTCTGCAAAACCGCAGTAGCTTAAACTGAACGCCGCAACTGCACAATCACTTATTTATGCCTTTGTGTCTTCGTGGCGAAAATAATCCGAGGAAGACTTAACCACTGAGGGACAAAGACACTAAATATTAAGAAAACAGGACGCAGACGGGTGATGGTAGTTCGAGGCTTCGTCCGGTTGGGGTTAGTTTTCCGGTTTGCTCATCGATTGAAAAGCTGAAGATGTTGTCGGTGTTTTGGTTCGCGACGAGTAAGAACCTGCCGCTCGGATCGATCGCGAAGTGGCGCGGCCATTTGCCGCCCGTCGGCTGATGCTGAATTGGAGTGATGAAGCCGTGGTCCTCGTTGATTGCAAACACCGTGATGCTGTCGTGGCCGCGATTTGATCCGTACAAAAATCTTCCCGACGGCGCAACTGCCAATTCAGCGCAAAAACTCTTTCCGGAAAAGTTGGCCGGTAAAGTCGGAGTATTCTGAAACTCCGTTAGACCTCCCGTCACCTGATCGAAGTTAAAACAATTCACAGTAGAATCGAGTTCGTTAATCAGATAAGCCCAACGCTGATTCGGATGGATCGTAAAGTGTCTTGGTCCGGCGCCGGGCTTCACTCGGGCAAATTCCTGAACATTCGGTGTGAGAGCGCCTGAACGGGCATTGAATTTGTAGATCTTTATTTGGTCCAGGCCGAGATCGCTTACGTAGGCGAAACGATTTGCTGTGTCGAGCGTAACGCAATGCGCATGTGGGCCAAGTTGTCGATCGGGATCCACACTCGAACCGTGATGTTGGACCAGCGAGACCGGGTCACCGAGTGCGCCATTGTGGAAAGGTAAAACAGTCGTGCTCCCGCTTGAGTAGTTTGCAACCAGAACATTTTGATTTGTTTGATCGACGACAAGATGACAGGGAGAAGCGCCGCGTGTCGGTTTTTGGTTGATGAATTCAAGCCGGCCTGAAGCAGAATCGATCTTGAACGCACTCACCGCGCCGCCTGGTTTACCTTCAAAAGTCTCGTCTTCATTCACCGCAAACAGAAACTGTTTTGATCCATCCAGCGCGAGAAACGAAGGATTGGAAACGCCTTTGGTTACGTCTACCAACTTCAAATCGCCGGTCTGCAAGTTAAGGCGGCAGAGATAGATCCCTTCACTTTTCCCGGAAGTATAAGTGCCGGAATAGAAATTTATTTCGTTGTTTGTTTGACGAGTCAAGGCGAAGAAAGACTTTGGCATGGCCATGCCGAGTGCGGCAAGACCTAAGAAGTTCCGTCGGGGCAGTTTCATTGGTTATTAAGCTCGTTCGTTACTTTGATGGAGTAAAACTGGCTGGAGTAGTAGAATTCACTACACCCAACACAGTCAAATGTGGCGATAAGCGGCAGTAGGATCAAGCGGCGTCTCTCCTCGTAGTGTGGTAATCGTTGAGGTTGACTTTGACCCCTCTGAGTACGCTCAAACAAGCGCAGCCATACGCTATACAGAATGGTAAGGACATGTGTGGATGCTCCAACCTCGTGAATAAGGAAAGGCAGTATGGAAACTTCTTTACGAGAAAAAGTCGAAGAGGAACGACGACACCTCATTCACGATCTTAATGAACGTGTTAAGGAACTAACCGCGCTCCATGAATCCGCCCGTTTGTTGCAGGACGAGTCAATCAGTCTTCCGCATCTTTTGCAGGAGATTGTGGCCTTATTGCCACCCGCCTGGCAGTACCCGGAAGTGACGGCCGCCCGCATTCGCTTTGGCGATATCGAGTTTAAGACGAAAGGCTTTGCGATTTCGCTCTGGTCGCAACAGGTGGAATTTTCTGCCGGCAATATGAAGGGCGAAATCGAAGTCGTTTACACCGAACAGCGACCGCCGGCCGACATTGGGCCATTCGCCACGGAAGAGGCCAGTCTGATCAACTCGCTGGCCGAGATGATCAGTTCCGCACTCAATCGCCGTTATATCCAAAAGGCCCTGGCTGAGAGTGAAGAAGTGTTTCGCACTCTGGCAGAAACGATTTCAGCGGGCATCTATATTTATCGCGACGGCAGATTTATCTACGTCAATCCCAGCGCTGAGAAGATGAGTGGTTACTCGCGCGAAGAGTTGTTGAAGATGGATGTCCTCCATCTGGTCCACCCGAGTTTTCAAAACGACGTGCGCGAACGAATTCTAAGGCGCGACCTGGGTTGGCAATCGGCGGCGCGCCACGAAGATCAGATCGTCACGAAAAGCGGTGAAGTGCGTTGGATGGATGTTAGTGCGGCTGGGGCCAAGTTTCATGGTGAGCCTGCTGTCATAGTCACCGCGTTTGATATCACCTCGCGAAAACGGGCCGAAGAAGAACTGCAACGCAGCGAAGAGCGCTATCGAACTCTCTTTGAAACCTCGCCTGACGCGGTTGCTGTTTTTGATGCTGAGATGAAGTTGACCATGACCAACGAACGGGCCGCGAGTTTGTATGGCCTGACGCGAGCAAGAGAATTACTCGGGAAGAGTTTATATCAGTTTATTGCTCCTGAAGATCGGGAACGGGTCCGGTCGTTAATCGAGGAGATGCAGCGAAACGGTAAGCTCGTAGTTTTTGAATGTACCGGACTACGTTGTGATCAAACGCGCTTTGATCTCGAGATGCGGGCCTCGTTGATTGACGATGGCCTCGCTTCCGTACTCACCGTGACGACTGATATTAGTCAGCGCAAACTCGCGGAGAAGGCGCTGAAAGTTTCGCAGGAGCAACTCCGTGCGCTGTCTGCCAAAGCGCAATCGGCGCGGGAAGAAGAAGGGACGCGCATCGCTCGCGAGATACATGACGAACTCGGTGGCGCGTTAACTGGTTTGAAGTGGGAACTCGAGAGCATTGACACGGCGCTGACTATCAACGACGGTGCTTCTATTCCCGAAGTTCGCAAACAGATAAAACTGATGACTGGTTTGATCGAATCGACCATCAATACTGTGCGTCGGATTTCGTCGGAACTCAGGCCCGGTGTCCTCGATGACCTCGGACTTGTCGCAGCGCTCGAGTGGCACGCGCAACAGTTTCAGAAACGCACGGGACTGAGGATTCATTGGGAATCCGATCTCGAACACGCTCAACTAAGTCTGGAAGAAGCGACCGCCGTGTTTCGTATTTTTCAGGAAGTGTTGACGAACGTGCTACGTCACTCGCGTGCTGAAAATGTTTATGTCAAGCTTCACGAAATTGAAAACTATCTCGAGTTGGAAGTGCGCGACGATGGTCGAGGCATCACCGAAGATGAGCAACGACACACTCGTTCGCTTGGTTTGCTAGGGATGAAAGAGCGAGCGCTGTTGGTTGGCGGTGAAGTGAGTATTAAAGGCACCGAAGGGAAGGGGACCACTGTGTTGGTGCGCGTCCCGCTGGATGCTGCCGTTCCAGCTAACTCAATTGCATAGAATTCTTACCATTGACGATCACGAAGTTGTACGCGAGGGCGTAAAGGGTTTGTTCGCCTCGGGTGTCGCGGAGTTTGGTGAAGCGCGCAACGGCGCCGAGGCGCTCAAGCTGCTGCGTGAACACGAATGGGACATTGCGATTCTCGACATCTCGCTGGCAGGTCGTAGTGGTCTTGAAGTTTTGAAAGAAATTAAGCAGTTGCGTCCAAAGCTGCCGGTGTTGATGTTGAGTATGCACGCGGAAGATCAGTATGCGATGCGTGCGTTTAAAGCGGGTGCGTCGGGATATATCAGCAAGGCGAGTTCGCGTGATGAATTGCGGCAGGCAGTTTTGAAAGTGATTAAAGGCGGGCGTTACATCAGTCCATCGATGGCGGAGCGGATAGTTTTTGATCTGACGTCCTCGGAGAAGCCGCCTCACGAACAGTTGTCGGATAGAGAACTCGAAGTGATGTGTTTGATTGCGTCGGGAAAGACGGTGGGAGAGATTGCTACGGGGTTGTCACTGAGTGATAAGACGATCAGCACCTACCGGCGCCGGATTTTAGACAAGATGCAGATGAGTACGAACGCGGAGCTGACGCATTACGCGATCCGGAATGGGCTGGTGGAGTAATCCCACCGACTGCCGTCGATGGGATTCAAACCTCAACTGTCAGCTTTCAACAACCTCGAAATCACAAGCAACACCCCCAGGTGGTAAGCGTTGTGATCTGCAACCAACAACACCTCACGTAATAGAGTTTGGCCGGAGCCGTGCGGGATCTTCACGTAAAGCTGGCTGGACTCGTTTCCTACAAGTTCTTCAAATTCCTTCAAATCGCTGCGAAATTTATCGATGCTCTCCTGCCACTGTTCAGGCGTTCCGAGATCTTCAGGCGCCGGCCAGTAGCCTTTGGGCCACTCGGGCGAGACGTGGTTTGGATCACGACTGAATTCAAGTATGTCCCACTGTGCGAGTCGCATGTGTTCGAGCACTTGCCATGCAGTATAGGGAAGTCCGGGCACTTGTTTGCCACAGAGATCCGCCGGGAAGTCTTTGATGAAGTCTTCGAATGAAATGTGGGCGTTGCCGCCATGCAGAAGCTCAAGAATATGTTCTCGAAGTAGATGATCGCTCATGGATTTACCTTACCAAAGTCAGAGGGCGAAGCCCAAGAAGACGGAGGGCGTAGCCCCGGGATTTTTTTAGAATCGCTTGCGGCAAGGCAGAGCCATGCCTCACAACAGGCGGCAAAGCCGAGACGAGCATCAC
>DATDMC010000132.1:0-32898 GCA_036518995.1 Pyrinomonadaceae bacterium | reverse complement strand
GGTGAAGTGGAAGCAGCACTGCTGGCAGAAGCTGAGATAAGTGAATGCGTGGTGTTGGCGCGAGATGACGAGGCGGGGCAGAAGCGGCTCGTGGCGTATGTAGTAGCAGAAGAGTTAGACGAACGAGCGATTCGAGACGGGTTGCAAGCACGATTACCTGACTACATGGTGCCGGCAGCATTTGTGAGGCTGGAGCGCTTGCCGCTGAGTGTGAATGGGAAGTTGGAGCGCCGAGCGTTGCCCGAGCCTGACTGGAAGCGATTGGGATTACGGCGCGAGTTTGTAGCGGCGCGAACAGCGGCGGAAGCGGAGTTGGCGCGGATCTGGTGCGAGGTGTTGGGGCTTGAGCGAGTGGGGATGCAGGACAACTTCTTCGAGTTGGGCGGCGACTCGATCTTATCGTTGCAGATCATTGCGCGGGCGGCGGCGGCAGGTCTGCGAGTGACGGCGAAGCAGTTGTTTCAACAGCCAACTATCGCAGCGTTGGTGCAGGTAGCAGAAGGTGAAGTCTCAACCGGGCGAGATTGGACCGAGCAGGGGACCGTAAGTGGTCCAGCAGGATTGACTCCGATTCAACGCTGGTTCTTCGCGCAGGAACGAGAGAAGCCCGAGCACTTCAATCAAGCAATGATGCTGCGGGTAAGTGCGGACTTGCAAGCGAAATACTTGCGCGAAGCCGTGCGGGCGTTGCTGGATCATCACGATGCGTTACGCATGCGCTTTCGTAAAGATGAAGAGGGGAAGTGGGAACAGTACAACGAACCTGTTCGGCAGCAACGGGCAGCCTGCGCTCCTGAAGTTCATGAAGTTGAAGTGATCGGTGAAGCGTACACGACTGTTGCCGAGCAGATACAGCGCAGTTTGTCGTTAAGTGATGGTCCAATGTTGCGCGTCGTCTTGATGCGCTCAGACGCGACGGAGGCGCGGTTGTTGTTAGTGCTGCATCACCTCGTTGTTGATGGAGTGTCGTGGCGCATTCTGCTTCAGGATCTGCAGACTGCTTATGAGCAACTAAGCCGTGGCGACTCGCTGCGACTACCAGCGAAGACGAATTCGTACCAGCAATGGTCAACGCGTTTGCAGGATTATGCCGCGAGTGCACAGTTAGCTAACGATGCTGCTTACTGGCGCGAGCAACCGTGGGAGCGCGCGACGCAATTACGCCTGGACCATGAAGACGGGCGGAACCAACGGCAAGACGCGCAACAAGTGACGATTGAGCTGGGCCGGGAACAAACCAGGCGATTACTACAGGAAGCTCCCAAAACGTATCGCACTGGAATCCAGGAGTTGTTGTTGACGGCGTTTGCGAGCGTCTTGTCCGAATGGAATGAAAGTGAAGCCGTGTTGTTGGAGTTGGAAGGACACGGGCGCGAGGAATCGATCGCAGATGTCACGCGTACGGTTGGTTGGTTTACGACCTTATATCCGGTGCTGTTGCAGGTTGAGCGAGGAGCGGGAACGGGTGAGCGGATCAAAAGCGTAAAGGAACAGTTACGTGCAGTTCCTACGGGTGGGTTGGCTTATGGGGTACAGCGTTACCTCAGCGACAAAGCGAATCCGAGGTTACCGCAGGCTGAGATCGTCTTTAACTATCTGGGCCAGTTGGACCATGTGCTAACTGAGAATGGCTTGATACATGGAGTCGCCAGCGAGAGCACCGGTAGTAGTGAAGATCCCAATGCAGCACGCCCGTGGTTATTGGAGATCAATGGCGAAGTAGTTGGCGGGCAACTACGATTGCGTTGGAGCTATAGCGCGAAACAGTTTGAACGACAGACGATCGAGCGCGTAGCGCAGCAGTATCAAACAGAACTCGAAGCGCTGATCGAGCACTGTTGTGACAGTGCCGGCGGTCGCACGCCGTCTGACTATCCGTTAGCCCGCCTGAAGCAGGCGGAAGTGGACCACCTGGCCGGTGACGGCCGCGAAGTGGAAGACATCTATCCGACAACGCCGTTACAGCAAGGACTATTGTTTCAATCACTGTATGCACCGAGTGCCGGCTTCTATCACCAGCAGGTGAGTTGTCGTCTAAGCGGAGATTTTGAGAGTGGTAGGTTCGTGCAGGCCTGGCACAAGGTGATCACAAGGCACGCAATCTTTCGCACCGGTTTTGTTTGGGAAGGACTGGCCGCGCCGTTACAAATTGTCTATCGCGCGACGGAATTGCCGGTTGATGAACATGACTGGCGCACGTTGAGTTCAAGCGAACAGGCAACGCGTTGGGACGAACTGCGCCGAGAAGATCGTAAGCGTGGATTCAGACTCGAAACCGCGCCACTCATGCGTTTGGTGCTGGCGCGCGTGAGTGAAACCGAATACCGGTTGCTCTGGAGCCATCATCATTTGTTGCTGGATGGTTGGTGTCTGGCCCTCGTGATGGACGAGGTATTCGCCGCTTACGACGGACAAGTCGACGCGGTTACTGTGAATCGCCCGTATCGCGATTACATCGCGTGGTTGCAGGAACAGGACCTCGATGCTGCTGAAAAGTATTGGCGGCATACCCTCAGTGATTTTACTGAACCGACATTGGTCCTCGAACGGCGTGGTCGTGGTGCAAGACAAAACGAGCAGGGACAGCGATGGGTGCGTTTGACGGCTGAGCAAACACAGCGGTTGCAGGAACGAGCGCGTCGTGAACAGGTGACGATGAACACCGTACTGCAAGGGGCGTGGGCGTTGTTGTTGTCACGCTACAGCGGTACGAGCGATGTTGTTTTTGGCACGACAGTTTCGGGTAGACCAGCAAAGCTTGCCAGCGTCGAACAGATGATCGGGCTGTTCATCAACACCTTGCCGGTGCGTATTCGCATACCAGTAAACCAGCCGGTGTGGGACTGGCTGCGCGAGTTGCAAACAGAGCAACTCGAGATGCTCCAATACGAATACAGCCCGTTGGCCCAGGTGCAGCAGTGGAGCGAAGTCGCTGCCGGAAAGAGTTTGTTCGAGACGTTGCTGGCTTATGAGAATTATCCGATTGAGCAGTCGATGCGGGCCGGCCATCACACTAATCTGCAAGTTAAAGATGTCGACGTTTGGGAGCGTTCAAATTATCCGCTCGCGGTCGTCGTGATGCCTGGCGTTGAGTTGGCGATCGAGATGACTTACGAACGCGAGCGCTTCGATGATGAGAGCATCGCACAACTTGGCGCGCATCTGCTGACACTTCTGGAAGAGATTGAGACTAAAGGCAACGTCGCTGATGTCGCGATGCTCAAGGCAGACGAGCGGCGCCAGTTGCGCGAATGGAATGAAACGACGGTCGACTACCCGCATCACCTATGTATTCACGAACTGTTTACCGCACAGGTAAAACAGACGCCGGATGCCGTCGCCGTAAGTTATGAAGGTAAACAACTCACTTACCACGAGCTCAATCAACACTCGGACCAACTGGCAATCCGGTTAAAGAGTCTTGGTGTTGGACCAGGTGTGCTGGTCGGCGTCTTCATGAAGCATTCGCCGGAAGAGATCGCCGCGCTACTCGCAATTCTGAAGTCTGGCGGCGCTTATGTTCCACTTGAACCCGCGCATCCTCCTGCCCGTGTCGCGTTCATCATTAACGACGCGCAACTTTCATTAATTCTGACGCAACAAGAGATGCACGGAAGACTGCCTGAGACTAAAGTTTCGGCAATTTGCGTCGATGTTGAAGAACAACCAGATGCGCCGGAGAGTTTCAAATCAAACTCGACACCGGGTGACATTGCTTACGTGATCTACACGTCCGGTTCAACCGGAGAACCCAAAGGGGCGAGCATCTCGTATCGCGCGTTAGTGAACTATGCGTGGTGGGCCAAACACGTTTATGTGCAGGATGAGACTGCCGGATTTGCACTCTACTCATCGCTCGCATTCGATCTCACTGTGACTTCGATCTACGTGCCGCTGATTAGCGGTGGAAAGATTGTGATTCATGAGTGGGAAGGGAGCGAAGCACGCAAAGAAGCGCCGCTCGCGAAGATCCTCGCGGATGGCGAAACGACAGTATTGAAGTTAACGCCGAGTCACCTGTCATTAATAAAGGACTGGGACAACCGGCAAACAACGGTGAAAAGGCTAATCGTCGGTGGTGAAGCGTTAACTGGCGAACTCGCACTTGAAACCTATGAAAGCTTTGGCGGTCACGTTGAGATCTGCAACGAGTATGGTCCAACTGAAGCGACAGTCGGATGCATGCTTCATATTTTCGACCCACAAACCGAAGCGATGTCTGATGTTCCGATTGGCCGACCGGCTGCTAACGTTCAGATCTACGTACTCGATGATCGTCTCGAGCCAACTGCGGCGGGCGTCAACGGTGAGCTATATATCGCAGGCGACGGTCTGGCCCAGGGTTATTTGAACCGGCCGGATTTAACTGCCGCGCGCTTCATCCCGAATCCGTTCAAGCCTGGCAAAAGGATGTATCGCAGCGGAGACCTAGCGCGTCGCCTCAGTAACGGTATACTCGAATATCTGGGTCGACAAGACGATCAAATCAAATTCCACGGTTACCGGGTCGAGTTAAATGAAATTCGCGCCACGCTCAAACGACATCCACAAGTGCGTGATAGTGTCGTTCTGATCACCCAGGACAAGAACGGGTCCGACGTCATGGTCGCCTACTATGTTTCGCGTCATGAACTCGAAGCCATCGAGCTGCGTACGTTTCTCAGCAACTTTCTGATCGCCGAGACAATACCGAATATCTTTGTGCGGCTTGCGCGTGTTCCGTTAACGGTAAACGGAAAAATTAACTATCAGGCGCTGCCTTCGCTCGACGAAGCGAAGCAAAGTTTGAAACGCAGTTATGAACGCGCGCGGACGACGCCCGAAGAAATCCTCGCCGGAGTTTGGGGTGAAGTTCTTTCACTCGAACGCGTCGGTATCCACGACAACTTCTTCGATCTCGGTGGGCATTCGTTGCTGGCCACGCAATTAATCTCGCGTATTCGTGAAGCATTCAGCGTGGAGATCGCTCTGCGAACGTTGTTTGAAAAACCGACCGTGGCAGGGATGGCGACAGCAATCGAAGAACGTTTGCGCGCCGGGCAGGAAGTGGAGTTGCCACCACTCGAGCCCGCGTCTCGCGACAACTCGTTACCGCTGTCGTTTTCGCAGCAACGTTTGTGGTTCATGGACCAATTACAGCCCGGCAGTGCTTTCTATAACAGTGCGCTGGCTGTCAGGCTTACGGGCCAGTTGAAGAAAGACGTGCTTGATCGCACGTTGTCCGAAATAGTTCGCCGGCATGAAAGTTTAAGGACGACTTTCGAAAACTCCGGTGCTGGTCCAGTGCAGATAATTGCTGCCCCGGCGGCGCAGAAAATACCGCTCATAGATCTGAGCGGTTTAGCTGCGGAAAGTAGCAACGCCGAACGACAGCGCTTAAGCAACGAAGAGGCGGCTGCGCCCTTCGATCTTAGTAAAGGACCCCTCCTCCGCGTTTTACTTTTGCGCACGGCCGTGACGGAGCACGTCGTGTTGTTGACGATGCATCACATCATCAGCGACGGCTGGTCCATGGAAGTGCTGGTGAAGGAAGTTGCTGAGCTGTATCGTGCTTATAGCGAACATTTTTCAGGACCGCAGGCGTCCTCGCCTGCTTCTTTATCGACCGAAGAACAGACGAAGACGCCTGCGGTCCTATCCGAGCTGCAGGTTCAGTATGCCGACTTTGCGATCTGGCAACGGAGTTGGCTGCAAGGTGACACGCTGGGCAGGGAACTCGACTACTGGAAACGGCGTTTGGCAGGCGCCCCCGCGACGACCGAGTTTCCCACCGATAGACCACGTCCGGCGGTCCAGACACACAACGGTGCGCGCGCGTCGTTTACCATTCCTGAATCCCTTGTCGAGTCGCTGAAACGCTTCAGCCGTGAACGAAACGCGACGTTGTTTATGACGCTGCTGACCGCATTCAATGTTTTGCTTCATCGTTATTCAGGACAGGATGATCTGGTGATCGGAACGCCGCTCGCGGGAAGAAATCGTCCCGAACTTGAAAACCTGATTGGCATCTTCATCAACAACCTGGTGCTGCGCACGGATCTTTCCGGCGATCCGACTTTCATCGAGTTGTTAAGTAAGGTCCGGGAAGGTTTCCTGGAAGCCTATGCGCATCAGGATGTGCCATTTGAAAAGCTGGTAGAGGAATTACAGGTCAATCGTGATCCGGGTCGCTCGCCTTTGTTTCAAGTGCCTTTTGGTTTTCAACCGCTTCCCGGACAGAAGTTTAAACTGCCTGGTTTAGAACTGGAGCCCTTGTCGATCGAAAATGAAACTGCGCGGTTCGATCTCACGGTCTGGATCTTTGAAACTGCAAACGGGTTGAATGCATCGTGGACTTACAACACGGATCTATTTTACGAGAGCACGATCAAGCGTTTACATGGCCAGTTTGAAACCCTGCTAGTAAACATTTTGAAGCAGCCCGAGGCGCGGTTGAGTAGTTTTGAGATGTTGAGCGAAAGTGAACAGCGCGAGCGTGAAGATCAGGAAGCGCAACAGCAAGCGACGGCGTTGGATAAGTTGATGAAGGCGAGACGGAAGTCTGTGCCACTGTCGGCGTAAAGAAGGCGACACGAGTTGAAGTGCAGTTAGGAAGGGTGGTTTACCCCCGCCGATTGTTCAAGGACGGCGCTATCGAACAAGCGGGGGTAAACCACTCTTCCTAACTGCACTTTAAATGGTCCTATTCGAGTTCGGCGAGGAGTTCTTCGATACTTCGAGTGGCGCGGCGTTGAATGGGCGCCTCGTGGATGTTCTCAGCTAGTTGCTGATCTTCAATGAGTGAGCCGAGCGCTGCGACAGTCGGAGTTTCGAAGAGCGTGCGCAACGGCAGCTCGATCCGGAACTCACGCCGCATCCGCGAAACCAGTTGAATCCCCAGCAGTGAATGCCCGCCCAATTCGAAAAAGTTGTCATGTATTCCTACCCGCGGAACCCGCAACAACTCGGCCCACATTGATCCCAACCGTTTCTCCACGTCCGTTCGGGGCGCCGCATAATCTTTCCCGTTAGTCGACACACTTTGTTCCGGTTCCGGCAACGCCCGCCTGTCGAGTTTTCCATTTGGCGTCAGCGGTAGTTTTGTGAGGACGACAAAGGCGCCCGGCACCATGTAGTCCGGCAGCCGCTGTCGCAAATATCGTCGCATCTCGCTGGTGCTCACCTTATCGATGCCGGGTTGCGTCACCACATACGCCACGAGCCATTTCTCTCCCGTGCCGTCTTCCCGCGCCATCACCGCGGCTTCGGCAATCGTGGGATGCTGGGCCAACACACTTTCAATCTCGCCTAACTCAACTCGATAACCGCGCACCTTAACCTGTGCATCGCGACGCCCGAGCGGTTCGACATCGCCGTTCGGTAGATAACGACCGAGATCGCCAGTTCGATATAAACGGTCGTGGTCCATGCAGGTGAAAGAGTTGACCAAAAAGCGTTCCGCGGTGAGCGTCGCATCTCCTTTATAACCACGGGCCAGGTGCGGACTGCGAAAATAGATCTCACCAACTTCACCAATTCCAGCCAAACCGCCCGTCGCATTCAACAGCAGCAACTGCACATCGCGTATCCCACGCCCCAACGGAATGATCTCTTTATTGGAAGCTTCCTGACCGATCGAATCCAGCGAAACAACGTAGTAACTCACCGCGCGTTGGGTCTCGGTCGAACCATAAAAATTGATGACAGTGGCGGCGGGCGCGAGCTTCTGAAACAGCGCCACATCACGTTTCGTTAATACATCGCCGACAAAAAACAGGTAACGCAACGACGAAACTTCCGCTTCCTGGCCGGAGCTCTCGAGAATGAAGCGTCCCATTGCGGGCGTGAGGTTCGCGACGTTTGCTTCTTCTCCTCGCATCCATTCGGCCAGCCAACCCGAAGTCCCGATCATTTGCGGATCGGGAATGGCTACGCGTCCGCCTAACTGAAGCGGTGTGAAGATGTCGCGATGGAGCGGATCGTGCGACAGACCTGACAACATGGTGAACACGGTCGCCTCGTCGAGGCCAAACTCGTCTTTCAGCCAGGGCAAAAAGTGCGTGAGTGGACCGTGACGCCCGAGAATAGCTTTCGGTAATCCGGTTGTGCCGGAAGTGAACGACAGATAAGCAAGATCGTCTGGTCCAACCTCGATCTGCGGGTCAGTCGCCGGGTATTCATTTAGTAATCCACGTTCGCTGGCGACCGGGCGGATAGGAAGTTCAAGACGAGCACAAAACGACGATGAAGAGCCGATGAATTGCGCGAGTTCCTCGGCGAGTGGACCAGCTTCTTCAAGTTGAAGCCAGCCGCGCGGTCCGGCGATCCGCAAACATTCGATCAACCGCGCCGGTGGGTAAGCTGCATCAAGCAGCACGAACGCCGCGCCCGCTTTCATCGTTCCGAGCAGAGCCCAGACGAGCGAAGCACTGCGATGCGCGTATATCGCTATCGCGTCGCCCTTTTGAATTCCGCGAGCGAGCAAAAAATGGGCGAGTTGATTGCTGCGTACATCGAGTTCTTCGTAGGTCCATTCCGCATGTTTGTCGTTGACCGCGATACGATGCGGATTCTGTCGAGCATGTTCTGAAAATAGCGCGGGCACACTGCCAATCCACGCATTGTCGAGTGGCTGAGTCGGATCCGGAAGCACTTCGCGAGCTGTTGTGGTGACGAGCGATAAGGTCGAGATGTTTGCATCGGGATCGACAACGATCTGCTTCAATAAATGCTTGTATTGTTCGAGCAACTCGACCATGCGTTCGCGCCCGAAGAGGTCGCTGTTGTAAACGAGTCGTAAAAAAATCCCTTCGACTTGTTCCTCAAGATAGAGCGTGAGATCAAACTTCGATGTTGAGTCAGGAGCAAATTCAAACTCGGTATCGAGGCCGGGCAGGTTCAACTCTTCAGTACCCAGATTGATCATGTTGAAGAAAACCTGAAAGAGCGGCGTATGACTCAGCGTTCGTTCAGGTTGGACTTCTTCGAGGATCTTTTCAAAAGGGACATCCTGATGCGTATGGGCGTTGAGGGTGGTTTCGCGTACTTTACGCAACAACTCACGGAACGAAGGATTGCCGGCGAGGTCCGCGCGCAACGTTAACGAGTTGAGAAAGATCCCGATTAAACCCTCGACTTCACTACGATTTCGACCCGCGATCGGCGCCCCAATCAGGAAATCCTCCTGGCCACTTAGCCGCTGGAGTAAAACTTCAAACGTCGCCAACAGTGTCATGAACAGCGTTGAGCTTTCGCTGCGACTGAGACTGAGAAGCGCGTTGCGCAATTCAGCATCCAGCAACAATGCTTGATTTTCGCCGTTGAATGTCTGGACTGATGGCCGCGGCTTGTCGGTAGGCAGTTGTAAAAGCGAAGGCGCATCACGAAGCTGCTCGCGCCAGTACGACAGTTGGCGCTGCAGTTCGTCGCTTTCCAGCATTTGCAGTTGCCACGCTGCGTAGTCGGTGTATTGCACTGCGAGGTCCGATAATTGAGGCGTGCGATCAGTGACAAATGCTTCGTAGCAGGCTTTTAGCTCGCGCAACAACACACGCATGGACCAGCCATCACTAATGATGTGATGCATGCTGAACAGCAGGATGTGTTCGTCATCTTTTAGTTGTAACAGTTGCGCGCGCAGCAGTGGTCCATCTTGCAGGCTGAACGGTTCGGAGGCTTCGGCTAACGATAATCGTTGTTCTTCGCGCAGGCAATCAGTTGTCCTTGCAGCGCGCAAGTCAATGACCGAAAGATTGAACTCGTGCGGTGGCGCAATGACCTGAGAGACACGTCCTTCTTTTGCGACAAAGGTGGCGCGCAATATCTCGTGCCGCGTAGTGATCTCGGAAAATGCGTTTGCGAGCGCAGTAATATTGAGCGAGCCACGAAAACGCAAACGCGTTGACATGTTGAAGGCGATGTTGCCCGGCTCGAGTTGGTCCAGAAACCACAATCGCTGCTGGGCGAATGAGAGCGGCAATTCGCCACTGCTGCCGAGTGGTTCGATCGGTAAAAGTTTTAACTCAGCTTCGTCGCGTCGGGCTGCATCGATTGAATCGGCAAGCGCACTGACAGTCGGGTTGGCAAACAGACTACGTAGACTAATTTCTACTTTGAACGCTTCGCGCAAGCGCGAAACTACCTGGGTTGCGAGCAGGGAATGGCCGCCGAGGTGAAAGAAATCATCATGTAGTCCCACGCGAGTCAGGTTGAGTATTCGACACCAGATGCCTGCGATGATTTCCTGTGTCGGCGTTTGTGGCGCTTGATAATCACTCGTCTCAATTAGATCAGGTTCGGGTAATGCGCGGCGGTCGATCTTGCCGTTGCCTGTTAACGGCATTTCACCGAGCGAAACGAACGCAGTTGGGACCATGTAACGCGGTAGACGAGCTGCCAGGAAGTCGCGGAGGTCTTCATTGTTCAGAGCCTCATCTGAAACGATGTAGGCGACGAGACGCTTATCGCCTGCAGTTGCGCCGCGCACGATCACTTCCGCTTCTCGCACCTGCGGGTGTTGTTCCAGCGCGTACTTGATCTCACCGGGTTCGATGCGGAAGCCGCGTAACTTGATCTGCTCGTCGCCGCGACCAACAAACTCGATTACTCCGTTGCGCAGATACCGCACCCGATCGCCAGTGCAATACATTCGCTCGCCCGGCGAAGTTGCAAATGGGTTCGGCACGAATTTCTCGGCCGTCAACGCAGGTTGATTGAAATAATCGCGCGCCAATCCGTCGCCGCCGATATAGAGTTCACCGACAACACCGATTGGAACTGGTTCGTATTCCTGATCGAGAACAAACACCGTGGTATTAGAGATTGGCCGGCCGATCGGAACGCTGCCTTTTAGTCCATCGGAATCGGTCGCGTAGCAACAGGTGAAGGTCGTGTTTTCGGTTGGACCATAGCCGTTAATCAGACGTTGTTTGCTGTTCGTGCCACGAAGATGTTGAACATGAACGGGTGAGAGGACATCACCGCCGGCCAGTAACTGTCGCACGCCTTGCAAAGAGTCGAGTTGCGTATCGACCATTTGGTGGAACAGTCCGGCCGTCAACCAGAGCGTGCTGATCTGTTCGTTTGTAATTGTCGCACCGAGTTCTTCGAGCGAGGCCGGGCCCGGCGGCATGATGACGAGCTGCGCACCATTGAGCAAACATCCCCAGATTTCGAAAGTTGAAGCATCGAAGGTGAGCGGCGCCAACAGCAGGAAGCGTTCATCTGGACCAGGATCGACATAATTTGTCTCTTTAACGAGACGTATCACCGAACGATGCCGCACGCTGACGCCTTTCGGTTCTCCAGTTGAGCCCGAGGTGTACATTACGTACGCGAGGTTTTCGGGAGTCGTGCGGGAGGGAAGGTCCTCTTCGCTTTCTTCAGTGATCGAGGACCAGTCACTATCCAGGCAGATCGTCTGTACGTCGACGCCGGTGAAAACGTGGTCCAGGTGTTGCTGGGTTAGCACGATTTTCGCACCCGCATCTTTCAACATTAACTCGAGCCGGTGGCGTGGATATTCAGGATCGAGAGGCAGATAGGCGCCGCCGGCTTTGAGAATCGCGAGCACGCCCACGATCATTTCAAAACTGCGTTCCATACACAGCCCAACCAGCACTTCTGATTTAACGCCCAGCTTAACCAGACGATGGGCCAGCCGGTTCGCGCGCTCGTTGAGCTCTTGATAAGTTAGCTGCTCGCCTGCAAAACTCAGCGCGACTGCCTGGGGTGTTTGCTCGACTTGTTTTTCAAAGAGCTGATGAACGCAGGCATGTTTCGGATAGGCGGTGGCCGTGGCGTTCCACTCGACGAGTAGTTGCGTTCGTTCGGATTCGTTGAGCAGCGATAATTTCGAGAGGCGCTCTTCAGGATTGAGTACCACCTCCGTTAGCAGCGCCTGAAAATGGCCGGCCATCCTGCGAATCGTTTCCACGTCGAATAGATCGGTGCTGTAGTTGATTGTTGCCGCAACCGAATCTGAGTTTTCCTGAAGCTCGAGCGACAGATCAAATTTCGCAGTCTGATTATTCGTTTCAAGAAATTCGATTTCGAGTTCTGGTAAACGCAACTCGGGCAGCGGGTCGATCAAATAGGAAACCGCTACCTGGAAGAGTGGGGCATGACTGAGACTGCGTTGCGGCTGCAACTCTTCAACCAGTTTTTCAAACGGGACAGCCTGGTGCGCGTAAGCGTTGAGCGTAGTGTTACGCACGCGGACGAGTAATTCGGTGAACGATGGGTTTCCGCTGAGGTCGCTACGCAAAACGATCGTGTTAACAAAGAACCCAATGAGCGATTCAGTTTCGGCTTGTTCACGACCAGCCACCGGCGTTCCCACGACGATTTCATCCTGACCACTGTAGCGTTGCAGCAACCCCTGGAACGATGCGAGCAGCACCATGAACAAAGTCGCACCTTGCTGTTGGGCCAATTCACGCAGGCTGCTCGTTAATTCAGTTGTCAGCGCCAGTGAGATTTGGCCGCCGCGATAACTTTGCACTGCTGGTCGCGGTCGGTCGGTTGGAAGGTTGAGCGTTGGCAAATCAGTGCCCAACGCGCCGCGCCAATAGTCCAATTCCCGTGCTAATGCTTCACCTTGCAACTGTTCTCGTTGCCACGCGGCGAAGTCGGTGTATTGAATGGGCAACTCGGGAAGTGGTGACTGCTCACCTGCGGCATAGGCCTCATATAAAGCGACTACTTCGCGCACGATCACACCGATGGACCAGCCGTCCGAAACGATGTGGTGCATGATGAGTAGCACCACGTTATCGTCCGGACTGAGCCGGACGATGGACACACGCAACAACGGCGAAGTAGATAAATCGAACGCAAGTTCGGCTTCTTCACGACGTAAACGCTGCAGTGCGACGTCTCGCTCTTCGGTTTGCAAGTGAGAAAGATCAGCAAGCGGCAACGACAACGAAATGTCGGGCTGGACCACTTGCACCGGTTGTCCATCAACTGGAACAAAAGCGGTGCGCAGAATGTGATGGCGACGAACGATCTCGTTAAAAGTGCGGGCGAGAGCATCAAGATCGAGACGTCCCTTGAGCCGCACGCCGGCCGGCATGTTGTAAAAAGCGCTCGATCCTTCTTCAAACTGATCGATGAACCAAAGTCGTTGTTGCGCAAACGACAAAGGCGCTTCGTGTTTATGTAATGGGACGATCGGCGTTGCCGCTGTTATTCGACCCCGACGCAGTTCGTTTTCCAGGTTGTGTGCCAGCAGCGCTACGGTTGGTCTTTCAAACAGCAGACGCAACGGGAGATCGATGTTAAAGACTTCCCGGATGCGGGAAACGAGTTTTATCGCGAGTAACGAATGGCCGCCGAGATCAAAAAAAGTGCTGTGGATACTGACGCGATCGAGCCGGAGAACTTCAGCCCAGAGTTGGGCCAGCCCCATTTCAACCTCGCTTTGTGGCGCTACATATTGTTGGGACGACGAGAGGCGCGAAGTATCAGGTTGAGGCAGTGCGCGTCGATCGATTTTTCCATTTGCGTTCAACGGTAGAGCGGAGAGGACCACGAAGGCTGACGGCGTCATGTAGTCAGGTAACTTTACTCGTAGCCGTTCGCGCACACTCGGTTCGTCTAACTCTTTTGCAACTACATACGCCACGAGTCGCTTCTCTCCGGCTTCATCCTCACGAGCAACCACCACGCATTTACTGATGTCAGCCTCAGCCAACAGTACTGCCTCTATTTCTCCTAACTCGATTCGGAAGCCGCGGATTTTTACCTGGTCGTCTGTGCGGCCGACATACTCAATTGCGCCGTCCGCTAAATATCTTCCCAAGTCGCCCGTGCGATATAAACGCGCGCCGCCTTCGTTGCTATGAGGATGTGGAATAAATCGTTCGGCAGTTAGTTCCGGTCGTCCTGCATAACCACGCGCTAATTGCACGCCACCGATGTACAACTCGCCCACCACTCCCACCGGCAACAGTTCCAACTCGCGTCCCAACACGTACATCTGCGTGTTCCACACCGGATGCCCGATCGGAACCACCGCCGCGGCTTCTTTCCCACAACGCCACCGCGTCACATCCACCGAGGCTTCCGTTGGCCCATACAAGTTCTCCAACTCCACCCACGGCAATCGTTCTACAAACCGCCGCTGCAGTTCCGCATTCAGCGCTTCACCACTACACACTACCAACCGCAAACTCTCACACTCTTCGTCATCATTTGTAGAGGCGGCCCTACTGGTAAGCCACGCCTGCAGCATCGACGGCACGAAATGGATCACCGTGATGCGCTCATCTTTAATAACTTCCGTCAAATACGCCGCATCACGATGGCCTTCTGGTTGCGCCAGCACTAGTCGCGCTCCCGTCATCAACGGCCAGAAGAACTCCCACACCGACACGTCAAAGCTGAACGACGTCTTCTGCAACACTGCATCTGCAGCACTCAGTCCATACGTCTCCTGCATCCACTGCAATCGGTTACAGATCCCACGGTGTTGCAGCATCGAGCCTTTTGGTCGACCCGTAGAGCCCGACGTGTAGATCACATACGCGAGGTTGTCAGCCGTAACTCCTGACTCGACTTTCGTTCGCGGTGCTTGCGAGATAACGGACCACTCATCATCAACTCGTAGCGTGTTCCACTCGCCACTCAATCCGTCCGCCGACTTTCCCTGCGTCAACAGCAAACTGACGCCGGCGTCACTCAGCATGTAGTTCAATCGTTCAGCGGGATACGACGGATCGAGTGGCAAATAAGCACCGCCGGCTTTCAGAATTCCAAGCAAGCCAACCACCATCTCCACGCTCCGCTCCATGCAGATCCCAACCACGACTTCTGGTCCAACTCCTAAACCGCGCAAGTAATTCGCTAGCTGGTTCGCTCGTTCATTTAATTCCCGATAACTCAACTCAACATCTTCAAATCGCAACGCCACCGCAGCCGGTGTTCGTTCTACCTGCTCTTCGATCCACTCGTGCAGAGTTTTGTTGAGCGGTAACTCTTTTGTGGTCGCGTCATTCCAGGCGTGCAGTTGTTGTTGCTCGGCTGCGGTCAATATCGGCAGCGCTGAGATAGGTCGTTTCGGGTTGGCCGTCGTTAATGAATCAAGCAGGAATTCAAAGTTCCCGGCGAAACGGGCGATGGTTGACGCGTCGAAGAGGTCCGTGTCGTATTGGAAAGAGAGCGCTGTTCCTGTGTCTGACTCAGCCACTACCAGCGCGAGATCAAATTGCACGATGCGTTTATCAAAGGCGACTGATTCTAATTCCAGACCGCCAATTTCAACGCTTGCTCCTGCTTCACCCAGGGCAAACGCGGAGATGTCTTCACCACCTGGCAAACGAAACTTCTGATAGATAAACGCCACATCAAAGATCGGCGAACGTCCTGGCTCACGCAACGGATCGAGTCGTTCAACCATCAGCGAAAAGGGAAAGTCCTGATGTTTGAAAGCGTCGATTGCCCTCCGTCGTACGCGCTGTAAAAACTCTGTAAGCGGAGGATCACCTGACAGATCGGCGCGCAGTGGTAACGTGTTAACGAAGTAGCCGGGCACACTCGCAAAACGAGCGTGACTCCGTCCGGATGTTGGCGATCCGACGATGATGTCGTCCTGCCCGCTATAGCGTTGCAACAATAATTGAAATGCGGCCAACAGCGTCATGTACAACGTGAGGTCATGTTGTTGGGCCAACGCTTTGAGGTTTGCGGTTTGCTCGTTGGTGAGTCGTAAAAAATGGGCGGTGCCGTTATACGAACGTTGCGGAGAACGCGGACGATCGGTAGGGAAGTTCAGGATTGGCAGTTCGCCTGAAAGCTGTTCACGCCAATAGTCCCAGTGCTGTTCTCCCTCCGGTCCGCGCAGCATTTCCCGCTGAGCAAAGGCGTAGTCTGTGTAGGTTGAAGTCAGCGTAGGAAGCTGTGGTTCCGTACCGTGGATCTCGGCATCGTAGAATTTTCCGAGTTCGAAAAGTAGAAGTCCAAGCGACCAAAAATCGGAAATGATGTGATGGACGCTTAGTAGCAGGACGTGATGATCGGAAGATCGTTCGAACACCGTCACTCGCATTAGTGGACCATGTTCAAGATCGAACGGAGCCAGTGCTGCTGTAGCGAGTTGATCGCTCGACGCGGAGTCAGATAACTGAATCTGCTGAAACGAAACGTCGACGTGGGGAAGCACACGTTGGATAGTTTCACCTTCAACAGTTGTGAAGATCGTGCGTAGCGAGGTGTGCCGGTTTATTAAGGACTGAAACGATCTTTTGAGCGCAACTATGTCGAGCGGCGTTCGTATACGGGCGGCAATCGAAATGTTGTAGGCAGCATTCGCAGAATCGAGCCGGTGCAAAAACCAAAGTGACTGTTGCCCGTGTGATAGGGGAAATGTGTCAGTGTCTCGAACTGTTACGACAACAGGTGGATCGACAACGGTGCTCGTCTGCACCTGAGCGGCTAATTCGGAAATACTCGCGCCTTCAAGCAGATTAACTAACGAGAGGTTTACTCCAAACGCAGTTCCGATTGAGTGGGCCAACTCGAGTGCTGACAGCGAGTCCAAGCCATAGTTGGCGATGGGTTGGTCGACATCGATCTCGGCCGCCGTGACTCGTAGTTGAGCAGCAACCTTAGCTGCGAGCCACGCTTTGATTGCACCCGGATCGGCCAACGATGGAACCGCTTCAAGGCCCACCTCGGCTGTGGGTGAATCCACGCGAGCGTACCATGCGGAGATGACTTCGAGACCATCGTTGAGAAACAGTGAACGACACGCCTTCCGTCGCACCTTGCCGCTCGAAGTTTTAGGCACACCGCCGGCCGCCACCAGAACAACTGCGTGCAGCGGTAATTCAAACTGTTCAGTTATCGTGCGGCGAATTTGTTCGCTGACTTCCGTTGCGTCCGCTTTACGGCGTTGGTCCAACTCATGAACAACAACCAGTCGATTCTCATTCTCGCTTTGGTGTGCAAAAACTGCGCCGCCATTAGCACGTAAAGCATCGTGCGTTTGCGCAACTGCGGTTTCGATGTCCTGCGGATAATAGTTCCGACCGCGAATGATGATGAGGTCATCGACGCGGCCCGTTACATAGAGTTCGCCGCCAGCTAAAAATCCGAGATCTCGCGTGCGGAGGAATGGTCCATCCGTCGAATCCTTAATGCGAGCGTGAAATATCTTTTCAGTCTCTTCGGGTTTGCGCCAGTAACCGTGGGCCACACTCGGACTCGAAACCCAGATTTCACCGACTTCATCTGCTTCACAAAGCTCGTGCGTTTCCGGATTGACGATACGCAAAGTTTGACCGGCGAACGGCTGACCGCAACCTGGCGCGAGTGAAGCGTCGTCATTGTCATCTGCCTCGCGTACGATATTTTCTTCAAGTGCGCGCCGCTCGATCTTCTTAACTCGAGTTGTGGTTGCCTGGTCGCCGCACGAAACCATCAAGGTAGCTTCGGCGAGGCCGTAGCACGGCATGAATGCTTCAGGGCGAAAACCGCACTCAGCGAATGTTGACGTAAAGCTTTCAAGTGTCGAAACGCGAATGGGCTCCGCACCCGTGAACGCAACGGTCCAACTTTCCAGCGAAAGTGTGGCGCGTTGTTCGGCGGTGATGCGGCGCACACACAAGTCGTACGCGAAGTCAGGCGCGCCACTCAGCGTCACGCCATAATCGGAGATCGCTTTTAGCCAGCCGTAAGGACTGCGCGCGAATGTCAGCGGTGACATCAACGTCGTCGAGAAGCCACCATACAGCGGTTGTAATACACCGCCGATCAATCCCATGTCGTGATACAGCGGCAACCATGTCAGGCATTCGGTCTCTCTCGTGTAGCCAAAGCCCTGGGCGATGAACGAGGAGTTGTGTAAGAGGTTGCCATGGCTGATCATCACGCCTTTTGGTGTTCCGGTTGAACCCGACGTGTATTGCAGGAAGGCGAGGGTGTCGCAACTGATTTGCGGTTCACGCCAGTCATCCTCGCTTGCTCCTGGTTCATCGTCAGTCGCTATCCAGTGCAACTTTCTCAATTCGGGCGCATGACCGAACATCCGTTCCATCTTCGCGAGCAACGCGCGCGTAGTGAGCACAACTTTGGCTTGCGAATCGTCCGCAATCGATCTGAGCGTGTCGAGTGTGCGATTGAGTCGAGGCGGATAAGTGGGAACTGCGACCGCGCCGGCATAAAGACAACCGAAGAAAGCCGAAACGTAATCGAGTCCGGCAGGATAGACTAGCAAAACGCGTTCACCGAAAACGTTGTGTGTTTGAATGTGGGCGGCGATGGCGCGAGCTTGTTGGTCCAGGTCAGCGTAGGTGTAATTTTCCTGTTCGCCGGTTTCAGCGTCATGAAGAAACCGGTACGCACGACGCAACGGCTCTTCGGACGCGCGTCGACGTAGCAAGTCGACCAACGTGGCATATTCAGATGAGAGGTTCGGACGGCTCATATCGTCTGGGTAGGCGCAGCTTCAACTAGCGCTTCGACGTCGTCCAGCATTCGTTCTTCAATCACGTGGCAAAAATTTTTCAAGGCCGGGTTTGCGAATAAGGTCGGCTGGTCCAACTGAATGCCTAATACGCTCTGAACTCGCGCGACTATCTGGGTTGCGGTCGAGTCGTTACCACCCGCGTCAAGGAAGTTGGTGTTGTCGTTTACGTCGCAGCCGAGTATTTCCTGCCAGATGACTTTCACCACATCCGCGACAATTCGCGGCATGTCATCGAGACTCACTGCGGCAGTTGCGTTCCAATCTTCCAACTGTTGTTTGCGTTCTGCTTCGCTCAACAGTTGTAACTGCGCGATTGGTTCTTCAGGATTCGCCGCAATCAACGTCAACAGCGTTTGGAAGTGCGCGACGATCTGTTCGGCTGTCTTCGAGTTGAACAAATCCGTGCTGTATTGCAGTGAACCCGAAATCCCGCCGTCAATTTCCGTGAGCGATAAAAGGAGATCAAACAGGGCAGCCGATTGTTCATACGGCAAGGCCGTGAGCGTCAAGCCCGATAGTCTCAACGACTCGGCAGGCGTGTTCTGCAAGACGATCATCACCTGAAAAAGCGGGGCGTGGCTGAGGCTGCGCTGCGGTTGCAACTCCTCGACCAGCTTTTCAAAAGGGACACTTTGATGAGCGTAAGCGTTGAGAGTGGTCTGGCGAACGCGGGCGAGCAATTCCGTGAATGATGGATTGCCGCTCAAGTCACCGCGTAACACGATTGTGTTAACGAAGAAGCCAATCAACGTTTCTGTTTCAGGTTGCTCGCGCCCGGCTACAGGCGTACCAACTACGATCTGCTCGTGACCGCTGTAACGTTGTAGCAAAGCTTGAAATGCCGCGAGCAACACCATGAAGAGCGTCGCGCCTTGTTGTTGGGCCAATTGCCGGAGCGCGTTCGTCAGCTCGGCCCCGACGATCACGGGAACATGCGCTCCGCGATAACTTTGCACCGCGGGTCGCGGCCGATCAGTTGATAAGTTGAGCGTCGGCAATTCGGCGCCTAACTCGCCACGCCAATAGTCCAACTCTTTTTCAAGCGATTCACCTTGCAACTGCTGCCGCTGCCAACTAGCAAAGTCGCTGTATTGAATCGACAACTCGGTTAAAGGCGACTCTTTATTCGCAGCATACGCTGCATACAGTGCAGCAACTTCTTTGATTAGCACACCAATGGACCAGCCATCCGAAACGATGTGATGCATCGTGAGCAGAACGACGTGAACTGATGCATCCATTCGCACAAGCGAAACGCGCAGCAAAGGCACATGCGACAAGTCGAATGGACGCTCGGCGTCTTCACGACGCAATCGCTGCAATTCGTCATCGCGTCTGGCCTGCTGTAAATCAGAAAGATCGACGATGGGCAACGACAGCGAAACTTTTGTTTTCACTACCTGTACGGGCTGGCCGTCAACTGCGAGAAACGCGGCGCGTAAAGTGTCGTGACGACGAACGATCTCATTAAAAGTTCGGAGCAGAGCAGGGAAGTTGAATTGACCTTCGAGGCGGACGCTGGCGGTCATGTTATAGAAAGCGCTCGCGCCTTCTTCGAACTGATCGATGAACCACAAGCGCTGTTGCGCAAACGACAACGGCGGCAGTTGCGCTAACAACTGCTCGCGCTTGTCTGGAGGAAGCGCGGCCAGGCGTTGGACCAAATCGTTCATAAACTTTATCGTGCAGGATCAACCGCAACTATCCGAAACTCGCTTGCGTAGTGTCGCCCTTCAGCGTCGGTGAGCCAGGCATGTTCGTGAGCAGGCAGCATTTCCGAGACAGCTATCAGCGTTTCGTCTCCTTTTGCCGCTCCAGTCCGCCGTACCACTTTGGCAAAGATGTCGACGTAGACCGGGCTATTGAAGTCGACATAGAAAGGCTTGACCTCGACCGGCGACTTAACAAATACGTATTGCGGCAAGCCGTGCTGTTTGGCCCAGCGCGCCGCTTCAAGAAAGCGCTGGCTGTCGGTCTCTTCGTTTGCAAATGGCATTTCCGACACGGCAAACATCCAGCTTTCGCGAGAAACGACCATGTCGTCGATCGTCACGCGGGGTGTGTGCGGCGCGGAGGCGAACAGCTTGAACTTGCTGGTCGTCGAACTGGAAAACACGTCGGCGAATGCTTCGATGATGTCAAAGCGCAAACGCCCGTCACGAGTCTTCGCGATCAGATTTTCGCCCACGCGTTCAACGACCATCGAACCAATCGGCAGGTTGTGTTTCTCAGGGTGGACAAGCGAGTCGTGCGTGACTAGTAACCACCAGTTCTCAGATGGCAGCAACACAGGAGTTGTCCGCGCAGTCAGACCAGGCCACGATTTAGGTGGATTGATCCGCAGTCCTAACTCCGGCATGTCGCGTTCCACTGCTTGAAAGATCTCGTCCGGATTCGGATGTTGAAGAACGAAGAGGGAACCGCGCAACGTGTTGGTGCCGAGGTGAAACTCGCCGAGCACCAGTTCATAATCGCCCTGCCGGATCGCTTCTGCGCTCTTTGCCGCCACCATCACGTCGGGACTGTGATGACGCCCACTGGACCAACCCGGCCGTGGCGCCGCAAAAAGTTTTTCAACTTTTGGTTTTAGATCCTCAACGGTGAAGCTCACCTGTTTTTGATCGGCACTGGTTGGCAGCAGTTCCGCCCAGCGGCGCTGAAATTCCGGCAGCACGTGATTGCTGCCGATTAGTGAACTCTCCATCAGGTAATCGTGCGTGCGATACCAGAACAAAGCGCCGCTCACCTGCGCCGATTTTGTTTCGTTGACGAGTTCCGTGTAGATCTTCTGATAGATGTCGCGGTAATACTCCGCCACTTGAAAGGTGAACCAGCGCGCACTCGTCAGTAAGAGTGAGAGCGGAGGACCCATGCGTTGCAGCAACTCCTGGCCTACCTGCACGTCAACATCGCGCCGGCAGTCTTCATAAACTAACGTGCGGGCGGCGTACATTTGACCAGCCGCGCGGGTTGACGCCGTCGCCGTGAGCCGTTCGAAGTTGGCGTCGAGTTCATCAAGTGCTTGTTGCAGCTTTTCCGGATTGCCGCTGGCACGCGCGACTGCTTGCCGGCCCAACTCCAACTCGTCGAGCGGTTTCAACGCGCGCTCACGCAAGGCAACATCGTCAATTGATTCCAGCAACTTCCTTAACGCGCGCTCGGGATACATGCCGGGCGCCACTTCAAACTTCCACGAGATCAACGCCCGCGACTGCAGAAACTCGAGTACTTTGTAGCTCTCCGCTTCGTTCTTAATTTCGTAAGGGAACCTGATCTTTAACGCTGCAGCGATCTCTCGCGCCGCTTTCTTGCCGTCAGCCAGGCGCAAAGCCAACGCTTGTGGACCAGTCAGTTGAATAGGCCTCGCTTTTGGCAGATGCAGCGTGTTGCCTTCGAGGTGAAGATAGGGAACTGGACGCGGCGCCATCCACGGACGCAATTGCGGAAACTTGTTGAGTCCCTCGACAAGCTCATCGATACACCACGCCTCGAAGTAAACAGTTCGAGTCGCGATCAGGTCTTTTCCTGGCCTCGCGCTGAATTCACTCCCCGGATCAAAGGTGGCCCAACCAACCGGCCCAAAGAACCCGATAGTGTCGTTTTTTAGTGAGTAGCGCTGAAGATAGCTGGCGATGAGTTCGAGATGTTGGCGATGTCGAGAGTTATCGAGACGAGTATCGGCTTTGCGCAGGAACTCCAGCACGGCGGTATTGAAAGCGCGCCGGTTTTGCCAAATGACGGCCTCCTGAAAACGACTCTCACTCGCAATTGTCGAGATTGCTTTGGCAATTTCACTCAACGACTCTTTGTACTTCTCGCGAAATGACGCATCGAGTTGGACCTGGCGTTCATGTGCGACTCGATACGACTCCAACAACGAACGGATCTCACCTGCGAACGATTCGGCGGCCGGCGGTTTACTCTTGTTCAGTGAACCGATCGCTTTTGATAGTCGCCGGCGTTCGGTCTTCTCATCGGCGAACCTCAAGGGCTCAAACGCCGCTCGCGTTGCTGCCAATGCTTCATTGCGTCTTTGTTCCGACTCGGCTTCGGCCTCGAGTAACTTACGCAGGTCATCGATACAACCGTCAGCCGTCAGCTTCAGCACTGTGTCGACCGGGAAACCGGTAGCGCGCAAACAACTCCAGCGCCACAGACTCCATTCACTACCGGGCAGTGGCATCAGGTGAGATGGTCCAGGATCAGCCAAAGCAGTCGCGGCTGCGGCCTCGACAGTATGACCATGACTTTTTTCGATCGCTTCCATAATTTTTATGTCTGCTGCAAACCCGGCTGGACCAGTTAAGCAAACTGGCGCAGTTGTTGTTCTATGATCCTCAAGATCTGAGGTTGTGCTGAATGAAGAAAGAAATGATTGCCCGGCGCCATTCTTACGGTGCAATTCGCGGAAGTCTGTTCACGCCACGCGTCTAACTCTTCGCGACTGGTTTCGTCTTCAAGTCCGCCAAAGACGGTGATCGGACAAGACAGTGGCGGCCCTGGTTCATATTCGTATGTTTGACAAACTGAGAAATCGGCGCGCAGTAACGGAATCATTAGCTGCATCAGTTCGGGATTGGCCAGCACTTCCGGCGGCGTACCATTGAGCCGGCGTAATTCTTCAATGAATTCCGGTTCCGGCAGGTTAAAAGTTCGTTCGCGTGTGCGAGGCATTTGTGGCGCTCGTCTACCCGAGACAAAAAGATGGACCGGCTCAACATTCAGCTTCCGGCGTAACGCGCGTGCAAGTTCTATTGAGATCATTGCACCCATGCTGTGTCCGAAGAGCGCAAACGGTTTGTTGAGATGCGGCGCCATCATCTCGCTGAGCTTGTCCACCATCGTGAGCAAATGATCGTACGGTTGTTCACTGATCCTGCCTTCGCGGCCTGGCAGTTGAGCGGTGCAGAGCTCGATAAAGTTGGGAAGATTTTTTAACCACGCGCGATACGTGCTTGAACCGCCGCCCGCATACGGAAAACAAAACAGACGCACCTTCGCGTGCGGTTGCGGCGCGGGATAGAAAAACCAACTCGTTCTGGGATTAGGCGTTGACATGTAACTTGCTACTAGTTTGTCCTTGCTTGTTGAATGACGTCGACAAGAGTGGAGAGCTTCCGATCCGGATCGGCGATGATCGTCTCGATCGCCAGCTTATAGAGATTGAGAAACTCGACCATTGTCTCGGGTTTATAGCGATCCACTTCGCTCACGGCGCTGAGTTTTAATCCGCTCGCAATTTCTTCGACGTTGACCGAGATACCGGCGCCAAAGATCAGCTCCGACGGATCGACCGCCAATCGATCGATCAGCAAATCGACGCGCGCGAATTGTTCTTCAAGCTTCTGCTTTACTGCTTTCTTGCTTCGGTCTGACGTTTGTACCGTTAAGAAAACGTAAGGTTCGTCTTTGGTCGGCGCTTCACGATCAATTCGAAAACCGACTTCTTCCGTTTGCTCACTCGTGTGTTTTGCTTCGTCCTTACTCGCATCGAGCAATTCCATCAACCGGTGGAGCGGCAGGGCCGCGTGTTCGTACACGTTCAGACAGGTCTCACGAACACGCGCCAGCAGCTCTGACAAACTCGGATCACCACCCAGATCGGTAGGCAGCATGATCAGAGTTGAAAGCCAACCCAGGACACGTTGCGTCTCCGGTCGTTGCCGGTTCGCCGAGGCCGACAACAAGCCAACTCTTTCTTTACCCGTGTAAGCGTGCAACAGCGCCTTCAAGGTAGTCGCCAGCAGGATGAACATCGTAATACGCTCGTTGCGAACGAAGGCTTCGAGCTCTTCCAGCATTTCCGGCGACAGCATGAGCGTGTGCGTTTGCGCGCGCCGCGTCAGCACAGCCGGCTTCGGTAATGCACCCGGCAATTCGATTGTCGGGAAGGGATGGTCCATATCGAGTCGCTGCTTCCACAGTTCGAGGAAACGTTTATCAACCGTGGGACCAAATCGTTCCTGGTGCCAGTTGGCCCAGTCAATAAACTGTACTGGCAATTCCGGCAGAACGGCCGGTTGTTTGTGATAGAGCGAGCCGTAGATGATGGCCATCTCGTTCATGAAGACATCTGCCGACCAGCCGTCGAAGATAAAGTGATCGATGGCAAAGTTAAGGACGTGATCTCGATCCGATAGCCGGATAAGTAGCGCGTCGATCAAGATGTCTCCGGCCAGATCGAATTCGTGTACTGACGCCTCTTTCACTAACCGTCGCGCAGCTTGTTCAAGTTCGTTAACGGGCGTTCCCTGCAAGTCCACCAGCCGTGGTAAACCCGACACAGGTGGTCCAACCACGGGGACCAGACTTTCACCGACCTTTGTATAAGTTGTGCGCAGAATCTCGTGCCGGCGGCTCATCTCGGTCAGTGTTTTTTCAAGCAGGTCATAGTGAAGGTCGCCACGCAGGTGAAAAGTAAGGTTCATGTTGCGCGAGCGCGCCGAGCGTTGTTTGGTCTTTGATAAGTACCAGACGCGTTCCTGAATTACCGAAATAGGCAGCGTGCCTGCGCGCGGAATGGGCGCTATCGGAGCTTCGTCGTTGCCGTCGCGTCGCAGCGCTTTCTCGACGACGGTAGCGAGTTGGGCCAGGTCGTGGCACTCGAAGATACTTCGTAGCGGCACATCAACTCCGAACGACTCTTTTATCCGCGCGACCAGCTTTGCGGCGAACAGAGAATGCCCGCCCAGTTCGAAGAAGTTGTCGTGAATGCTGACTTGTTCGACGGCCAGCACGTCGCTCCACAACACGGCCAATAAATCTTCAACAGGAGTGCGCGGCGCGTCGTAACCGCTGACTTCTTCACTGCCTGACTCTTCGGGATGAGGCAAAGCACGGCGATCGATCTTGCCGTTTGCGTTAAGCGGTAATTTGTCGAGCAGGACGAAAGTGTTGGGCACTAAATGATCTGGTAACCGGTGTTGCAGGTAAGTGCGCAGATCGTTCTTACTAATCGTTTCGCCTGTGGTCACTACGTATCCCGCAAGTTGTAGTTGACCCGATTTATCCAGACAGGTCGACACGACGCAATCTCGTACCAACGAATGTCCGCGCAAGACTCCCTCGATTTCGCCTAATTCGATTCGATAGCCTCTGATCTTTACCTGATTGTCCGCGCGTCCGAGGTACACAATGTCACCGTTCGGCGCGTAACGACCGAGATCGCCAGTGTGATAAAGACGTTCACCGGCCGCGCTACCATAAGGATGAGGAACGAAGCGCTCTGCAGTTAACTCCGGCTTTCCTACATAGCCGCGTGCCAACTGCACACCGCCGATGTACAACTCACCGGCGATTCCCACGGGCAGCAGTTCCAGATCTTTGCCGAGGACATACAATTGGGTGTTCCAAACAGGCCGGCCGAGGGAGACTGAAGCGCCCGGTGTCGATCGCCAGATCGTGGCGTCGATAGTTGCTTCAGTTGGTCCATAAAGATTGCATAGCTCGACCGTGTCCAGTTGTTGGTGAAATCGTTGGACCAGATCGGGAGTTAACGCCTCTCCGCCGCAAAAGACCCGCTGCAAAGTTGTACACTTCTTCATGCCTGGCTCTTCAACCAGCAGCTTCAACATGGTGGGTACGACCTGCAATTGGGTAATTCGATGTTGGACCAACTCGCTCGCCAATGCCACGGGATCCAGGTGCGCTTTGGGTTTCGCCATGACGAGCGTGCCGCCGCACAGCAATGGCGCGTAAAACTCCCACACTGAAGCGTCGAATGTATAAGGTGTCTTTTGCAATACCCGATCACTGTCGTTGAATGCCAACTCTTTCAACATCCACTGCATGTGATTAGCAATTGCCCGGTGCGGAACGAAAACACCTTTCGGTTGTCCGGTCGAGCCCGAGGTATAGAGAACGTAGGCCCCATTGTCTTTGTCTATCGCAACTCCGGGTTCGAGATTGGATGAAGTCGCAATAGTGTCCCAGTCAGCATCGAGATCGATGATCGGTCCTGCGTAGGCTGGCAGCGCGCTTGAGGTCGGATCGTGCATTAATAAGACTGCTGCTGCCGCGTCTTCCAAAATAAAATCGATGCGCTCACTCGGATAATCGGGATCGATCGGCAGGTAAGTGCCACCTGCTTTCAGTACGCCCAGCAAAGCAACCACTAACTCGAGACTGCGCTCCATGCAGATGCCGACAATCACCTCTGGTCCAACTCCGACAGCTTTTAAATAATGAGTGAGTTGATTGGAGCGACTATTGAGTTCGTGGTAACTGAGTTTGTTTTCACCAAAAACAATCGCCGTTACTTCGGGCGTCAGCTCGGCCTGTTGAGTAAATACCTCGTGAATACATTCGGCTGAGACGGGCGTGACAGTCGTTAAGTTCCAACTGCGCAATTCTTCCTGTTCGGCCGGCGTCAGCAACGAAATGGTCCGGATTGGCTGGTCCAACGACTTCGGAATCGTCTCCAAAATGCGAATAAGATGACTACTTAATCGTGCGATTGTTGATTCATCAAATAGCGCAGTCGTGTAGGTGATGGAGCAACGCAGGTTGGCCTGGTTGTCTTCAGCAAAGTTCACCGCCAGATCGAATTTAGAGGGGACGGTGTCGTTGCCGAGGCTGCTGAGTCTCAAGCCCGGCAATTCCAGTTGTGCGTCCGAAGTCGTTTGAAACGATAACATCACCTGAAACAACGGTGATCGACTCAGATCTCGTTCCGGTTGCAACTCCTGGACGAGTTTCTCGAAGGGCACGTCCTGGTGCGCGTATGCTTCCAAACAGACTTCTCTCGCCTGCGACAACAACTCACGAAACGTTTTATCGCTGTCGACCCGGTTACGGAGTACGAGTGTGTTGATGAATAACCCGATCAGTGGTTCAAGTTCCTGCTGAATTCGCCCGGCTATAGGCGTGCCTACAGTGGAATCGGACTGGCCGCTATAGCGGGTGAGCAACACCTGCAAAGCGGCAAGCAACGTCATGAACAGAGTGGCGCCTTCCTGTTTGGCGACAGCCTGCAGTTGTTGGCCCACCTGTGGTGAGAGGGCGAAAGCGTAACTCGCGCCTTTAAAACTCTGTATTGGAGGTCGCGGCCGATCCGTTGGCAGTTCCAGTGGTTCGACCCCGCGCAACTTTTCCTTCCAATAGCTCGTCTGTCGTTCGAGGACTTCGCCTTGCAACCAATCTCTTTGCCAGGTGGCGTAATCGGCATATTGGAGCTCGAGTTCTGGTAGTACCGGCTGCTCTGCCTGCGGTAAGAAGGCAGGCGAGGAAGACTGCGTTCCAGGTTGTTCAGAATATGCGCGATAGAGCGTCGCGATCTCATTATTGAGCACGCCCATGGACCAGCCATCGCTGATGATGTGGTGCATCGTCATCAGCACCAGGTTTTCTTTCGGCGCGATCTCTACCAGCTTCACGCGCAACAACTGATCGCGACTGAGATCAAGACGCATCGTCGCGTCTTCCTGGGCCAGTCTCCGAGACTCCACCTCTTGTCGTAACTCATCCAGGCCCGTTAGATCGACTTGCAACATGGAAAACGGCCCGGGCTCTGCGATTACCTGCAGCGGTTCACCATTTACGAGTTGGAAAGTGGTGCGCAGCACTTCGTGCCGGCGGACGATCTCCGTGAAGGTTCGCTGCAGGGCGTGCTTATTCAGGTTGCCGCTCAAACGCACCGCCATCGGATTGTTATAAGAAGCGGTGTCAGGTTCGAATTGATCGAGGAACCACAGACGCTGCTGAGCGAACGACAAGACTGCCCGCCCGTCACGCTCCACTCTTCGCAGCGGCGGTATCTGCATGCTCTTGCCGGCGCGTCTTTCGTATTCGATGCGCGCGGCGAGTTGCGATAAAACCGGCGACTCAAAGAGGACGCGCAGTGGCAAGTCTACCTCGAAGATCTTGCGGATGCGGGAAACGAGTTGGGTCGCGAGTAGCGAATGACCGCCGAGAGTGAAGAAGTTGTCGTTGATGCTGACTTGTTCAGTCTTCAATACTTGCCGGAAAAGAGTGACGAGAATTTCTTCGGCGGTGGTGCGCGGAGTTTCAATCGTCTCCCCCGCCGATCTGCGAGTTTGCTGTAACTCCGGAAGTGCTTTGCGGTCGAGTTTGCCGTTAGGTGTCAGCGGCAGTTCGTGGAGAAACACGAAATGTGCGGGCGCCATGTAGGCTGGAAGTTTTTGTTGCAGGTATTGTTCGACGTCGCTTAGTAACTGTTCCTGAGTGGTCCAATGCTTTTGCTTTTGAATAACTGGCTTGGAGCCGGCGCGGTTCTCAGAACGGACCGCATAGACGTTGTAGAGTTCAGTCTGCTTTAGAAAACTGTCTTGTTCGATCGTGATCTGATAGCCGTGCTGTTCGAGTAAGTTACGCACCTGGTCCAACCGGCCATCGCGATCGTGGACCTCCACGATCAGTTGGCGGATCTTCTTCCAGTCGTGATCTTTAATTCCGGCGATCACGTCCAGTTCACTTTTTTCGACGTCGATTTTAAGCAGATCGATCCGCTCGATGGCATGTTCGGCAATGACGTCTGAGATCGTTCTCAATTCGCAGTCGAACTGCTCGCTGCTGAGTCGTTCACTTAACAACTCGCTCACCATGTCGTCGCCGATCTGCGCGTCATCGTCGTTGAGCATGTACGACTTGAGCACTGTGCTCTCTTCCTGCTGGTTGGCAAAACGACCGGAAAGAATTGTGCAATGCGGATAGAAGGTGAACTGCTCGGTCCGTGCTTCCTGCGCCAGGCCGCATGGGAAAAGCTTTGCGTTTACTCGGTGCAGGCGCGCATTGGCTTCGAGAACTTTAAATAAAGGCGGCAGCGGCTCGAACGCGTAAACCGTCACCTCGTTGCTAGCCTGACCCGCGAAGAGAGTGAAGAGACCAATGTTGGCGCCGACGTCAAAGATGACTGCGTCAGCGGGCAAGTCGACGTGTTTGAGATAAGTCTGGTCAGTGAAGATTTCCTGATACAGAAAATCAGTCTCGCCTTTGTTTTGCTGAACGACGGGAAGACCATTTGGTAGTTCGTAAAGTTGTTCACGCAGATCGCTTTGCTGAAGTTTGAGCAGTTCATGAAGCGTAGCTGCTTGCTGTTGATCCGGCACGAGGTAAGCGATGAGACGTGTATCACCTGCGCCGTAATCGCGCGCGATAACAACTGCTTCATCAATCGCCGGATGATTTGCTAACGTCGACTCAATCTCGCCGAGTTCGATACGCAGGCCACGAATCTTGATTTGGTGATCGAGACGACCGGCGTAATCAATATTGCCGTCCGGAAGATAACGGGCCTCGTCGCCACTGCGATATAGACGCGCGCCGGGCAGGGGACTGAACGGATCCGGCACGAAACGTTCGGCAGTGAGATCGGGGCGGCTCCAGTAACCGCGGGCGAGACCGACTCCACCAATATAAAGCTCGCCTTTAACGCCAACCGGCACCGGTTGTAACTGCTGGTCCAAGAGATGAATCTGCAGGTTTGCGATCGGACGGCCAATCGGGACTATCTTCAACCCGTTTTCGTTGTCGCAATGCCAGGCGGTGACATCGACTGCGGCTTCTGTTGGTCCATACAAGTTGTGCAGTTCGACTTCAGGCAGCAGCGAAAAGAATTTTTCCTGTGATCCGTGGTCTAAAGCCTCACCGCTGCAAATCACACGACGCAAATTTTCGCAGCGATCAAGGTGAGGTTCTTCCAGCCAAACACGCAAAAGCGAAGGCACAAAATGCAGGGTAGTGATCTGTTCTTCGGCGATTATGTTGGCGAGGTAAGCGCTGTCGCGATGTCCACCGGGGCGAGCCACGACGAGTTGGGCGCCATACATCAAAGGCCAGAAGAATTCCCAAACGGAAACGTCAAAGCTGAAAGGAGTTTTCTGTAGAACGCGATCGTGTTCAGTTAAATGAAAGGCCTCCTGCATCCAGAGCAGACGATTGCAGATTGCGCGATGCGAGTTCATCGCAGCTTTCGGCGTACCGGTCGAACCGGACGTATAGATCACATAAGCCAGATTGTCCGGATTAACAGTAACGTCGGGATTCGCGGCACTCGCTTTGGAGATCTCATTCCATTCGCTATCAACACAAATAGTCTGCGCGTGATGTTCGGGCAGTTGTGACAAAAGTGAATTCTGAGTCAACAACACGGAGACATCAGCATCCTGCAACATGAACGCGAGACGTTCGCGTGGGTACTCCGGATCGAGTGGCACATAAGCAGCACCAGCTTTGAGCACGGCGAGCAAGGCAACCACTAACTCCAGTGACCGCTCCATCGCGATGCCGACTAGCTGATCTCGTTGGACACTTAGTTCGCGGAGATGATGCGCAAGTTGATTAGCGCGCTTATTCAGTTCAACGTAAGGGAGCTGTTTACCTTCGAAACTAAGGGCGACAGCGTTTGGTGTGCGCTCAACTTGATCTTCAATCAGTTGGTGCAGGGAAGTGTGTGGTGGATATGTTGTCGCAGTCGCATTCCATGTTTGTAACTGCGTCAATTCTGGCGCAGTTAACAATGGAAACTGCCAGATTGCATGTTCGCGATTGTCTGCGATCGCATTGCAGAGTTGCCCGAAGTGTTGGCTCATGCGCTCGATCGTGGCGGCCTCAAACAAATCGGTCGCATAGAGTAGCGAGTAATGTAGCTGTCCCTGGCGGTCCTCGTTGAAATTGATCGTGAGGTCAAATTTCGCCAGTAAGTTTTCGTTACTCAATCCGCGCAAACTAAGGCCAGGCAATTCCAGGCTGCTGCTGGGCGTGTTTTGTAAAGAGAGCGCCACCTGAAACAGCGGCGAGCGACTCAGGTCTCTTTCGGGTTGCAACTCCTCGACGAGCTTCTCAAACGGTACATCCTGATGCGCATACGCGCCCAGGCAAATTGCTTTCACGCGAGCCAGTAATTCGCTAAACGTCTCTTGCGGGACGATTGAGGTGCGGAGGACGAGCGTGTTGACGAAGAAGCCAATCAGCGGTTCTAACTCACGACGCGTACGACCGGCGATCGGCGCTCCGACTACTATGTCGGTTTGCCCGCTGTAGCGCGCGAGCAATAATTGCAAAGCCGCCAGCAGTGTCATAAAGAGCGTTGCGCCTTCGTGCTGGCTTACTTGTTTAAGGTCAGTGCTCGTGTTTGTGTTGAGCGAGAAAGCGTGGCGTGCGCCAGTATGACTTTGCAGTGCCGGACGCGAGCGATCAGTGGGAAGTTCCAGCGTGGAAAGATCGCGCAACTGCGTTTCCCAATAACGCATTTGATTGTCGAGCGCTTCGCCCTGCAGCCAGTTGCGCTGCCAGATCGCGTAATCGGCATACTGCACTTCAAGCTCGGGTAGCACCGCAGGCGTCCGCGCCTGCTCTGCTGGCGATAAAAAGGCAGGCGACGACGCCTGCGGTCCAGGTTGTTCGGAATATGCGCGATAGAGTGAAGCCACTTCGTTGATGAAGACACCAACGGACCAGCCGTCACTGACGATGTGATGCATCGTGAGCAGCACGACGTGTTCGTCGTCGCTCTTGCGCAACAACTGCACCCGCATCAATGGACCAGAACCGAGATCGAAAGGACGTCCCGCTTCGGCATAAGCGAGTTGACGCACGACCGTTTCCCTGTATGGTTCGTCAATTGCGCTTACATCAACCAACGGCATCGGTATCGAAACGGAATCGCTAACTACTTGTCGTGGTTCGCCGTTTACCATCTTGAACGAGGTACGCAGCACTTCATGCCGCCGCACAATTTCGCTAAACGTTTGCGCGAGGGCTTGCTGGTCCAATCGTCCACTGAGACGCACAGCCTGCGGACTGTTGTAGAAAGCGCTGTTTGGTTCTAACTGATCGAGAAACCACAAACGTTGTTGCGCGAATGACAGCGGAGCTTCGGCGCCGCGTTCAGCGCGGACGAGCGGTGGTGTTTGTAATCCTGCCTGGGCACGCAAACCGTGTTCGATTCGCGTCGCGAGGTCGGTGAGAATTGGTGATTCAAATAACGTCCGCAGTGGTAGTTCGATTTGAAAGACTTCTCGCACTCGTGAGGTGAGTTGCGTGGCTAACAGTGAATGGCCACCCAGGTCGAAGAAGTTGTCAGTTGCCTTGATCTGTTTGACCCGCAGCACTTCGCTCCAGATCCCCGCCAGCATTTCTTCCACCGGCGTCAGTGTCGTTGTGCTTTGCTCATCATCCGCTGTCTCAACTTCTTCCGGCGCGGGCAACGCGCGTCGATCGACTTTTCCGTTGCGCGTGAGTGGCAGTTTGTCGAGTAAAACGATCGCCGCCGGCACCATGTACTCCGGCAGCCGCGCTCTCAGGTTCGTCCGTAACTCTGCACACAACTCAGCGCCGGTTAGACTGCGCGCGGCTGAACTGATCTGCTCGTGACCGTTCGTCGCGGGTTTGATTCCTTCACGAACGGCGTACACATTCCAGCGATCTGTGCCGACTAACAACTCATCCTGTTCCGCATTGACGTTGTAACCTTGTTTGCGTAACAAACTGAG
>DATDMC010000131.1:0-35646 GCA_036518995.1 Pyrinomonadaceae bacterium | reverse complement strand
CCCAGGGTTGAAGCAACCCTGGGCATTGGGCCGGTGCCCCTTCGGGGCAAGCAGTCTCCGAAGGTCAGGGGAAATAAGATATACAGGTGGTGCTGACGATCATGAGCGTCCTTGAACAAATCCTGGCCCGCAAGCGACAACGCGTCGAGTCTGCAAAAGGACGGGTACCACTCGAATCTCTTCGCGCCACCGTCGACGCCCAACGCCCGGCAACACATCGTCTTCTAACTTCAATTCAGCGCGATGGAATAAACATCATTGCTGAGTACAAACGTCGTTCTCCATCGAAAGGAATAATCCGCGCCGACGTCGACGTCGAAACGATGGTTCAGAATTATGAAATTGGCGGCGCGGCTGCGATTTCCGTTGTAACTGAGGAAGATTATTTCAGTGGTTCACTCGACGATCTCAAACGCGTCAGATCAACAGTCGAACTGCCTGTACTACGCAAAGATTTTGTTTTCGACCCTTATCAGATTTACGAGGCGGTCGCTGCTGGAGCAAATGCGGTTTTACTTATCGTCGCAGCTTTAGCCGACAACCAGTTAGTCGAACTCAGGACCTTAGCTGAAGATGAACTTGGCATCGATGCGTTAGTCGAAGTCCATGACGCGGCGGAAATGGAGCGAGCAGCGCAATGTGGCGCGCAGTTGATAGGTGTGAATAATCGCAATCTGCATACTTTTGAAGTCACCCTCGAAACTTCGTTGCAGCTTTCTACCCTTGCTCCGCCAACCGCAACGCTCGTTAGCGAGAGTGGTTTGAATACTTCAGACGATCTATCGATGCTCGCCGAAGTTGGTTACCGGGGTTTTCTAATTGGCGAGACGTTAATGCGATCCGATGATCCGGCGAGACTTCTTCAAGATTTGGCAGGCTCATGACCTTCATCAAGATCTGCGGCATAACCAATCTGGAAGACGCATTGATGGCTGTTGAGGCTGGCGCCGATGCGCTCGGCTTCAACTTTTATCGACCCAGCCCGCGTTATGTTGAGCCAATCGTGGCGCGCGAAATCATCGAGCAGTTGCCTAAGTCGATTATGACGGTAGGAGTATTTGTTAACGAACCTGAGCTGGAAAATATCGCGAAGGCGGCAAAGGTTGAAGCACTGCAATTGCACGGTGATGAGACGCCCGAACACTGCGCTTCACTGAAATCGTGGTATGTAATCAAAGTCCTCGCCGTCAACGACAACTTCGACGTAAACCTCGTCAACAAATTTGACGTCAACGCCGTTATGTTGGATACAGCACACAAATCGTTAAGAGGCGGAACCGGAAAGGTGTTTGACTGGTCTATCGCGGGGCAAGTAAACGAATCAGGAGTGCGAATGTTTCTTGCGGGGGGCCTGTCACCTGAAAACGTCGTTGCTGCGATTCAAACCGTTCGACCATACGCGGTCGACGCGTGCAGTGGGATTGAATCGGCGCCGGGAAAGAAGGACCCGCAACGCCTGCGCGCGTTTGTGAGTGCTGTGCGCGGAAATATTTAGCCGATCATGATGTTAAACCTTGACGCTGCGCCTGTCGCACAGAGTATTCTAGTGAATGCCCTGTCATTAACGACACTCGGAAGTCCTCCCCACCTTGGCCCGGAATCCCAATTGACCTTGATGGGTCGAAATATGTCTGCTTTTGCTGAAAAAAGAGTCCCCGAAAAGAGATCGCGTGCCAGAGGACGTGTGTTGTTGATAAGTGATCAGGAACAACCAACCCTGGTGGCCTTACTCGAGTCCAGAGGAATCGACGTCGTTGGTGTTTCGAATGGTACGGCAGCGATCATTTCGTTACAGCGTTCGAGACCGCATCTCGTTATCGCGAACCCGGACGCCACCGGTTTAAGTGTTAGTGAACTCGCGAAGATGCTCGAACAGTTTGATAACGGGGTGCCGCTTGTTTTGGCGGGTACGCTTCCTGCCAATCATGCGAATCGTCTGGCGGCGTTGTGTGAAGGAGCATTCGACTATTTTGAACTACCAGCCGAAGCGGATCTGCTGGTGAGACGAAGCGAGCAGTTGATTGCGATTCGCCAGAAGATTGAAAAGCTGCGGGCCGATGCAGATCTGGATGCGCTGACTAATCTCGCCAATCGACGTCGTTTTCGCGTCGCGCTGGTCAGAGAGGTTGAGCGCTGGCGTCGTTACCGTGTGCCGTGCGCCCTGTTGTTGTTGGACATCGATCATTTGAAAGACATCAACGATCAATTTGGACATCCGGCCGGTGATCTGGTCATCAAGCATGTGGCTGACACGTTGTCGGAAGTTTCTCGTGACAACGATGCGGCGGCGCGTTTAGGTGGAGAAGAGTTTGCGCTGTTGTTGGCTGGTATTGAAGTCGATAAGGCGGCGGCGGCTGCGGAGCGTTTACGCGAAGCGATCTGCATGCGTCCGGTTGAAGGCGTTGGATGTATCACAGTAAGTATCGGCGTGGCGGGTTGTCCGGCGAACGGTACGATTGAACGAACGTTGTACTCAGCCAGTGATCAAGCTTTGTATGTGGCAAAAAACGGCGGCCGCAACCGGGTTGCCATCGCACCTCCAATGCAGGAAAAACTTCCCGGAGTATAGTTACAGGCGCAGGTGTCTCGCCTGCAGGAGCGCAGGCGTCCCCCGCCTGCTTAAACAAACGAAAGAAGCAGGCGAGGACGCCTGCGGCCCTGACAAATGACCTCTCCTAATATAGAACCAGACGATCTCGGACATTGGGGACCGTACGGCGGTCGCTTTGTGCCTGAGACTTTGATGGCGCCGCTCGAAGAGTTGACTGAAGCCTACTTAGTCGCGCGAGACGATCAGTCGTTCCAATCAGAATTAACGAGTTTGCTGCAGAACTTTGCCGGCCGGCCGACGCCTCTCTTTTACGCCGAGCGACTCACTCAACACGCAGGCGGCGCAAAGATTTACTTAAAACGCGAAGACCTGCTGCATACCGGCGCACACAAAATCAACAACACCCTGGGCCAGGTGCTGCTCGCGCGCCGAATGAATAAGCAACGCATCATTGCGGAGACGGGAGCCGGTCAACATGGCGTAGCTTCCGCAACAGTGTGCGCGTTGTTTGGTTTGAAGTGCATTGTCTACATGGGCGCGGAAGACATGCGACGACAAGAGTTAAATGTTTTTCGCATGCAGTTGCTCGGCGCCGAAGTGAGGGAAGTGAAGGCCGGATCGCAAACCTTGAAAGACGCAATCAACGAAGCCCTGAGAGATTGGGTAACTAACGTTGCCGATACTTACTACCTGCTCGGCAGTGCTTTAGGACCACATCCGTATCCGATGATGGTCCGTGATTTTCAACGAATCATCGGGACCGAAGCGCGAGAACAAATTCTCAAGGCCGAAGGTCGCTTGCCGGATGTTTTGATTGCGTGCGTCGGTGGTGGTTCAAACTCCATCGGATTGTTTCATCCGTTCCTCAACGACACAGCGGTGCGTATGATCGGAGTAGAAGCTGGAGGTAAAGGATCGACGTTGGGCCAACACGCCGCCCGCTTCAATACCTCAGGCGGCGGTCATCCTGGTGTATTGCAGGGAACGATGAGTTACGTGTTGCAGGACGACAACGGCCAGGTCGCGACAACGCATTCCGTTTCGGCTGGTCTTGATTACCCGTCGATTGGTCCTGAACACGCGTATCTGCATGATTCGAATCGGGTGACGTATGACTCGGTATCTGATTCGGAAGCGCTGGCTGCGTTTCGGTTGATATCAAAGTTGGAGGGAATTATTCCGGCGCTCGAGTCGTCGCATGCGGTGGCCCATGCAATCAAGGTTGCTGGTCAAATGCCGGGTGACGAAGTCGTCATAGTCAATCTATCCGGTCGCGGCGATAAAGACATAAACACCGTGCGCGAGTTTCTGGAGTCGTAAAGTCTTGAGCAGAATCGCTGAGGCATTCAAACAACAGAATCAAAACGGCGCGAAAGGATTTATTCCCTTCATAACCGCCGGCGATCCGGATCTCGAAACCACCGAAGAACTCCTGCTCGTGTTAGCTGATGCCGGCGCTACGGTGATTGAACTAGGTGTGCCGTTCAGCGATCCGATGGCGGATGGACCAGTTATTCAACGCGCCTCCGAACGAGCGCTGAAACATGAGTTTGGATTGACTGAAATCCTGGCAATGGTAAGGCGAGTACGGGAACGTATTCAGACGCCAATCATTCTATTCAGTTATTTCAATCCGCTATTGCGTTTTGGTCTTGAACGATTAGCGCAGTCTGCAAGTGAATCGGGAATTGATGGTGTCCTCGTAACAGATCTGACCCCGGAAGAAGCCGAAGACTTTTATCAGGCACTAAGATCGCACGCCCTCGACATGATCTTTTTAGTGGCGCCGACTTCTACCGACGCGCGCCTTCAGTTGATCGCGAGTAAAGCGAGTGGTTTTATTTATGCTGTTTCGCGGGCTGGTGTAACCGGAACAAGAGACAGTGTGAGTGTTGAAGCTGAACGACTCGTGGACCGTGTCAGGCAGTATTCGAGTTTGCCGGTGGCCGTCGGATTTGGAATTTCGAATCGTGAGCAGGTGAGCGACGTACAAAAGTATGCGGATGCAGCCGTCGTTGGTTCGGCGATCGTTCAGGAGCTTGAAAATTTAGTGGGAGCCAGCGATGTTCCGGCGAAAATCGGAGAGTTCGTTAGAAGATTGTTGCCGGAAAAAATTGCCGTATGAGTTCGATGCTCAAAAGAGGAACACCAGTTCTGGTCGTGTTGCATACGCCGCGCGAGAAAGTTTGGGGCATGCTCGACGAAATAACTGGCGCTGGAGTATTCTTGCGCGGACTCGACTTGAAATCATTTGACGACTGGATTCGTGCAGTTGTTCATCATGAGCCGTTCATTGGCCTGGGGAATATTTTCTTTCCGCTGTGGCGAGTTGAACGAATCGCCAAAGATGAAACCTCGGGAGAGATTCCGTCGCTGAGTCAGCAGGCTGAGCAACGAACGGGACTCAGTTTCGAAGAATTATTGAACGACGACGTTCCCTTAGTTAATTGATTGAATAGGATTTTTGCGCGCCAAGCCTCACCAAAGTTGATAGCGCAGAGAGGGCTGCTAATGGTGCGCAGAAAGTAGTAATCCTGAAAAACCTCACCCTCAATTGTTGTTGCAAGCATGAAACACTGTTCCATTCTCGCTTCGGTTATGGTATGCTCTCGGCTCTTCGAGGCAGACCCTTCGAGTCGGTAAGTGAGAAAAGGAGCAGAAGAAAGAGATGTATGCCATGGCTGATGACCGAATGAACGCTGATCGCGGTCGCGCGATCGAAGCTGCACTAGCAAACATTGAAAAGAAATTTGGCAAAGGTTCCATCATGCGTTTGGGCGAACGCGACGTATCGGAAGTGCCCGCCATTTCCACCACCTCGCTGAGCCTTGATGCTGCGGTTGGCGTTGGCGGTGTTCCGCGCGGCCGCATCGTTGAGATTTATGGACCAGAGAGTTCCGGCAAAACAACGCTCGCTCTGCACATTGTCGCGGAAGCGCAAAAAGCTGGTGGCGTGGCCGCTTACATCGACGCTGAACATGCGATGGACGCCGATTATGCGGGCAAACTGGGAGTCGATATCGACCAACTGCTGATTTCTCAACCAGACTCAGGCGAACAGGCGCTGGAAATTGCTGAAGCGCTCGTCAGGTCAAATGGTGTAGATGTAATTGTGATTGACTCAGTCGCTGCCCTCGTTCCCCGTGCTGAACTCGATGGTGAAATGGGCGACTCGTTACCGGGTCTGCAGGCGCGCCTGATGTCGCAGGCACTGAGAAAATTGACTGCCATTGTGGCCCAGTCAAACACCTGCTTCATTTTTATCAATCAGATTCGGGAGAAAATCGGAGTGATGTTTGGCAGTCCGGAAACGACTACCGGCGGCCGCGCATTGAAGTTTTATTCGTCATTACGACTCGACATCCGCCGCATTGGCGCGATTAAAGATGGTGATCGAATAGTGGGCAACCGCACCAAAGTGAAGGTGGCGAAAAATAAAGTCGCGCCGCCTTTCCGTGAATGTGAATTCGACATCATGTATGGCGAGGGAATTTCGCGTGAGGGCGACTTGCTCGATCTTGCCGTTCTGCATCGGGTCGTGGAAAAGAGTGGCGCCTGGTTCTCTTACAAAGGTGATCGACTCGGACAGGGACGCGAGAACGCGAAACAGTTGTTGAAAGACAATGCCGACACATTGAAGAAGATCGAAAAGGAAGTGAGAGTGAAACTGGGAATTCCACTTCGCGAAGAGCCGGCACCGGTAAATGCAAGGGCCGCTGCGGGCGACAAGAAATAGTTTCAACTTCAACAATTTCATAAGCGCTCGGTGAAAGGCATTTTGCTTCCCGAGCGCTTATTTGCTGCTTTACAGCAGTAGTTAGCAACACAGATAATCCCGCCGCGGAGTATATGACATCAGTTCTAATTAAAAATGGCACTGTGGTTACGGTTGATGCCAACGATTCGATCGTGCGTGGCGATCTCTTAATTCAGGACGATCGCATTGCGGCGATCGGTGGCAGTCAACATTCAGCCGACACAGTGATCGATGCCACAGACTGCGCAGTAATCCCGGGCTTTGTCCAAACTCACATTCATCTCTGCCAGACTCTGTTTCGTGGTTCGGCTGACGATCTTGCATTGATCGATTGGTTGCGGACACGCGTTTGGCCCATGGAAGCTGCACACTCGGCAGCCTCTGTTGCGGCGTCCGCTCGACTCGGTATCGCTGAGTTGATCAAAGGTGGGACCACGTGTGCGTTAACGATGGAGACTGTTAATCACACGGACGAAGTATTCCGGGTGGTCCAACAGAGCGGATTTCGTGCGACGGTCGGCAAGTGCATGATGGACAAGGGCGACGAAGTGCCCGTAGCGCTTCAGGAGGTAACGGCTGAGTCGCTCGAAGAGTCGATTGCGTTATTAGAAAAGTGGCATGGGCAAGCTGAGGGAAGAATTCGCTATTGTTTTGCGCCGCGCTTTGCGGTGAGTTGCACGCGTCGATTGCTCGAGGAAGTAGGAAGACTGGCACGCGACCGCGGCGTGATGATTCATACGCACGCTTCTGAGAATCGTACTGAATGTGAAATTGTCGAACAGGAAACCGGTTTAAGGAATGTTGCTTACCTCAATGAGGTTGGACTCACTGGCAGTCATGTGGCTCTGGCCCATTGTGTTCATCTCAGCGATGAAGAAATTGAGATCCTGCTGCAGACCCGGACGAATGTGGCCCATTGTCCTTCGTCAAATATGAAACTCGGTTCGGGTATCGCTCCGATTGCGAAACTGTTGGAGCGTGGTGTTTCAGTCTCGCTTGGTGCAGATGGGGCCGCGTGCAACAACCGGCTCGATATGTTTACTGAAATGCGAACGGCGGCATTGCTGCAGAAAGCGCTGCATGGACCGGAAGTGTTGCCGGCGAGTCGAGCACTTCGGATGGCCACCATTGATGGAGCGCGGGCACTCGGTCTTGAGCGTGAAATTGGAAGTCTCGAAGTGGGTAAAAAAGCAGACTTGACCGTTATCGGTTTGAAAGCAATCCACACGGCGCCCCGGACTGCCGACATAATCTCGTCAATTGTCTACTCGAGCGAGACAGGGGACGTCAAAGATGTTTTGGTAGATGGAAATGTGTTGTTGAAGGATGGAAAACTGACGACGTTAAATGAGGCTGAAGTGATTGTCGAGGCTGAGCGCGAGGCGGCGTTTTTGCAGCAGCGTGCAGGAGTGAATTAAAGAAAAAGGCCCGTAAAAAGAGCTGTGCCAGCTCGAAGGTAGCGACTGCGGGGGGCGCGATCGGCGGCCGAGCTGGCACTGGCGGGCACTATCAATTTTGAATTGGATGGTGTCTTTTCAACCAAGCTGACGTTTGGGCATCAGCTCCATCCGCAACGGCCGAATTATACACCCAGCAAGAAATCAGTCAACGACTTTTTGTGACCAATCTGACAAATTCTCAAAAGCTTCCGTTTTCGGAAGGATCCTCAATCGGTGGTTGGCCTTCCTTCCTCAGCTTCTCTGCGTTCTCAGCGTCTTTGTGTTTAAAACCAGTGTCTAATTTGCGAAACTCTGATTTCAACACAGAGATGCCGAGAGCGCGAAGACTCAGAGTCGATCATCGACATTTAGATCTCGAACTGACCCGCACAAAGTTGACAGCGATTTACCTAAGTCCCTATACTTCGCAGTCTTTTCCACCACTGGCCAGGTAGCTCAGTTGGTAGAGCGCGGCCCTGAAAAGGCCGGCGTCGGCGGTTCGATTCCGTCCCTGGCCACCAATAATTTCAACAACTTCAGATAGTCAAAAACGTTCAAATTCCCTTCAGCAGCTCACAATTCTAAACCGGCAAGCCATTATCGTTGGTGTTCAAGGATTGCGTTCCGAACTTTGTTAACACCGCAACTAACTCGCCGTCAGGTCGCTCTATAATAGTTCCTCCATCCTGCCAAATTGCATCCAGATGTTGGAACTGGCCAGGAGGATCACCTTGATTCATATGAATGTCGTGCACTCCCAACCCTTTCGTGTATGGTGCACCAAAGACAAAAACGCGAGTACTTCCAGTCAATTGAGTCTCTAACACACTGAGCGCATTGTCGCCAGTGCTATCAGTCCAGCGGGATAATAAAGCTTCAAGGACTCTGATGAGAAAGTTGATCAAACTACTCGCAATGATTGGCAGGCAGCCAATGCGGATTAGAAAAAGTGGACTCCTGATATAGTCGAGCGCGCCAGAATGAGGCGTGCGAGTCAATAGATGCCACCCGCTTGTTAATGCCAGGATAGGGGCAAACAAGTTGCGGTCCAGTCCGTGGATCTCTCTGAATTGAACGGGTATGCCGCTAGGTGTAGACACATCAACCGCACATTCATACTGTCCGTTCGGCGCATCGAGATAAATTTTGCCGTGGTACCATGAACCAAAGTTGTTTGGGTCTTCGCGAGTGAAGCGATTGAAGGTGCCAATGAGTACACCATATGCCGGTAATGCCATGACAATTCTCCTTATTACCAACTCACAGCGTCATCTGAGAAAGACGTCGTGGGAGGCGAGTTATACTGACTCTTCAAGCGGAAGAGCGCGGTTGAAGGATAAGGTGCGCTTCGACGAGTCCGGAGTGCTATAGAAGCCGTGAGCGCCGCGAGCACTTCACGCTCGATGGTATGAGTAAACTTGCATTTCAGGCTGAGTATTCCCTCGGACGGGTTATCAGATGGGTTTGTGTTCATTGGTTTTCGATCTCTTCACCGCGCGTCCCTGAGAAACCGAACCTAGTTTCGGAGCGGCGGACGCACTCTCCTCCGCTTTCACATTGGTTGAATTAGCTTACTATCCAGTGACTCGCCGAACAGGTTGCTAATGCGGTTCACTTTGAGCTGATTTCCAGTAATGAATGTCGATGGCACCACGCGTAAGCCTTCCCTTTCTTGTACCTGGAACGTACTTCTGACATCCGCGCCGTTTTTCCTGTACTCAAACTTCACCATCCCTTTGATGTCCTGACCGGCGGAAACCAATTCCACTCCGCCGAGACCTGGTTTGATGTTCAGCTGAAGTTCGCCGCCCGCAGTTATGGGGATGCCGGAAATCGAAATTCGCAATTGATCCTTACCGGCTCCAAGCTTGTTGTGAATTTCGAGATTGAAGGACTTGTCTCGATTCCCTTTTATCGTGACGGTGTTGGTGTGCATGCCCAGGTCCCTCACCTCGATTCGGTGTGGCTCGGCAGTAACTGTCTCTCCGCTTAGCATGAACTCGCTGAAACCTTGTTTGACGCCATACTCCAAGCGCCCGCGCCGCAGCCCGCGGGTTGTATGGATAAAGTTCTTCGAAATCGCAGGATATGGATTGGAAGTTGTGGACCCCAAGCGCGCAATGGATGCACTGAGAATCTCCTTCATGAACGGATCGGACAGGTAATGGAGCAACCTGCCTTTATTCTTCGCGAGGTATTCGGGGTTTGCCGAAAATTTGGCTCTGATATCAGCGGGGGCCAGCTGACAGAGATATTCCTTCAGCGTCAAACGCTTCCCCTCGTCGCCGGAGCGTCTATTGGGCGGCCACTCGCGCGAATACTGTTTCGTCTGGGATCGCATGTAGAGTTCGGAAGTCAGCACGCCATGCGGACGTGGCCGCCGCGGCTCATGCGGATCATCCGGACGCTGACCACGGGGCGGTTCCTTCGCACACTCTCTGATTCGGTAATCGATATTCTGCGAATCGCGGTTCTGCTCGAAGCCTTTCACCGAAACAAACTTGTTCGTGAGGCTCCTGCCGGCTTGGAGGCGACTGACCGAATCAGCTCCAAACGCATCGAGGTCAACGCCGTTCTCGTCCGTCAGGCTGGCCGTCTCGCTGTCTGATCCTACAAGCAGAATGACGCCTGAAAGCAGTAGCATGATCGCGTCGAAGATTGGCGTACGTGGCCTTTCATTAACCAGGTCGAAAGGCATGTAATGCAATCTGCCGCCGCTCCATTCCCCGCCGCTGTACTTGTTGGTTCCGCCGTCATAGGAATAGGTGTTCGTGTCCGGATCGACATTGAGAATGCGCGGGGCATCGCCAGCTGTCATCGACGGAAAATTCGGATCGTGAATCAGGATTTGCCACGGCTTGACCGAATCATTCCAACCAATCGGTAGAATGCAGTGGGGCGCGCCGCTGAAGTCGTAGTTCTGCGAGATGCACAAAACGGGATCACACCCGGAGAAATACGCTGAGCGCGTGGAGCGAAAGACGTGGACCGGGTCGTGCGTTTGCCCTGACAGAAACTCACCGACGAACCACCAGATCGCGGGCGCGCCAACCTGATATTGGTGCTTGATGTTGAATTCATTCCGAACCGGTTCCCAAGTGGTGAATCGATCCAGCGGCAGTCGCATGATGCTGCGGTGTTTCTTGCTGTAGATCGCCTCAAGCGACATGCCAAAGCAGTTGCCGTCCTTGGCGAGAGTATCAATGACGAGCTCATAAAAAAGTTTTGCGAGCCAGTCTGTGATGTCCCACCATTCAGTGTCGCTGTCAACGTCGCTGAAGGCGCTGGCATACTGACTGTAAGTGAGCGGCTCCGTCCCCTGGTTTCGCACACCCCACCACCTCTGCGCTTCAGTCAGTGACGCTTCATCGACGCGGGGCGCGACGGACCAGGTAACCGAATTGATGTTGTCGAAGCTGCCGCTATTGAATAGGCCGCTCGGGTTACCTCTAAGCCCCCAGGCGTTTGACATACTGAGCGTGTAATCAAAGAAACCCAGATGATCGTCACCGTCCGGCCAGTCGCTGTCCCAGATATCCAACGTAAATCTGATTACCCGACTGGTACTGTTCGGAACAATTCCGAGACTGAAGGTTCTGTTAACGTTGTAGATATTGTCGCCGTCTGAGTCGCCGCTCGATGGAATTCGTTCGGCATGAATGACATGCCCGTTGTCCTCGATGGCGGCGTGCATATAAACATCGTTCTCTCCACGGAGCCAACCCTCAGATTCTTGCGTGTCGACGCGTCCGAGAATAATGTCGAACGCCATACAAACATACGTTTCAGCCCAGCTGCCAAACCAAACGATGCTGCCATGCTGGAAAGTGTTGTAGCGCGCGCCTGACGCGACGGGCACGTCTGACTCGTCAGAAGTCGGAAAGCCGAGATCTCCCGACGGGCCATTAATGGCTTTGTATTTGTCGCGAATCGATCCATGCACCTCGAATGCGCCAGTGCCCGCGCTCCAATAAATCGTGCAGCGCTCAAATTCGCTAATTCTTCCGATGACTGCACTGTCTTTCATAATGTCTTGTTCATTACTAACTGGAAATCCCCAAGTCGCGTTTGCGCCGGTGGCTAGATACTTGGCGAGGATTGCTCCGATAACTGTGAACGCTTTGGATGCTCCCGCCTTGAGATACATCTCCGCATGTTCAAATGTTTGCCGAAAGCCTCCGCCAACCGTAACGGCAACTGATCTCGGGAGGCCAATTGCGCGCGCCTCTCCCATGCCTTCATAATCAACCCACATTTGTCCGGTCACTGGGACCGCTCCGGTTTTTCTCGACCAGTAGATACCGCCCCGGCTGAAAAGATTCTTGCGGCTTCCGCCTAGAGCGCCGTTAATTTCATCAGAGATTAGATACCCGATGACCGCACGGTTCGGGAGTGTCCAGTACGCACTACGAATTGCGCCGTGCATCTCAAAAGCGTGGCCGTTTGCGTCGTTGTACATAATGACGCCGCCAGGAAAGATTTGTACCCACGAACTACTTGGAAGGTCATAATAGAATTCTCCCATTGGCTCACCGAAGAACAGCCTGGGTTTAATCTCCTCTTCCTTATAGGTTAAGTACCACTGCGGGTGCGATCGACGCTCATCGAGCTGCGACTCAAGCGCGATCGGTATATCTGCGTGAAGTTCGAGCTTGGCCATCGAGCCACTAAATGGATAGTCCGTGCCGTTGCTGGAGATACCGGCGAACAATTGGCTACCTGTACCGCCGACAATTCTCCCGTCGGGAAACGCGTGAACGGAATAGACAGTTTCATTTACGAAAACGCCGAGCGTGTCGGTGTCGTAGACCAAGTCGGTTGCGTACCACGTGCCTAGGTGAAACGTGAAGTCGTATTGTGTCGATGCTCTGCCTGCGCCATATGCGTCCGTAGTAACGGAAGTGATCAGATGAAAATCGCTGCCACCGCTTCCAGGCACGAGATACAACGAGAATGGAAGGATCGTTGACTCCACCAAATTCTGTCTGCCGGTCACAAGTTGATCCACTTTGAAAACCAGTCGTACGCAAAACTTCGTCCAGTTGAGACTCGCGACTGGCAGCGCCGTGGTGAAATGGCCAGTGCCATTAAAGTCCAGTGCGTTCGGGAAATTGCCTAAAGCGGTAGGTCCCGGCCCGGTGCCGACGGTACAACCTGTTACTGTTGCCGGATTAGAAGTGTCGGGATTAGCGGGCGTGAGAGTATCCAGAGTGTAGTCGATGATCTTCGTACTCATTGGGCATCTCCTATTCTAAATGAGACAGGATGAGACCGAACGTTCCCAAACATGCGTTTGACTTGAGCCGCGGGTACTATAAAAAGTGAAGACTCGTGCCTTCTCGAGTTAAATAATCGGCTAAATGCCACGGGACTTCGTGTCGGCGAATTTCTTTTCATGAGGATACTCGTCGTAAGGGACGCTCTAAATGCCGGTAAGAAGAAGAACTCTAAGAGTTGCAGGATTCTCATGGCAGGTTCCTTCCTGGCATCGAAGGCCTGAAGGTTGATTGGTCCATTTTATTCTCCTTTAAGGTTGGATTAGGCCCTTATGCTCATTGTAAGTTTCTTGATTACATAAAATCTGCGCGCTCTAACTTGAGATGTTTTAGAAGTTGGTTATCGCGGTAAATCTAGATTTAATCTGGTCTACAATGTATATGTGGCCGTCCAGCTAAACGTTTCCCGGCTTCTGTGAGCGCTCAAGATATGCCTGCAGTCGTTAAAGCTCGAATTGCTTGAATTAATTCTGGGGTGTGCAGCTAAAGGGCAGATTGGAAGCGAAATTGGAAAGAGGAAAGCGAAGAACTCTACGATCCGGAGGTAAGAGATGAGTAGCGATCAAAAGGAATCTGAACTTCTCAAAGAGTACGAAATCAACCTTGAGATGTGGATCCGTAGAACTGTGACCGCGCGTACAATACGCGTACATCTAGCAGCCCCAAACAGCCCAAATCAGACTACGTGGTCCCTAAATCATGTACAACGTGAGCCCTTACCGCAGTGACTCCGTTGATTTCAACCACTGCGCGAATCGATAGACTCGGTAAAGTCGGCGTCGGCGGTTCGATTCCGTCCCTGGCCACCATTCCTTCAATAAACTTAGCCTCACGAAAAAACGCATAAATTTTCTCGCGCGAACAATACGCGAACATCGATTGCTTCATTTCGCTTTTGGCGTCGCTGGTTCAAAATTGCCGTACTCCGTACATGAAGACATGCTCCGAAATACCAAATCCCCGGTATTCCTAAACCTATCAAAGAACAAATAAGCTTCATCGTGGAGCTAAAGCAGTATGGAGTTCACTGATTGCTGTGGAGATGTATAGGTATGCCCGTCTGCCGCTCGCCCCGCCTGAGTGAGTATTGATGAAATGAAAGCACGTAAACCCTTAAGCGCGGATGACGTCAGTCTTTCCGCAAAACAAAGCAAACTCAGCCGTCGAGAACTCTTGCGTTACGGACTCTCCTTCGCTGCCGTGTCCGCGCTTACCAACACCCGTGTCTCAGTGCTCGCGCGACTTGGTCCAACGATCATTCCTCCCCAACCGGCGCCTAAGCCCAATATCGTTTTTATCCTCATGGACAACCTCGGCTATGGCGAGGTTGGCTGTTATGGCGGCGGCGTCACCCGCGGTGCTCCGACACCTCGCATCGACAAACTCGCCAGCGAAGGGACGCGACTGACAAACTTCAACGTCGAAGCACAATGTAGTCCCAGCCGCTCGGCAATCCTGACTGGACGCTTCTCGATACGCTCGGGCACACATTCAGTGCCGATCGGTGGTGGACTGGATGGCCTGACGCAGTGGGAAGTAACAATCGCGAAAACACTATCGGCCGCCGGCTACGCCACTGCGCATTTTGGCAAGTGGCATCTCGGTAGCGAGCAAGGACGCCTGCCTAATGATCAGGGATTCGATGAGTGGTATGGCATACCTCGAACGACAGATGAAGCACTCTGGACCGGCGACGCTGCCGCCAAAGCGATGAATGTTCCTTTAGAGCACATCATGGAGGGACGTAAAGGAGAGAAGAGTCGCAACCTTGCTGTTTATGATCTTGAACAGCGCCGTCTGATCGATGCTGAAATCACACGCCGCACAATTGATTTCATGAAACGCAACGTTCAGGCAAATAAGCCATTCTATGCTTACGTTCCTTTTACGCTGGTCCACTTCCCAACGTTGCCCAATCCAAAATTCGCGGGCAAGACTGGTTATGGGGATTTTCCTGATGCGCTGGCCGAAATGGACTCACACGTCGGCGAGATCCTCGACTCGATCGATTCACTCAACATCCGCGACAACACAATAGTTGTGTTTACCAGCGACAACGGTCCGGAAGCGACCTGGCCCTGGCAGGGATCTTCAGGCGGGTGGCGCGGGTATTACTTCACACACATGGAAGGTTCTCTGCGTGCGCCGTTTATCATTCGCTGGCCCAACCGAATTCCGGCAGGTCGAGTTAGTAACGAGATTGTGCACGAGGTCGATACTTTTACGACGTTCGCGAAGATCGCCGGCGCCGCCGTGCCCAAGGATCGCGCAATCGACGGAGTAGATCAGTCTGACTTCTTATTCGGAAAGTCTGAGAAATCGAATCGTGAAGGCTTCCCGGTGTTTGTAGCTGATCGTCTGGAAGCAGTGAAGTGGAGAAATTGGAAAATTGTTTTCTATGAAGAGGAGCGGGACTGGTGGACACCACCCACCAAACTGGGCCAACCAAAGGCCTTCAACCTCATTACAGATCCCAAAGAGGAATACCCCCAGACTGGACTCCTAAGCACCTGGGTAGCCGGGCCGGCGTTAAAGGTGATGTTGGATTTCGAGCAGAGCCTGAAGAGATATCCGCCGATCTTGCCAGGCACTCCGGATCCATACAGGCCACCAGCACCATGACCGAGCAACTCCGGTGTTTCGAAGACGTTTGGATGATTCAGTCGATATATTTCTTTTAAGTGCAATGAGGCTCCACGCGGCGATCCGTTAGCCGTGAAGCCCCACCTTGCTTTCGTGATGTTGAACTAGTCGACGATCGTTTTTGACCGTCGCGAGTTATGGTTTGGTCTCCGAGAGTTGATGCTAGGTTCTAGTAATTACTCTGAACTTAGCGTAGAAGGTTAGTTGGACCACACTAATCCTTTTCCGCCTTAGTAAAAGACCACGTTACACGTCCAACTTCCTGTTCCTTGTAGATTTGTCGGATAGCTATTGAATGTCCCCAACCATCTTTCGGTTGGAGTCCCTGCAATAAAAACCGGCAACGATATCTCGCTTTTCTCGGCAATGACACGTTAGAGAAGCGGAATTGATACCGGCGAGGAAGCTTGACGCGAACCATATCGGCCTCTTGATCTTCGACAGGGACGTAGGATAGTCCCGGCGGGAGCTGCAGAAAGAGATCAAGTGGCATCTCCATTTCCCCTTCAGCACTTAACGGCAAGCGTCTGATAATTTCCAAGTGGAACCTGCGAGTCCTGTCGGGAGCTCCACAAATTGTGAAGCTCTGCATTGAAGGATCCGAAATTTCATTAATCACATTGAAGTTGCGCCAGGACACGTTATTTTGGCTGTGAATAAAATTAACGAAGCCATCCCAGTCGGTTGGCGCAAGAGGTGGCGCCGGATCATCCGCTTGATTTAGGACGCCGACAAAGCAGTAATGACCGGGGGCCGGAATATTTGCACTATGCCAAACAAGTGGTTCAGTGATCACGAGCGTGTCGCCGGCTGGTACGTTGATTGGAGACGTTGTGCCAATGAGATGCCATAAGTCCGGAGTAACTAAGGTCGCAACTTCGCTCCAATACACAGTGGCAGTTGTAGCAGGAGCTGCTACGCGGCCACTGCGATTTCTCATTCGCACGTAAACAAAGTTGTCCTGCCCGACTTCGACCAGACGACTGAGCGATGAGGAGTTTTCTGTACCGCTACCTTCACCGAAGGCGGCAGCCGGATTGGCAACGCGATTTGGCCGAACAATAATGTCTGGTGAAGCACTTACCGGGTCAGCACTTGGCACTACTCCGGTGTCGTTCAGATTGTCGCGCAGATACACATCAGGTAAGAAATCGTAATGTTCAGCTATCTTACGCAGATTGGGCATCACGCCGATGTTTTCCGAATCGTTTGGCTCCTGGTGGATACCAGTTGCATGGTCAGAAATCACCACGCGCATTTCCACGCCAAGCAGCCGTTCTGAGGTTGCTGCTTCGCACATTCCCTGCAGAACCAAAGCAGCGCCGGCGATGATTGCTGCCGCGCCGCTCGTTTCTCCGAATGAATTTGTGTACCGCTCGTTTTCGGGAGCACACCAGTCGACGTCGCCACCTCCAGCCGTAAAAATTCTATTTCCCGCGGCGAAACAATCAACTCGCGAGCCGAAATTCGATGTGGTCAGCCGATTGAGAGGTAGCGTGACACTGCAAGCGCCGACAATGATCGCTCCGGAGTCGAACTTGGCAAAATCAGGAATCGTTCGACTAAGGCGGTGTATGTTGGTTTCCTCGTCCGGCCAGTCATCCAGGTTCTTTTCGCCATTACCCGCCGCTTCGACGACGACGATCTCCTTATATCCGAGGGCGAGACGAATTGCGTCGAGATCTGCCGGATCCGTCTCTGTTGGCAGGTTGTTTCGCGTGACCTCTAAGAGCAGCACGTCACCGGGATCCATCAGACGGATAGCTGTCACGATAGCCTCGGCGACGTTGCCTTCGCTATCTGTATCAGCCTCATAGTGGGATGCAACGCGGACCGAAGTCACGCCCGGTGCAATTCCGACAATACCTCTCTCGTTGATAGCACCGACGATCTCACCCAGAACAGCCGTACCGTGGTCGCTCAATACACTACTAGTGTCGCCATGATTGTCATTGCAGATGAGCACGGGTGCTTTCCCAATCAGATCCACATGGTTGAAATTCCATGCTTGTTCGACATCGACCAAGCCGACGCCGCTGCCAATTCCGTGCGCGAACTGTGAGGCCCAACGCGCATCGATGCCTTGCGGAGGAGGATCGAGGTAGTGCTGATTTGTTGATAGCGTTTCGTGGGAGTAATCAACGGATGGATCCATTGCGGCCTTTTCACGGTAAACAAATTCAACTTCGGGAAAATCGTTAAGGCATTTGAATATTTCTTCGATCGACGATTCAGACTTTGGACCTTTAGGTCTTTGTTCGATCGACGATTCAAACTCTGGACGTCTGATTCTTCGCTCGCGCGATTCGAGTTCCCGAGTATCAAGTCGCCAATAACTTGTCAGACTGTGTAATGGTGGAAAGTTGCTGGTAGCTGAAATTGCCTCCATCGCTAAGATCTCCTCCGGAGGAACAGTGCGAATCAAGGGACGCGTTGCGATTTCCGGGTACTCGTCCAGGAGGGCTGCCACGTTTGGAACTTCCTCACGATGCTTGCGGAGATCGTCTCCGTAAATGAAAGGAACGTCTGGCGACAGTCGAATGATAAGGAACCCACTGTATCGTGCTCTGTTAAGTAAAGCAGAACGTGTTAGCCGATTAATTCCGTTAAAAAAATTTTCTTCGTTTTTCATAATAGAACTCCTTAGTGAGAAGGTGAGATCTGTCTATCTTCTTCCTGCATTGTCTAATGAGCCTTCAATTGCAAACATTTCTAGTGGAATAGTTTTTTTGCGATATTGGGCTGTATGTTGTGAGGAATGGGACGCTACTAGGCGAGGACGCCTCCGGTCCATAACTGGTCCACGACGATGGACTTCAGAAATCGGAGTATCCCCCGATGACCGCAAAGCCGGCCCAGTAGTAGGGGTTACGGTATTTCTCATTTTTAATCATGTTTCGTTGAGCACCGGCTAATGCCGCAGTGCTGGAATGGTCCAACCTCCGCTTATGGTGAAATTGGATCATCAAATCGGAGGTTGCCTCTGAATCAACCGCCCACAGACTTCCCACAATTACCGGAACTCCTGCCACCATGAAAGATCGGGCAAAGCCGATCGGTCCTTCACCGCGAAAATTTTGCTCTATGCCCGTCTGGCACGCAGAGAGTACTACCAGTTTTGTCCTGGTAAGTTTCATCGAAGAGATGTCGCCGGAACTAAGGTCAGTGGACTCTTCCGACTTTCCGGCAAGCAGAATTTTTGACGATAATGGCGAATTGTTATCGACGACATAGTGGGCCGCAAAATGAACTACCTGGGCATCCTTTAAGTTTTCTTTGACTGACTGTAGTGTCGCTTGCGGGCCGATTAAAACTCGTGATGACTCATCATAGTCTTTCGCAATAACGTTTACTTCACGTTCCGCGCTTGCGAGATCAGAAAGGGTTGGATTTGACGTTCGATTGAAAGTTGGGTTTCCAATCGCAAGAATTCGTTCCGCAGATCCTCTCGATTGATTCGCCGCTTTAATTGACTGGTCGATCAGAATCGAAGCACTCGGCGAGGTCATTAGTCGATAATCCTCGACCAGGTAATGTCCAGTATCAGGCGAGACTAATGCGGCGAACGGGAGGAAATGAAGGTCTTTATCAGGAATAAAACATAGCACCTTGTGGTGATCCAACTGACCTTCTAAGGGTTTAATCAACAACTGGTATAGCCGTTTCAGACTTTCATTAGCACCGGTTTGATCCTGCTCACCAATTTGTCTAAGCGCAGTTTTAACCAGCTCATGCAGGTCAAGAGAATCGATGTCGACTACATGGGTAAATGAGGATTGCGCGAGTGCGGCACTATTGGAATCTGACCGGGTGAGACACCAGATTAGTACCTTCTTTTCCAGCACTGCATACTGAACAAGCTCCACCTCTTCCGGGAGTTGTTGCTCAATCTGCACTTTCGTGAGCGGCAGGGGATTTTCCCGCTCGGGCGTATACGATGCGGGTGTTGTTGATCCCTCAAAGTCAGCTTTGGCCGGTTCTCCACCCGTCATTAGTTTTCGAGCATTTCGGGCCCGGCAGCGCTCGGAATAGTCAAAGGCCTGGTCTCCATTATTCAAGCGTGAGTAAGTAAAATCGATCGCCAGATCGTAGATGTCCTGTTCACGGTCAAAATAGAAATTATTTAGCCGCTCCCCTTGAATTCTTTGCCGAGATTGTTCAAAGAGACGCAGCACTCTCTGCATTTCCTGATCGGCTAACTCATCGTTGTTCTGGGCCAGGTAAGAAAGAAACTTACCCTTGTGCGCAGCATAGCTGTAGTGATCGTAGCCTAACTCCTGATACTTTTTTGAGCTTTCATCATAAGCAGCAATGGCACTCGTTTGATCGCCCGAAAGTCGATATAAGTCAGCCGTCTTAAGCAGCGAACTTGCCATCATGTTTTGACCGTCGGGGTCGCTCGCAGCCAGTTCACCTTGCTCATAGGCTTTTCGCAAGTTTTCGAAGGCCAGGTCAAACTGGCGTAACGCTCCATAAGTCGATCCGAGGTTTTGGTAAGAACGAGAAATTGAGCGCGGAGGCGCGTTGCTAGCCAGGGCGATTTGCAAAGCTTCCTTTTGATAATCCAGCGCCGCCCTGTAGAGATTAAGGGTAGTCATATTAAGAGAGAAATCTGTAAAAATGCCCCACGATTTAATAGCAGGCATCTTTTCGGCCTGGGCCAATTGCAACGCTCGATCGAGAAGCGTGAGGGAGGTTGCAGTATCATTTAGAAGGACATGGAGAGTTGCCTGTTGAATCAAGGCCTCAAGAATGTTGCTCGGGTCATTCAACCTCTCGAAGAGCTCCAGGGCTTTCTTGCTTTCATTAATTGCGTCAGAGGGTTTGTTTAAATTGGATTGAAGGTGCGCGATATCAATGAGGATTCCCCCCCGAAGCCATTCGTAATGTTGCGCTTTGCAGGTGGGTTCAATTTCATCGAACACTTTCTGAGCGCGTTCATTATCAGGCTGAGTTGTGAAAACGTGGCCCAGTGCTGCTGCGGTTGAGAGCCACTCAGGCTTGTCGCCCAGCTCCGCAAATATTGCCTGGGCGCCTTCGAACAACTCGATGGCTGCGCTAAACCTCGAACGCCTAAATGAGGCGGAGCCTTCAGTGACTTTTTTTCGCGCTTCTGCCAGCCTTTGCAGAGTTTGCGGCGTCGCTGAACCATAGACTCGCGCGAGATCCTGGGTGAATGAATCTTGATTGTTCTGCTTTTCCAACTGGCCGATGTAATCGAGAACTTTGCGGACTTGAGCAGCATCTTCTGGCGAGTTGCTGTTTACTAACCGCTGAATCAGTGTTCCCACTAACGTCTTGTCGGACGATCCATAACTACGTCGATAAACTTCCCAGGCGGCGGAGTCATTACCGTCATGATAAGCGACTAACAGGTTGTCTAACTGCTTGTTTGAATCTGATGAACTACGATTCTTATTCTCTTGTAAACTTTGCAGATTTTGTCTGGCTTCGATGGTCCATTGCGAATTAGGGTCCTTTTCAATGTAGGTGCGCCAGTCTGCTTCCGCTTCCTGGTAAAGTTTCTGTTGTTGATGGACCAGGCCCAAATTGAAAAGGGCCTCGAGCAGGTTTGGGTTTAAAGCGAGGGCCTGTTTGAGATATTCGATACTGCGACCGAGATCTTCAGAGCCTTTGGCGTGGGCGGACGCATTGTTTTTATCTTCTTCCTGTTCGTGGCGTCCCTTTTCTAAATATGCGGCGCCCAGGTCGGCAGAGAACTGAGCATTGCCGGGCTCTCCTTTAATCGCCCGAGTCAGATACTCGATCGCTTTTTCGTAGTCCTTCTGCAACAGATAAAGCTTGCCCAGTGCGTGAGCTGAATCGGCATTCGCTTTATCTTTGTCCGCATCGCTCAAAAGTATTGTGGCCCGATCCAGTTCAGATCGATTTACGCGTGGGGCCTCATTCCCTCGAGTAGTTACATAAGGCGCATAGTCCAGCTCTGTTACGCGCGCCTGGATCGGGCGCTGCTGGCGATAGGCATCATTGAGCGCCACGAGACCCTTTTTAAGATCGGACTGGTAAAAAGCGACGCGCCAAATAAGGCCCGCTCCGATTACCAAAACTAAAAAGACGATAACGGCGGTTACAGATGCCGGGATTCGCAGTGGAAGTGAGAAAAGTGAACGAAGCGAATCAGTCCAGGAGCGTGTTTTTTCAACCCTGGGCGAAGGGAGTTTGTCTAAATATCGCTTTAGCGCCTCAGCGGATTTAAGTTTTGCCGTGCGTTCAGGAGTTGTGAGAAAAACCTCTTCAAATCTTAATTTGTCAGGTGGTGACAATTCATGATTGACATATTCGTCGATGAGTTCGTCTTCCGCGATCTCCAGCTCGGCTGCAAAGCCGTCATCGCTAAGGAGGCGCAGCTCGATTTCCTCTTGCTCAGCGACTGAGAGTTGCTTGAGCAGGTAACGCTTGATGAGATTTTGTTCGCGAGATTGACTCGCCATATCGTGCCCCTGGAACTTTTAAACTGTCCAACTAGTATGATCGTGAGTCGCAGACCCTTTCCTCGTTAAGTTTGATTTAGACATGCGACCAGACATAGATTCAATTGCTTTCGCAGATGAAAGGCCCGAATTCTCAAGGCGTTAATAGTGAGAGCTAACTCAGTGGCTAATTGTTTTCGATTGTTGATTCTGACCCGTTTCTCGCCAAGAAAATAGCGCTCGACGAGATCTCGCTCTGTCTTTGTCAGATTTGACAAACAATCTTCAAGACACTGATCCTCCTGCTCGAGTTCTTCAGTTGGACGTGGCTTAATCTCTTTTTCGACCAGTCGGCGTTGCTGCTCTCGCTCACGCGCATCCTCGCGATAAACATGATCTATGAAGCCGAGGAAGCAGCGGAGTGGATCACTATAGCTTTCCAGAACTTTATCGATTCGCACTGCCACGCGATTGATAACTTCCTCGGCGAGCGACTCAGCATCGACGCAACCGCGTAGAGCAAAGACTTTAGTCAAGCGGGAGTTGATGACATTAAAGGTCTGCCCGGCTTCCTCGCGATCCGCGGCAAGCCAGGCCAGCAATTTGTCAAACTCTTCTGGTGTTGGAGGACGCTCTCGCTTCATTGGAAACGTATGTGAGCAAACACCGACTACTAATTTGGAAGTTATTCGCCCCTCTTCGCGTTGAGATGAACAAGAAAAGAGAGCGAAATTTGAGAAGCTGGAAACCGAAACTGATGTTTGCCAATCCCAGGAAACCGGGGATTGGACCAGCAAAAGATTTCGAAACTGAGTTCTATATTTCGACTGCGAGACTTAGCCGCGAGGAACTGTCGAAGATTAGACGCACGGCTGCGGTCTGTCAACAGAATACAGGAAATGTTTGGCTGTCCAGGGTCATTAATCGTTGAAGCTAAAGCATATCACCCAAAGGAGTCTATAAAATGCCTTTTGATTCAACTGCAACTCCTCCAGCAACCGATTCGGTCGTAACGGTTCGCTTTACAGGATTGATGCTACTTAAGAGGAACAGCGACAACGGCTGCGACATTGGCGTCCATTACGACGCTGAGAATCATGCCTTCGAGGCAATGCTTATCGTCAGTGAGCCGGAGCGGCCGCCGGGACTCGTTCGTTTATTCTCAGGTCGCCCGGACCAACCATTCATGATCAATGTCATTCCCACCCCTGAGAAGGGCGTGCAAGTGTTCAAAACAAAGGGATTCAATCGCAGTAGTCTGAATGATCATCGTGACTTTGGCTGGGCGATTAATTTGAGAAAGGCATATGATCGTACGCTATATTTTAATTATCGTGCCCACCCAATCGCGACATTGAATGGCGGCGTTCTTTACACATCTCGCCTCAGCCCTGAATTGCTGGATGCGACGTTAATTCGGGGAGGCCACATGACACGACTGCACCGCTTCTCCGCAGATCTGTCTGCTGCAGTAGAGTTGCCAACAGGAGGCGCCGTCGAACTGTCCTGGAACGAATCGTCGCTTTCTCGTCCCATTCGTTTGCCTCGTCTCTCAGATGCGCGCGGAACGAAATACACGATTGTTTTGATAAACAATCCCCCAAGCTATTATGCTACTTCTCATGATGAGCTTTCGTTGTATAGCAGTGTGCTGTACTCCGCGCCTCCTCCCTTTTACGGCGTAAGTGAATTGGCCCAACTGTCCTTTATTGGCGATCCTTCAACTGACGAGGTCCCTTGCATGCCCGTTATCCTTGACTAACGACGGGCAATTAAAAGTAGATACGAAAACGGGGCCGCTTGGCCCCGTTTTAGTTTGCCTTGTCTATCCGTCTAAAACCGGAATTTGATTCCCAGCTTCGGATCGACAAAGACACGATTTAGCCGGCCCGGATTGACGAAGTGCCAATCAGTTCCTAACTCAATTGCCAGTTTTGAAGTAACTGGAAAATCCAATCCCGCGCCGACATTAAACCCAAACCTGTTTGCGCCGAAATTTGGATGATAGAGTCCTGGTCCAGCTTGAATGTAACCCTGCCAGGTCGACACCGGAAAATAGCGTCGCAGGTTAAGAGAGACATTCGTATAAGTCAGGTCTTGCACGAGAAAAGACTTACTGTTGAAGTAGTGATAGCCAAGCATTCCGTAGACCGAGTAGTTACGATGAAACTGGTATTCCACATCGGCGGTAACACTTGGTCCGGAGTTGTAGGCATTTCGAAATGAGCCAAGCGGAAAATTGTGGCCCAGGTGAAAACTCAGCCACAACGCACGATTTGTCGGTGACGCTTGTGTCCGATCGGGGTCCTGACTATCGGGAAGACCGTCATTGTCAGAATCAGTATCGAGAAAGTCCGGCTTACCATCACCGTCAGTATCGACCGTTCCTTCGACAGGATCCGGAATATCGTCACCATCGGCATCGTCGTCGCGGCTGTTTGGCAGACCATCGTTGTCAACGTCTCCAGGGCCTTCGTTATTGTTAGGTATGCCATCACCATCGCAGTCGTTGTTAAGACACGGAGGAAACGCTGCATCGTTGACGAAGAAGGCTGTCCTCGCCGTACGCGTAAACGGCTTAACGTCGATTGCGGGTCTTTCCGGGCCGGTAAAGATTGGTTCTCCTTTTGCCGGTTTAGCTCCGATGCCAACTACTACATCAGCGCTCACTTCGTAAATTCCTCGTCCGGCATATGAGTTAAAGGTGGCGCTGTAATTGCGAGAGCGCTCATTACGTTGGAAAGTAATGGGAACGGACGAGCCATCCGGACGATGAACACGACCAGTTAAAGTAATAGGCCCTTCGATATCTGCCCCAAATGCTATCGACGCCGAGATAGAGACTTGCTGAGCAGGTGTCACGTTTCGTGGCAACGCATCGAGGAAAAAATCGGGGCCGGGATTTTCGACGTGGGCCAGCACATATGACAGTTGATCAGTCGCGTCTTTCGCGAAGATCTGGAGCCTCCATGTGCCCGGCGATGGCGTGTTGATCTTGGCAAGTCGATAGTACTTATCGCGAATGATTGAGTTGTCCTGATCAGTGATCAACTCACCGTTTGGACCAATGATGCGAAAGCCCGGGTTCCAGGTTGAGGCATCAAGATTTCGCGCCGAGAGAAAAATGTTAAGGCGCTCACCTCCGCCTTCAACCTGGATAGGAATCTCTTGTTGTTTCGGAAGTTGGAGTTGATTACTGAAAGCACCACCGCGCCCGTGATGGCGAATAATAACTTGCCCACCGACGGCTGATAGGGTCCGTGGGAGCGCCAGGGCTTCGCCGCGAAATCTGGCAAATAGCTCGGCATAGATCGCCGGCAACTCGGTACCAGAAGGTGCGTCGAACATCGTTCCGCCCGTAGCTGTGGCTAGACCAGAGAAACCAGAACGATCGGCTGCTGAACCAACCGGCACGGTAAAGAACCGGACGCCCATGTCTTTTAAGCGTTGCGCTGCGGCGATTGGATCCTCGCCGCTGTTATTTTCAAGATCCGACAAGAGAAACGCGGTTCGTGTTCGCCCACCAGTCTCTACCCGTTGAAACTCAAACGTGGTGGCGCTGAACGCAGTTCCAATTCCAGTATTTCCACCTGCGCTAAGTCCATCGATTTGATTCTTGAATGGAACTGCATCAATCGAATTTAGATCTGAGATTGGTCGGTCGAGCGTTGGCGTTGTGGCAAATGAAACCAGGCCAACCTGGCCGCCGCGTCCAGCCTGTAAATCAACAAAGGCACGGGCGGCGGCTTTGGCAAAATCCAATCTCGTTGACATGGCGCCAACTTCGACAGGCGCGCTCATACTGCCTGAGCGATCGATGAGCATCAGCACCTGATCCGAACCAACTACGTCCTCAATGAAATTTAAATGGTTGTCGCAACTGGCAGGTGGGGCTGCTGTCGGGAGACCGGCCGGGAGACTTACGAAGGGATAGTTTTCTTTGAGGGTTTCCCAATCCGATAGTCCGCCGTGAACGAGACTTTGATCGCTGGTCTCAAAGCGGTTGGTAATGGAATTCCAACGAGAAGCACAATCACTATCTCCGCATGGAGGAGGAGGTCCACTCGGACATAGAACATTATCACCTCTGAGCCGATCGTGGTTCGAGGCCACACTCAATTCGCTGGCGCCCGCTGATTGCTGCATGATCGAATTGTTTTGTTCGTCGATCATTCCGGCGTCGAACCCCGGACCGATACCACAAGGTCCCCCAAACCGATGTTGTTCATCATATTGTTCACCTAGCCCAAAGGCATGATGTCCCAGTTCATGAGCTATTACGCTTCCCTCGATACTGTTAGAGAAAATTGCCAGGCGGCTTCCCAGACGCGTTAAGGCCGATCCGTCAGACCAGTACTGTCCACCGGCGCGTCCTGTTTCAGGAAGGATCCACAATGCCGCCTTGTCTTCATCCACCGCTCCGGCAGTTAAACGGACATTTCCAAATCTAATCTGGCCGTCAGTTGCATCGCAGATGAATGCGTTGGCATCACGAAGAGCAGTTTTCACCTGCGTGATTTGTGCCGTTGTAGGTGGAGAGCGAAAGTTAACTTCAAAATCCATCGTCCCATTGGCCGAATTGATTCGTCCTGCGCCAGCTCGAGTGTTGGTCGGAACCAGACTCAACGCCAGAACTGAAACGAGAATGAGTGCGAGGAGGACTTTTGATCTCGTTCTCGTTAGCAGCGTCATTGGCAAGCGACGATGAAATTGTGCGCGTCGTCGAGGAGCGCGGTTGTGTGTGAGTTGTGAGAGAGTTTCTCGGAGGAATTGCATGGTAAAGATCCTTTCTTTGAAGAGGTTAAAGTGGAAGTGTTTGGTGTCACACTTGGAAATGATCGTGGGTGGGCGATCATTTCTGACTGACAGGGAGAATTAGCGAGACGGATTGTCACGCGGACGCGGGCTGCATATAGTGTGATCTCTGGTCGTTGGCGGTCCCGCATGGCAATCACCTATCCAAAGAAAGAATGGACTCTCAGTGCGAGCGCTTTTCAGCGGTTGCTCAGGTGGCTTGATTGCGGCGCTGATTCGGGTGGCGAGAGTTACCTGGTAATGCGTGACCGGTTGCTGGCGTATTTCGATCGGAAGAATTGCAGGGCGCCTGACGACCTGGTTGATGAGACGTTAAATCGCGTCGCTCGACGATTGGAAGAAGAGAATGAAATTCAGAGCGATACGCCTGCTCGTTACTGCTACATCACGGCCCGCTTTGTATTCATGGAGTATTTGCGACAAACAGATCGGACTGAAAATGCTATCGAGCAAATGCAACTGGTCCACGATTATGAAAAGCAACTGACGGATGAAGCTGCCGCCGAAAAGGAGGACCGTTATGAATGTATGGAGAAGTGTCTGCAGCAACTGGATTCTGAGAACCGTCAAATAATTACCGGATATTACCTGGGACAGGCGCGAACAAAGATCGATAACCGCCGGGCGCTGGCGCAAAGTTTAGGAATCACAATCAACGCGCTGACTATTCGTGCCTGTCGTATTCGTTCCAAACTCGAGAAGTGCACACGTGAATGTCTCGGTGATCAGTGAAATAGTTTTGCTCAGTTTGCTTAAGAAGATGGAAGTTCTTGTATGAGTGGGCCTGAGATCGACAAGCATATACTAAATCAATACCTGCTCGGGGCGTTGCCCGATAGCGAGATCGAACGTCTCGACGAACGGAGCATTACTGACGATGTGTTCGCAGCGCAGTTGACCGATGCCGAGAATGATCTGGTTGATGGATATGTTGGCGATGAATTAAGGGGAGAAACTCTCGATCGATTTAAGTCGCACTATCTGTCGTCACAGACTCGGCGCAACAAAGTTAAATTCGCAATGGCGCTGCGGGAAGCAGCTCACTCGAAAAGGACATCGCCGGCAACAACACCGAATGAAACTGCACAAACCGGCTGGTTGACAAAGCTTTTTACTAAGCCGGTAATGCAGTGGGGCTTTGCAGTAGCAGCGCTTGTTCTTCTGGTAGGCGCTGTCTTGCTGGTGGGACAAAACTTTCGTTTGCGTCGGCAGATCAGTCAAACCCAGGCGAGCAGCGATGCAGCGCGGCAACACGAACTCGAACTCAAGACACAGATCGAATCACAGCATGCAGCCAATGCGAAGACTGAACAAGAATTGGCCCAACTGCGCGCAGACCGTGATCGATTGGACCAGGAGCTACAGAAAGATAAAGGATCACAAACATCATTGGGCGCCGCCGTCGCAACTCTTTTTTTGACACCACAGTTGAGAAGCGTCGGACAAGTTGCAACGCTTTCCCTCGTGACGGCAACCCGTTCGGTAGTCGTCCATTTAAAGCTCGAACCAAACGACTTTCCGAGTTACCGGGTAATATTGCTCGTTCAAACCACGCATCAAAACGTTTGGAGCAGTGGCAACATTAAAGCGAAGGGAACTGCGGACCAAAAATCTTTATCGGTGAGCTTTCCGGCTGGGTCGTTAAAAGCGCAAGGATATACCCTGCAAGTCTTAGGTGTTTCCGACAACGGCAGTTCGGAAACAGTCGGTGAGTATTACTTCCGAGTTATGAAATAATCCTTTGGGACCGCAGGCGTCCTCGCCTGCTGACGTGGCTTACAACAATGCTCCGTTCACGGGTGACTTCAATTTTCCCCTGCTATCGTTTACTGCTACTCGTCCTTTTATTATTTACCCTAAATCAGAATTTCCTCGCGCAGGTTCAAGCAACACTCCTTCAAATAGACAAACCAGTCACCTCTGTAATTTCTGCCAATCAGACTCAGCACTATCAAATCGATCTGGTCCAGGGGCAACTCGCCTCGGTTGAGTTTTCCAGTAGTGGTCTAAGTGCCGGTTTGAAAGTCCTGGATTCGAGAGGCGAAGCAATCACTGCGTATGGATTTCAGCGGACTAACCCGACTCGCGAAACGATCGAGATCGTCGCCGAGTTAACTGGTCACTATCAAATCGATCTCGAATCGAAAAGTTCAGACAACATCGACCAGCCATACACGATTCAACTCACTTCAGTTCGTGCCGCATCCGACCATGACTTGTCGGCCTTCAACGCACGACGACTGCACTACCAGACGAGCACTTTAATCGCACACAACAACTTCAAAGAAGCTGTCGTAGTTGAAGAACAAGTTTTAAAAATTCGTGAGCAGACTTTTGGTGCGGAAGATCCGGCGGTAGCAGAATCGCTGGAGCAGCTTGGTGCGATTTATTCGCGCCAGGCTGAATATCAAAAGGCCGAAGAGTCGTTCCTGCGCGCCCTCAAAATCAGAGAAGCTTCTGCCGGACCCGATAGCAAGCAGGTCTTTGCAGTCGTCAACAATCTTGGCGCCCTGTATTTCAACATGGGCGACCTGGATAAAGCCGGAGAACTGTTGCAGCGCGCGTTGTTGTTGCACCAAAAACTCGCGGGTACGGAAGACATGATGAAGGCCCGCGTTCTGAATAATCTCGGATTGGTTTACAGCAACAAAGGCGACTACGAGCGGGCCGCACCGCTTTATGAGCAAGCGCTCGCGATTGAACAGAAAGAATTTGGACCAGAGGGAATAGAACTTACTGACACGCTCGATAACCTGGCCGTTCTTTACCAGGCCAAAGGTGACTACCTCAACTCGGAAAAGTTTAGCCGGCGGTCATTAGCGATTGAGGAGAAAGTGCTTGGCCCGGATGATCCAAACCTGGCGAGTACTGTGCTCAATCTCGGTAATGTTAGTTATCTGAATGGGGAACTCGATCAAGCCGGCCCGCTTTATCAACGCGCGCTCACAATTTATGAGAAGGCACTTGGACCAGAACATCCCTTAACCGCGCTGGCCTTGAACAATCTCGCCGAGGTCTATCACGATCGCCACGAATTTTCGCAAGCCGAACCACTCTATCTTAGCTCACTTCAGATTCGCAAAAAGATGCTGGGTCAGGACCATTCGGATGTAGGCCAGTCGCTCAACAATCTGGGTACGCTGTATCGCGATGAAGGCGACTATGGTCGCGCGGAACAGTTTTATCAGCGTGCGTTAAAAATCAGGGAAAAGGCGCTCGGGCCCGATCATCCCGATGTAGTAAGTACGCTTTCGAATATGGCGCTGATGTACATCAAAAGCGGAAACTTTTCTTTGGCCCAGGCTTTTCAGGCGCGCGCCATCAATACGAGTGAACGAAACGCGAGTTTTAATCTAACGCTTGGCTCAGAACGCGAGCGGCAAGCCTATCTGGATTTAATGGCTGAACAACTCGATCGAGCGATCTCGCTTAATGTCAGGTTTGCGCCCGAGCAGGATGCGACTCGAGATCTGGCCGTGACTACGGTCCTGCAACGCAAAGGTCGTATTCAGGACGCGCTTTCTCAAAGTATGGTCGGACTACGCACGCACATGGGGCCTGCAGATTTGAAAGTGCTCGATCAGTTTAATGAAGCAACCTCGACATTGGCCCAGTTAGTTTTGGGTGGTCCACAAAACCTCAATGACACTGAATTTCGTAAACGGATCGAGCAAGTTAGTGAACAGCGCGAGCAATTGGAAGCAGATGTTAGTCGTCATAGTGCGGAGTTTCGGGCGCAAAGCTTTCCAGTCACGCTTGACGCGATTAAAGCCGCGCTACCAGATAAGGCTGCGTTAATCGAATTTGTTCTGTATCACCCACTTCTTCCGGAGGGCGTTACGCGCAAAGAACGATATGGGCCAGCCCGTTATGTTGTTTATGTGATTCGGAACCAGGGCGCGGTGCAGTGGAAAGATTTGGGCGAGGTGAAAACGGTCGATGCATTGATCGAACACTTACGTTCCGCATTACGCGATCCGGAAAGTAAGGATGTGCAACGACGTGCTCGTGCAGTTGATCAGCAGTTGGTCCAACCGATTCGGGCACTCTTAGATGATGCAACTCACCTGCTGATTTCTCCTGATGGTGAACTGAACCTCATTCCTTTTGGCGCTTTGGTCGACGACCAGGGGCACTACCTAATCAACCGTTATTCGTTTACTTATCTGACCAGCGGTCGTGATCTCTTACGCATGCAGGTGGAGCACAAGAGCGAAAGCCGTCCGGTGGTGTTTGCGAATCCGACCTTTGGAGACCCGCAAACAGTAGTCGCGAAAGTCAATTTCAAATCAAAACTTGCTCGGCGCAGTGTAACTACTGGAAAAGACTTGACTGACGTTTACTTCGCGCCACTCGGAGGTACAGCGGAAGAGGCCAACTCAATTCACACGCTCTTTCCTGAGGCGATGGTCGTGACTGGAGCGCAGGCGACGGAAGTGGCAATCAAGCAAATCAACGCACCTTTAATTCTGCACATCGCGACACATGGCTTCTTTTTATCGGAACAGAAACCTGCAGATAGTTCCTCTCAAGTTGCAACGCGGGGCATCAATGCGAGTGTGCAGATTGAAAATCCGCTGTTGCGTTCAGGTCTGGCATTGAGTGGCGCAAATCTGCGTAATGGTAGTGGAGATGACGGAATCCTCACCGCGCTCGAAGCTTCCGGATTAAATCTCTGGGGAACGAAGCTCGTGGTTCTGTCTGCCTGTGACACTGGCGTTGGTGAAGTGCGTAATGGCGAAGGCGTTTATGGATTGCGGCGGGCTTTCGTGTTAGCCGGAGCCGGGTCGCTAGTGATGAGCTTATGGCCGATCAGTGATTTTACGACACGCCAGTTAATGACTAACTACTACAAAAACCTCAAGCAGGGGTTGGGACGTGGAGAAGCTTTGCGTCAGGTACAACTCGACATGCTCAAGAAGAACCCGAACCTGCATCCTTTCTACTGGGCCAACTTTATTCAAGCCGGCGAGTGGGCGAACTTAGACGGACGGCGTTGAAGGGTGAAGTGTCCGGTTACAGTGAGGATCTGTTGCATCGCTCTGAGAGACCAAATTCTAATGTCGGCCAAACGCTGTTGGCAGTGAAACGCTGTTGGTCAAACGCTGTAAGGGAAACGCTGTTAGCAGTGAAACGCTGAAAGCGTTTTGTCTCAAAGCCCAGGGTTGAGCTTTGTCAACCCTGGGTAATAAGGAGACAAGCTATTCAACTCCGAAGGAGTTGCGCCCAGGTGTTCGACCGGGCCGCAACTCCTTCGGAGTTGAGCGTTCTTTTCGTACGGTTTACCCAGGGTTGCCAAAGCTCAACCCTGGGCTTTGAGCCGAAACGCTTTTAGCGTTTCACTACCAACCCCACTTACCATAGCTTCTACAACCCCACTTACATATCCAAAGCCACTTACATATTCTCTCCAACACCTTTGAAATGTTTTTCCCAAAACGTCCTATCAGTGTGGGTTATCAAATTTCTAATCCAAGGCAAAGGAAGAGAACATGTCCGCTTTGACATCAACGAGACGAATGATCGTCAGCATTCTTGCACTAGTCGCAATATCGCTCTGTCTGTCACATCAGCTCATGGCGCAGATAAATCTTGGAGGCATCTCGATTCCTAAGCCGAAAAAGGTGAGTAAGCCAGAGTCAAGGCAGCCTTCCTCAACTGCGCCCAAGACCACCGCCAAAAGTGGAGCAGATACGAGTTCAGATGTTCCTCAGGGCGATCTGCAAACAAATCCCTTTGCGCCGGCAGACTACAACGCAAATCTGAATGTTGGCGATCAAGCGGTGGCAATCGATCGATTCAGAGACGTCAAAGTAGTGAAGATAGCCGGCAAGTCAGGCACGGCCTACAAAGTCGCTGAACTAAGTTCGCCTGATTCGGTTAGTTGGTACAGCGTTAATTCCGTCTATCCGTATTTCAACTATCAGGCGTTCTCAGACCTTATGTTCGACTACAAACACTACCTGACGCCTTATCTGCAATGCTACGGCCAAAAGCACAATCTTGGAGAGACAAATGTAACGACCGAAGGTTACAACGCTTTCGGTGCGCGTCATTTCAACAATGCAGACGATGCACAAAAGACGTTGCAGGCAGAGCAGCCGAAGTTGATGGAACTCGAGAGTGAATTAAAGAAACTCGGCGGAACATCGCCAAACACGTTTCTCGAATACTTATCAAACCCCGCGATCGTTTCTGAAATTGCTTCCCAACGCGCTGAATATCTGAAATGCGCCGTCGGTGTTGAGGACGCGAAACCAGACATCCGTCTCGACCTTTTCATGTCAGACATTCAAAAGGCCGAGGAGGAAGCCGAGAGATATACACCCGCCGATTTCCTCTATCTCGTCAGTGCTGGTGGTCCAAGCGAACAGTTGCGTAATGCCGTTTCGCATCGCGCGCGAGATGAGTGGGGTGGCAAGTTGTTTAAGAGTGCGGCAGCCCGCGCTCCGTTTGATACGGAGTGGGACAAACTCGCGGCCATCGCGTCGAAGAAAATCCCAACCTATAAACCTTCGCCAGGGAGTTTTCGCTTCCGCGATCCAGCCGGTGAAAAACAGTTGATGACAGGTTTGAAGAACCCTTCGTCGCTCAAGATCTTTCGCGTCGGCGCGGACGTGGCAGGATGGGACATCCAAAAAGACAGCAGTAACTTTCCGAGCTATCGCTACAAGACCGTGAGTGTTTACTTCCGCGATCCGAATGACGATCACCCCTACTGTCATGTTGTCTCCGCCCGGATCAAACAGGACTACGCCGGCGGCGGCAGGTACAACTCCGAAATTTATCGCTCAAGTGTCAGCGATGAAATCTTCGGCTGTCCGTAAGGCTCTTATCCACGCTCGTTCACGGGCCGTGCTGAAGCAATAAGAACTTAGAGGCCGGGCATCCTGGCTTCGCCACCTGTTGTGAGGAATGGCTATGCCTTTCCGTACGGAGTTCTCTTGAGTTTGGGCTGCGCCCCTTTTCTTCGGTCCTTAAATTTTAGTAGCCGGAAGAAGGGCGCAGCCCCAGATTTTTTTGAACGGTTGCGGAAAGGCGGAGCCATTCCTCACAACGGGCGGCCAAGCCGCATCGACGCAGCAATTCTGCGGATCCAATGGCTATCTATCGTTGCCAGTAGCGTTTGATGCGTTCGGCTAATAGTGGGAATGGAACGTAGTCGGCGGCGCGGCCTGATTTGCGGAGCAGTTCAACCATGCGCATCGCGCCGTCGGCGTTCCTGGTATGGACCATGATTGTTGAGGCGCGTTGGGCTTCAGGGTGTTCACTTAACCAAACTGCGATAGCGTAGCCGGTGTTTTCGTCGTCGGTTGACTCGGCGTGATAGTGCTCCGGATAGAGATCGTGATCGAGGAAGATCGCGTCGTAGTGTCCGCTCTCCAACATCTCACGCGCGGCGCCAACATTATCAGCGATGTCTAATGCGTCGCCTTCAAACCGCGTCTTGAACCACTTATGTCTTCTCACGTCATCGTCGAGCAGGAATACTCGAATTGGATGGCGATCCGCTTTGATTTTAGCGAGACCTAATTTGGTGAGTAGCGAATAGATCGCGCCCATTTTGCTTGAAACAACCCTCAATAAATCGCATTGTCATCCGTCGTTGCTATAAAACTGGCGGTATTCGGATGCGATTTGAATATAGCATAGCGTTTTCATGCGGCGACAATCGGTAGTCCGCACATATAACACTCAACTTCCCCGCATTACAGTTTGCCGTGAAATCGGAATTGCTATAATCCGGGTAGGTTCTAACCACGAAGGCACAAAGACACCAAATGAAACGGGTCGATTCATCTTTTATCAATTCGTGTCTTTGTGTCCTGGTGGTTAAGTTTGCGGTTGGCTATTTCGCTGCTAAGGTAATCAGGAATGATAGAACGTTCACACCAAGCTGTTTCGAATAGCAGTAAAGAATCTGATGACGAGATTTGTCCGAAGTGTTTTGGCACGGGTACTCATTTCGATCGCGCGACAAATCGGGCTTCACTCTGCGATTGCCGCCGAACTGATCGCCGAACCTATTTGCTGAAGTCGGTTCGTATTCCTGACCGGTATATCGATTGTTCGTTTGAAAACTTCAGTTGCGAACCTAATAGTTCAATAGACTACGCCCTCAACTTCGCCCAGACGTTGGCGCGTGACTTTCCCGCCGTGGATCGCGGCCTGCTATTTATGGGGGCGGTTGGGGTTGGTAAAACGCATCTGGCAGTGTCTATTCTAAAAACCCTGTCGGCGCGCGGCTTTCGATCTCTATTTTGTGAGTTCGGTTCCCTACTTAAACAAATTCAAAATTCTTACAACCCGATATCCAAGACATCTGAGCTAAGTGTTCTCGCCCCAATTTACGAAGCACAAGTCCTCGTATTAGACGAATTGGGTGCTGCTATTCCCACAGATTGGGTGCGTGACACGATGTATCAGATCATCAACACGCGTTACAACGAACGTAAGCTTACGATATTTACGACCAACTATTTGGATACACGACCATCGATTTCTAAGGTGGGAGAAGATGAGTCGGGGCAATCAGGAGATAAAAAGCAGTCAGATAAAAAGAGTAGAAACTTGATTAAAGATCTGACGACCCTTGAGGACCGCATTGGCCCTCCCCTTCGTAGTCGACTACACGAAATGTGTACCAAGGTGGAAATGGTCGGCGTTGACTACCGGACTCATATGGGATGGGATAAATTCCGTGGTAAGACTTAAGAGGCCGTGGCGATGTAGT
>DATDMC010000130.1:0-35104 GCA_036518995.1 Pyrinomonadaceae bacterium | reverse complement strand
GATTTAGGATCTGAAACATTTCGACGGCGCCAGGGACTCAACGTAGCGGCCGGTGACGACCGCGCTCCGACCGAAGGGCAGCCGAGGAAGCCTGCGCTCCGACAGACATTACTACTGCTTCTTGCGCATTTCCTGGATCTTCTCGCGCAACACAACAGCATCGGGCGCCTTCGGGACTAACTTCAAATATGTTTCCAACTCATTAGCGGCCTCACCATATTTGCGGCGCTCATAATAGATGCCACTGAGATAACGATGAGCAAGTGGGACTTCCGGCGACTTCGAAGCAACTGCGAGATTTAGCTCTTTCTCTCCTTCATCCAACTTGCGCTGGATGGCCAGCGAAATGCCGAGATACATGTGGGCGGTTGGCGCCGTATTTTCCTTATTAACGGCAACGCGCAACTGATCTTCCGCTTCACTCAACTTGTGCTGATTTAATAGGGCGATGCCATAGTTAAGTCGCGGTTGAAAATCATCAGGCGCAAGCTTCACTGCTTTGCTCAATACTTCCGCCGCCTTCTCCGCCTGATTAGTCCTCAAATATTGAATTCCCAATTCGTTAAGCGCAAGGGGAAATTCAGGATGAACATTCAGCGCCGCCTTTAATTGATCGATTGCTTTAGCTGTATCTCCAGCTTCTGACGAGGCGACTGCTTTGAGATAAAGATCACGCGCTTGTTCGGGAACAGCAGCGAGTACTGCGCTGACAACCCCGGCCTTCATGTAGACCTCTTGTTTCAAACGCAACGATATATCGACAGTGTAGAGCCTCGCTACCGGCGGAAGGGTAATTCCGAGGCGTGGCATGTTGGCCTGCGGTTCTATGTAAATAGATTCGCGCGCCTGCTCATACTCGTCGCCGGCATCAACAATCACGGTGTATGAACCGGCATCAAGACCACGAAAACTGAATGTGCCGTTTGAATCCGAAAACACAGTCAATTCGCCCGAGTTAGTGCTGTAGAGTTTTACTTTGACGCGGACATCGGTGCGACGTCCCGAGGGAAAATAGATGCGGCCTTGAATGGTGTGACGACCGCCGGTACCAGTGGAATCAACGCCGCCTCCGCTCTGGGCGTTACAGTCAATAACGCCTAACCCGACGCAGACGGCCAATACAAATAAAGACTTAAGAACGCGCAAAAAAAATGAATGAGAAGGTGAAAGCATTGCCGAATTCCTTTGCTGACCACTTAAAGGTCACGGCCCAAACCAGAGGTGACGGGGAGAGTTAAGATTAACATAAAAAAAAGGAGAGGCGCATTTGCACCTCTCCCTCGTACAAAGCTTTCATGAGCCATAAGACTCAAAGAAGCTAAACAGTTAGAACTGGAATTTAACACCCAAGCGTAGCGACGACGGGAACTGGAAGATTGTTCCCGAACCGTAGAACGGATTGACAACCGCGGGAACGCCAGTGACGCCGCTGTTGATGGAGAACGTTTCATCCAGACGAATTGCGCGCTGGCTGTTGAATACGTTGAACCAATCAACTTGGAAACGGAGTTCTTTGCGTTCGCTAAACTTGATGGGATAGAAACCATTCAAGTCGAGGTTGAAAGTCGTCGGCGTACGGGTTGAACCGATGCTGTCGACCGTGTTGGTGAAACCAGGAACAGTTGCACTGACGGACGGAACGACTGCAGTACCGCGTGGTACGGCGAATCCTTCGTTGTTTCCGTAGACCGGATGTGGAATCAACTGGTTGAACGGAATACCTGACTGGGCGCGGAATGAAGCGCCAATCTGGAATTTCCACGGCGTGCGATAGCTACCGTCGAATTTCAACTGGTGTGGACGATCGTTTGGCAAGCGACCATAGGTATTGGCCAACAAGCTAACGAGGTCGAACAACGAAGTGATGTTCGGATCTGACTGACCGTTGTCATTGCGGAAGAGACCTTCGTAGTTGCCGATCAAGCTCGAATACACATACGAAGCGATGAACTGATAATTGTTCGTAAAGCGCTTGGTAGCGGTGAGTTCGATGGCTCGATAGTAGCGACGAGCTGGTCCAAAGCACTGACCCACACCGGTTGGCGCAGGCAAGCATGACAATCTGTTGGTCAAACTCTGACCCGGGTTGAACAGGAAGTAGTGGTCACCATCGTCAAACGAACCGTCTTCGATAACGGTCGCCTGGTTGCGGTAGATGCCACGGGCGCCGAGGGTTAGATCCTTAACTGCTTCATACTCAACACCAGCAGTCCATTCGTTGACGGTCTGCGGATTGAGGTCGGGATCGATTGGAGTTCTTTCGGCACCGAGGTTACCGATCGACTGAGTGATGGTTGAAGTCAAAGGAGCATCAACACGGTTTACGCGGAACTGCTTGTCGGTTTGGCTGTTTTCGCTACCAGCACGAACGTTGATGTCGAGTGGTAGTGGGGTTTCGAGATAGCGGGCGAAGTTAGCAAACAGCTTGCCTTTGCCTTGCTTAGTGAAATCCCAGGTTACGCCAACACGCGGCTGCATGTTATCGCGGAAGTTGTTCAAGCTCAGGTAAGTAACGTCGTTGTTACCAATCGCCTGCTGATAATCCCAACGAAGTCCAACGTTGAATTGAATGTAATTGCTGAACTTGAAGTCGTCTTGAACATAGAAGCTTTCAACACGGCTGTTGGTTTGGGCGTGCAATTGGAAGTCACGAATCGTGGTGGCGGTACGGACCAGGAACGGATGATTCAAAGCTTCGTCCGTGGTGATCGCGCCGGTCACAACTGAAGTGACGCCCGGAATCTGGTTCTGGGCAACTGCGTTGAAGAGAATGTTGGTCGAAGAGGATGCCGGGCAAACAAGCTGCGTTGCACGTTGCGTACAAACTGCAAAGCTGTTTGTGGTACGGAAACCATTGACCTGGTTGATGCCCGAACCGGATGGAATCAGGTGCAGCGGATCTGCGAAGGTAGCTGATGGTCCAGTGCCGAGCTGATTGATGTTGTAGATGTTGTCGTTGAATTCAAAACCATACTTGATGGTGTTCTTGCCCCAGATGTTCTGGAGGCGAGCCTGGAATTCGCGACGGTTGCGATCCTGGGTCTGGTAAAGGCCAAAACCCTGGCGCAGGAAGTTGCGCTGGAGCGTTCCAGCGGACTGCACAAAATCAACAAACCCGGGGTTACCAGTACATGGCGGCTGGGCCGGTGGGTTTGGTGGCGGAAGTGCAGGGTCACCAGGATTAACTGGTGTGTTGTTGCAGTTTGCGTTGATAACGTTGGTACGGGTAACCGGAGCGATCGCGCCTGCATTGTTCAGGATCGCGAAGCTGTCCGTGATCAATGGCGTACCAAGAATGCTCTGCAACGGCAGAATGTTCGAGCGCTGCAAGTGGAGACCAAATGCAAATTCACCGATCCAGTTTGGCGTGAAGGTCGAGTTCAAGCGAGCGGCGTAGTTGTGGCCACCGGTTTGAATTTCGCCATCAAAGGTTGCCGGGTCCGCACCGAATCCGGAACCACCGAAGAGGAATCCTTCCTGCTTCGTAAAGTCACCAAAGGTCGAGAACGTAAACGTATTATTCTGATTGATGGCCCAGGTGAGCTTGCCAGAGTAGAACGGCGTCGTGATCTTGTTTTCCACTGACTGGTGGAAAGTCTGGGTCAGGAAGCTGTTCTTTCTTTGCTGCGGGTTGAAGGCGCCGAAGAACCAGAGTTTGTCCTTCATGATTGGACCACCGATGTCAACACCGGCGTCGATTTCGGAGAAACCGTTCGGGGCCGAACCCGTGAACGGGAACTGCTTGGTGTCACGGACCAAACCTTTGGTGGTGAAATAACCGAAGGCGTCGCCGTGAAACTCGTTACTACCGCTCTTGGTGATAACGTTGAAAATACCACCAGTGGCGCGACCGTATTCAGCGCCATAAGCACCAGTCTTAATTTCGACTTCCTGCACAAACTCGAAAGGCAGGTTCGCACCTGATCCGCCGAAGGCCGGGTCAGTGGTGTTCACACCATCGAGGATGTAGTTGTTTTCAGGACCAGACGCACCGGCGACCGATGGGTCGCGGTCACGACCTGAAGCGTCGCGCAGACCGGAACGAGCGACTGTTGGTGCAATGCTGTAGAGCGACTGCACTGTACGTTGGGTCGGGAAGTTTGAGAACTGTTCGGTTGAAACGTTCGAACCAGTTGTGTTCGCTGTCACGTCAACGGCAGCACCCGACGTATCGGTGATCGTTACGTTGGCAGTTGCGCCCTGGGGCACAAGCTGAACCTCAACTGACGAGTTTCTCGAAAGATTTACTTCGATATCGGTCTTTTCAAATTTTGAAAAACCTTTTTGACTTTCAATCGCCACGGTATAGCGTCCTGGCGGAAGATTGAGGATTTTAAAGTGACCACCATCGTCGGTATTGCCAGTCTGAGCCGAAATCAAATTCGGGCTGGTGACCTTGACGGCAACACCCGGCACGGCAGCACCGCTTTGATCGATGACCGTACCTTCAATTGCGCCTGTCGTCGTGGTTTGTGCCAACACGCTGCCCGTAAACAACGTAAAGCACATGAGAACCGCCGACATGCCTAAAACCTTTAGGACATTCTTCATGTTCTGCTTTCCTTTCTTGAATTAAACGACGGTGCCGTCGCCTCCTGTAAAATCCGACCCTTTTCTAAGACAGCACCAAAAAATTCCAGACGAGAAACTAAATTGGAGACCTCGCGGGCATGCATTTTGGCAAATACCATGCCCGCACGGTGTATTGGAGATTTCTCCACGTAATCAACTGCAAACCCTGGTTCGAATAGGCCTTTAAATCCAAAAAAATGGGAAAATCCAGAAATCTCAACCAGATTTCGTAGGTTTGGTCACGGTCGAGCGGCAGGCATTAGTGGCGATGAGGTCAGTACCGTAACGTGGTAGCGTCGGGTCGCGAACAAAACTTTCACCCACAAATCGAGCAGACCCGACGCTACCGCGTTACGGTACTGACTTCATCCCCTCAGAAATCTGAAATCGGCAATCTGAAATCACAACGGCTCATTGCCTTTAACGACGTTTGCGAGTATTAAGAAGCTCCATGTCCGAGCGCATCTATCGCGACCCAGTTCACAACATTATTCGCTTACGCACCGACTCGGCTGAAGGCGAACTGATGATGCGGTTGATCGATGCGGCCGAGTTTCAAAGACTCCGCCGCATCAAGCAGCTCGGACTTGGTCTCTACACTTACCAGGGCGCGGAACACTCACGCTTCACTCATTCACTCGGCGCATTCCATCTGATGACGAGAGTGCTGGACCGTTTCAGTGAACGTTACTCAATTGCTCTTGACGATCGGATCGCCGCCCGCGCAGCAGCATTACTACACGACGTTGGTCATGGATCGTTCTCGCATGTCATGGAAAAAGTCCTCCACTTTCATCACGAGCAATGGAGCGTCGAAGTAATCAAAAGTGACCAAACAGAGATTGGGCAACTTCTCCGTTCTTACTCAAGCGAACTGCCCAACAAAGTCGCTTCGATCATCGAAGGTAAGTTTCAACCAACTGCTCTTGCCCAACTCGTCTCATCACAACTCGACGTTGATCGCATGGACTACCTGCTCCGCGATTCATTAATGACCGGAGCAAAGTATGGCATCTACGATCTCGAGTGGATCATCAACGCCCTCGCGATCGATGAAGACGCCGATCGAATTTATGTAGAAGCTCGTGGACTCTATGCAGTCGAAGAATATCTGCAAGCTCGCTACTACATGTTCCGGCAAGTCTACTTCCATCGCACACTTCGTTCGGCTGAAGCGATTCTGCGATCGATTATTCGTCGCGCACTTTATCTTCATCAGAGTGGAGTTCAGGTATGGCATGCTCCGGGAACTGCGTTCGACAAGATCCTGCGCCGCGAGAGATTGACGATTACCGAACATCTGCAAGTCGATGATTCGGATTTTGTTTTTCATGTGAAGCAGTGGCAACACGCTGAAGATCCGATCCTCAGTAATCTCAGTACTCGATTCATTAACCGCCGCCTATTTAAAGCTATCGATCTGGACATGCCCGCTATCGAAAAGGAGGAGTTTCTCGAAACCGCGCGGGAAGTAGTCAGACGCTGCGGCTTCGATCCGGATTACTACTTCATCGAAGATCGGGCCAGCGATGTTCCTTATTACCGGTACTACGCGGCGGAACTTGCGGAACCAAAGACTCACATCTACGTTGAAAATGGTTATGCTCACCCAAAGATCACGGAAATCAGCGAAGTGAGCAATGTAGTAAAAGGTCTACAACACGGTTATGAACTTCATCGAGTTTGTTTCCCTGCGGAAGTAAAAAAGGAAGTGTACGAGTTGTATCACCGCAGCGGACTGGAACGAGAAGAAGCAGGAGCCGGTGTCGATCATTAACATAGCTCACGCGAAACAACCCGGCCTCAATTTTTATAAACTAAGCACTATGCGCCGCACGCTGTTAACGATTGTCTTTCTGTCGACCCTCACGTGGACGACGCAAGGACAACAATCTCAGCCGTCTATCAAGCTTGGCATTCTTGATTTCGGCAGTTCCTCACTGGGCAAGCTTTCGGCCCAAACGTTGAGGTCTACACTTCGCGCCAACGGCAACATCCGATTAGTAGATCCGGATCTTAGTGCGGCCGCAGCCAGGGGAGTTGGCTATGCCGGCTCGCTAAATATGTCCGTAGCAGAAGCCAAGGACCTCGGCATCGCGATCGATTCCGAGTTTTTCATTATCGGCGACGCGCAAACACTACGTCGCTCATCATCAACCAGGCCGGTCTACTACGAATCCTATTCCTCACTCTTCATTATTAGCTCCAGAACCGGTCGTCTTATTTATTGGGACCGTCTCGCTGCAGAATCGGACAATCCGAAGGACGCTGAAGACAGACTAGGCAAAACCCTCGCGACAACTCAGACAGCGGATCAGTGTCTCGAAGCGATTAAGAAAGCGCAACTGGACGAACGCAATGAACGCGCACTATCTATCGATGCGAATGTTCCGATCGTTGAAGATGCTCCCAACGATGAAAAGACAGCGGCGTCGGAAGGCTTGCGCTTGCCACGTCCATATCGACGTTTGCGACCGCCTTACCCGGAAAGCGCTGCGCGGGCTGAAGCTGAAGGAACTGTCGACGTGTTATTGGACGTTGGCGCTGACGGTGAGATCAGCCAGATCAAATTGGCACGTTGGGCCGGCTTTGGACTCGACGAAACAACTGTAGCTACAGTTCGGCAATTACATTTCTTCCCCGCAATGCGTGACGGGGCACCAATCCCGATGCGCGTACTCCTTAGATATAATTTCAGAAAACCATCGCAATGAAGACTTTGTTCAACGCGAAATCAACTTCATTACTAACTGCAATCCTTGTCATTGCTTTTGCTTTGACGCTACCAGCCTTCTCGGCTAGCCGCGTGGTCGCGCGCGATGATGCGGCGGTAGTTTCAACTTCAACACTTGAAGGCCGCATGGCTGTCTTCGACGATGTGTGGGACACGATTCAGCAGCGCTACTACGATCGCCACTTTAACGGGATAGATTGGCTCGAGAGTAGAAAGACTTTTCGGGGGGCCGCCGCCGAAGCAAATACGACTCGCGAGTTCTATGACGTGGTTCGCAAGATGCTGCTTCCGCTGCACGATGCTCACACGCGTGTTTACTCACCTGAAGAAAAGTTTGACTGGTGGAACCCGCGTTTCATCACGCTGGGATTCACGATTCGTGAAGTGGAAGGGACGCCCACTGTAGTTCAGGTTGATAAGACTTCTGAGGCTGCGAAAAACGGCATTCGCCCCGGCGATGTATTGATCAATATAGACAACACGCCGGCGAAAGAGTTCATCAAGCAAAAACTGCAAAAGCCCGGACTCGCATCTGACGCTTCGACTCGATTTCGCGCTGTGGCAAATGCCCTGGAAGGACCAGCAGGTTCTACTGTCAACGTCGATTGGCAATCTAAAGATGGAAAAGTTAAGTCGGCTACATTCACTCGTTTTTGGAACCAGCGACAACTTGGCTTCAGTAATCAACGTGCTAACGAGCTGACAATTATTAAGATCGATGCCTTCACTCAATCACTCGCGCTCGAATTCACTAAAGCACTGCCCGGTATGATTGAAGGCGCGCGCGGAATCATTCTCGACTTGCGGTCCAACGGCGGTGGTGACGCCGAGGCAATGGCCGATGTTGTCTCTCCTTTTCTGGAGGATGGATCGGGACTGGGTCGCTTTGTCGATCGTTCGGGAGGTTCGTTTGAGCTCCACAGTTACCTGCGAAAGTTATGGCCGTCGGCAGGAGCAATCGATCTTCCGATCGTCGTACTGACTAGTGAAAGCACGGCGAGCGCAGCAGAGATCATGGCCGCGGCCTTACAAACCAAACGCAGCGCACGAGTGATTGGCAGCGTTAGTTGTGGCTGCGTGCTCGCGATTCGCAACCGGCATGCGTTACCTGATGGCGGCATACTTGATGTAAGCGAGTTTGATTATCGCACCTCGGAAGGTGTTCGACTCGAAGGTCGTGGTATCACACCGGATCAGATAACGAGTTTACGTCGAGACGATCTGTACGCTGGCAGAGATCGGACGCTGGAAATTGCAAAGGCGTATTTGAAAGAGAAGATCAATCATTGATTAGATACCCCCGACTTTACGTCGGGTGGAGTTTTAGTTTCACGCTAATTCGGCGACCTTGTAGCTTCGCAGATACCACCGACTTTACGTCGGGTGGAGTTTTAGTTTCACGCTAATTCGGCGACCTGGTAGCTCGCAGATACCCCCGACTTTACGTCGGGTGGAGCTTCAGTTTCACGCTAATTCGGCGACCTGGTAGCTCACAGATACCACCGACTTTACGTCGGGTGGAGTTTTAGTTTCACCCTAATTCGGCGACCTTGTAGCTCGCAGATACCCCCGACTTTACGTCGGGTGGAGTCTCAATTTCTCGCTAACTGTAAACACGCCTACATCATAGGCCACCGAGTAGCGTGAAACTGAAACTCCACCCGACATAAAGTCGGTGGTATCAAAACAAATGACAAATCCTCAATGGCCGATGATCAATGACCAATAATCCTTTCATTCTCCTCACCGTGCTATGATGCCCGCGCGACTCCACAACTACAGGTGAATTAGTCAATGCTCTACTTGTCGCAAGTATTAGGTCGACCAATACGCGACCTTGAAGGTGAACGTGTGGCCACCGTCAAGGACGTAATCGTGCGGCTGGGCGAGGACGATCATCCGCCTGTCACGGGACTCGTTTGCCGCTATCGGCGCCGCGACTTCTTCATGTCGCGCTGGCGCATGAAAGACCTGAACCTGCATGGCGTCAGACTAAATTCAGACATCCTCGATCTTCGTCCCTTCGTACGACGCCAAAGCGAAGTGTTACTCGCCCGCGACGTACTCGATAAACAACTCATTGACGTTGATGGCAAACGAGTCGTCCGTGTCAACGATGTGCAAATCATCGAAGCAGCCGGAGAATGGCGGGTCACTGGCGCCGATGTAAGTTTACAGGGATTGTGGCGCCGGCTTGCGCCTGCAGGTTTTGTCGGCACGAAACGTCCGGTTGAAGTTCTTGATTGGGCTGACGTCGGCTACCTGGCAACTGACGCCGCGACCGTAAATCTGAAATCGTCGAGTGGCAAACTGGCCCGACTGCATCCAGTCGAAATCGCCCGGCTCGCCGAGGCTCTTTCGTATCACCACGGCTCGGAAGTTGTCGAATCACTCGACGACGAGATCGCTGCGGAAACACTCGAAGAGATGCCGGCCGAACATCAGGCGCGGATCCTGGGCGACATGGACCAGGAACGTGCGGCTGACATTCTCGAGTGGATGTCACCTCACGAAGCTGCCGACGTCCTGGGCGATCTTCCGGAGGAAAAGGCCGAAGAGTTACTCGGTCTAATGGAACAACAGGAGCAGGCGGACGTCGTCGAGTTGCTTCCCTATGAAGACGACACAGCCGGCGGCTTGATGACTACCGAGTTTGTTACGCTTCCGCGTGAACTCACCGTCGGTGAAGCTCTGGCCCGACTCCGCGAGATGGCGGAAACGCCAAACATGATCTACTACCTCTACGTGGTTGAGGCTGAAGGTTCATGGAAGTTGCTGGGCGTGATTGCATTGCGCAGTTTGATTCTGGCTGATCCGGCGATGCCGCTCGAAGAAGTAATGCGCACGGAGTATAAAAAAGCGGATCCTGACGAATCGGCAAAAGCAGTGGCCCAAAGGATTGCTGAATATAACTTGCTGGCGTTACCGGTTATTGATGAGACTGGTGATATTCTCGGCATCATTACCGTAGACGATGCAATGGAAATCCTGTTACCAAAGGATTGGCGACAACGATTGCCAAGATTGTTTGGTTAGCACCTGGTTTGTGATTAATCGCAAACCGCGACTATGAAAGACGGAGAACCTCCAAGTGGCCCAATCAAGCGCAGCAGTGCGAGCTGCCGGACGTCGATTAATGCGACGTGGTGCTCGCGGTGTGCGCAGTGTCGGAGTTTGGAAACGTCTTCTCACTTACCTGGCCATACTTGGACCAGGAATGATCACGGCCAACGCTGGTAACGACGCGGGCGGCATCGCAACCTTCGCCTCAGTCGGCGCTGAATTCGGTTACAAACTCCTCTGGATTCTGATCCCCATCACAATCAGTTTGGGAATTGTGCAGGAAATGTGTGCTCGCATGGGCGCGGTCACCGGTAAAGGTTTGGCCGACCTGATCCGCGAGCGGTTCGGTGTTCGCTGGACTGCGCTCGTGATGTTGGCATTGTTGATAGCAAACGCGGGAGTCACAGTTTCAGAGTTTGTCGGTATCGCAGCGGCAACTGAACTCTTCGGCATTCCTCGTTTTATTTCAGTTCCGCTCGCCGCCGTGATGATCTGGTGGCTGATTGTTAAAGGTTCGTACCAGCGAGTTGAACGAGCATTTCTTTTGATGTCGCTGGTGTTCCTCGGCTACATCATATCCGCCTTTCTGGCCAAACCCGATTGGAGTGAAGTCGCTGTTGGTCTCGTCAAGCCAAGCTTTAAATTTGAACACGCCTTTCTGTTCAGCTTCGTCGCGATCGTCGGTACCACGATCTCGCCTTACATGCAGGTCTTTGTTCAATCGTCGGTCGTCGAAAAAGGTGTGACTACTGAAGACTACGGCAAGACGAAGGCTGACGTCTGGGTGGGAACGATCTTCGCGATCCTGATCGTCTTTTTCATTGTGGTTTCGACTGCAGCCACCCTTCACAAAGCAGGAATTCCAATTTCAAGCGCCGCCGATGCAGCCCGGGCTTTGAGTCCACTCGCGGGCAAGTATGCGGAGTTTTTATTTGGCGTGGGATTGTTTGGCGCATCGATGCTCGCCGCTGGTGTGTTGCCACTCGCAACAGCTTACTCAATCAGCGAAGCGCTCGGGTTTGAAAAGGGAGTATCCCGAAGTTTTCGCGAAGCGCCGATCTTCCTGGGAGTGTTTACTTTTCTGGTGGCAGTCGGTGCTTTAATCGCGGTAATTCCGAACCTGCCATTGATTCGCGTATTGCTAGTGACGCAGGTCATTAATGGTCTGCTGTTGCCTGTGGTCCTATTTGCTGTTTTGAAACTGGTGAACAATCGCGAACTGATGGGGAGCCACGTAAATGGACCGCTTTATAATTTCGCCGCCTGGCTGACCGTGATCATCGTCACGCTTCTTTCGCTCCTTTATATATTGGTCAGCTTCTTCCCCAACCTGCTGCACTTCTAAACGCCGCTCATGAAAATCAAGACTGACCACAAAGACACAAAAGAATTAATTTATTGGGATTTCATTTTGTGTCTTTGAGCCTTCGTGGTTAATCCGCCTGGATTTAGTCTCGCCAACCAGATCAATCGGTGATAAAAGGATAACGCTCGACCGCATCTTCAGTTCGGCTAGTTCTCTCAATAAACGTGAATCGCCGGCAATCCAAGAACAACCTGATCATTCTTGCCGTCAATTCGGTAATTATCGTTCTCCTGCTGGTCCTGGTTTTCAGGCTCACCAATAAATTACTGAACCTGATCGAAGCCCTACAACTTCACAAAATCGCCGCCCCCGAAAAGATCGTTGCTTCTCTCAAGCTCGTTCTCTTCGGCATTCTGGCTTACATAGTCGTTCGCGCCCTCAGCTTTCTCGTCTTTGGAATGTTCAGGTTGCGGCGTGGCTTCGACGCCCCGACCCTCGTTCGCAACGTCTTTTCGATAATCGCTTTTTCCCTCCTCTTCCTGCTGATTTTTACTTTTGAGTTTCCCAATGCAAACCTGGGTGCACTTTTTACGACCTCGGCAATCTTCGGCGTCATCCTCGGTCTCGCGCTGCAGGACACACTCGGAAACTTCTTCGCCGGCATTTCATTGCAAGCTGACCGGCCGTTTCAGGTGGGCGATGTCATCACGGTGGGAAATCAACGTCACACCGGCGTGGTGGAAGAAATCAGTTGGCGCGCAATTAAAATTCGCACGTTTCAGAATCATGTTGTCCTTATTAATAACAGCGGCGCGGCGAAGGAGCCGATCGAGGTCTGTCCTCGCGACAATCTAAATGCTCGCATTGTCTTCTTTAATACTCTCTACACAGACTCACCAGCCAAGACAATCCACGTGGTTCGTGAAGCTGTCCGTGAAACTGACAACGTTTCCAGTCGCATCACTCCCATCGTTCGCATTCGAAACCTCGGTGAGAATGGCGTGGACTACGAATGCAAATACTGGCTGGTCGACTACGCAAAATACAACGACACTGACGCCTTAATAAGACAACGCATCTGGTACGCATTCCGGCGGGCCGGTCTCAACTTCGCGTTTCCAACGAGAACGCTCTTTATTGAACGACCCGGCAAAGCGACGCACGAAGGTGACGGCGGCGCTATCGTTGAACGACTATCGGCCGTCGATATTTTTGCTCCCCTCTCCGTCGAAGAAACCAAAATGCTCGCCCAGGCGGCAGTTCGTCACGTTTTTGCGCCCGGCGAAACTGTGATCAGGGCCGGAGATCCGGGTTCTTCAATGTTCGTTGTTCATAATGGCAAGGTCCAGGTTCAGATTAGCGAAAACGGCAAACCGATCCCGGTCGCCACGTTAAATGAGGGCGATTTCTTCGGTGAAATGGCCTTATTTACTGGAGAGCCGCGCACCGCCAACGTCGTCGCGCTTGAAGAAACTGAAGTGCTTGAGATCGGCCACGCGGCCATGAAACGGGTCTTCGATACCAACCCGGATTTGGTCGAATCGTTAAGCTTCATCATGTCTGAACGTCGCCAGGGTCTCGCTTCAACGGTTGACTCATCGGTTAGTCCCACGGACGAATCCGCCGGAATCCTCTCTGCAATCCGACGCTTCTTCGGCATTTCTTAAATATCAAGCCAATACAAAGTATTGCTAGTTTAAGGGGGCGACCGGGACGGGCGCGCTCCGACAGAAGAGCTTTCGCGTTTAATTGCCGTCTGTGATTACCACAAAATAAGAATCAGCGACTTCCAGCGGACACTCCTGTCGGAGCGCGGCGATCTTCCGTCGGAGCGCGGCCGTCTCCGGCCGCCCTTACCAATAGATGCTTGCCGCTTCAATTCCAATAAAACAAACGCCCATCTGATAGTTGACAATACTCGACTCAACCTTTATTATGCCTTCGCGCTCAGCGAGGAGAATCAGAAACAGCTAAGCGCTCACAAGGAATATAGGAGGAGATTTGTTTATGGGAATTGTGAGGTACGACCCGTTTCGAGATTTGCGTACCCTGCAGGAAGAAGTGAATCGTCTCTTTTCGACCAATCTCACTCGCGCTTTCGGCGATGAGGGAATTGGCCGCGGCGCTTGGGCGCCCAGTGTCGATATCTATGAGAACAAGGACCAGATCGTCCTTGAGGCTGAACTTCCTGGGATGAAACAGGAAGACTTTGACCTATCGATCGAAAATAACGTCATCACTCTCCGCGGCGAACGCAGATTTGAGAAAATGGACGAAAACGACAACTACCATCGAGTTGAACGCTCGTATGGTTCATTTACTCGTTCATTCACCTTGCCACAGACCGTTCTGGCGGAAGACGCCCGAGCGGAATACAGCAATGGAGTGTTACGAGTGACTTTGCCAAAACGTGAAGAAGCGAAGTCTCGACGTATCGAGGTGACTGGCACAGGCGCTAGTACAGCCAGGACGATCGAGGCCAACACTGAAACTGCAAAGGGCAAAGCATCAAGCGGTAGCTAACAGGCGGGCATAAATTTGGAGCGGGCTCGGCGCAGTTTGGGATGCGTGATACGAGCCCGCTCAAATCTTTAAAGTTTAAGTTAGAAGAAATCAGAGATGCGTTTAGACAAGTTTACCCTGCGAGCTCAGGAAGCGATTCAAAGCGCTATTGAATTAGCGGAGCAGAACACACATCAACAGGTTGAACCCGAGCACCTGCTGGCGGCGATGCTCGATCAGCCTGAAGGTATTGTTAGACCAATCCTCGGAAAACTCGGCGTCAACGTCGCGGTAGTATTGAACGACACGCAGGCGGCAGTGGCGAGATTTCCGCGTGTGCAAGGTGGTCAACAATACTTCAGTCCGCGCACCAATCAGATCTTTACTGCGGCCCAAAAACAAGCAGACAGAATGAACGACGAGTTTATCTCGACCGAACATCTGCTGTTGGCCTTAGTTGAAGAGAAAGATGGCGGCGCAGCCAAACTGCTCAAGCAACACGGTGTGAACCAGGATGATCTCGTTAAGGTCATCGAACAGATGCGTGGCGGCAGTCGAATTACCGATCAAAATGCCGAACAAAATTATCAAGCGCTTTCAAAATATGCGCGCGATCTGACGGAAGCCGCGCGGCGCGGCAAGCTTGATCCGGTGATCGGTCGTGATGACGAAATTCGTCGAACGATCCAGGTCCTTTCGCGTCGCACCAAGAACAACCCGGTTTTAATCGGCGAACCCGGCGTAGGTAAAACTGCCATCGTCGAAGGTTTGGCCCAACGCATTATCTCGGGCGACGTTCCGGAAACTCTGCGCAATAAACGACTGGTCGCACTCGATCTCGGCTCCATGCTCGCCGGGGCGAAGTATCGCGGCGAATTTGAGGACCGCCTCAAAGCTGTTTTGAAAGAGATTGAAAACGCGCAGGGACAAATAATTCTTTTCATCGACGAACTGCACACACTGGTTGGCGCCGGCGCCGCTGAAGGCGCGATCGATGCGTCGAACATGTTGAAGCCGGCACTGGCGCGCGGTGAGTTGCGCTGTGTTGGCGCTACTACGCTCAACGAATACAAAAAACATATCGAGAAAGATGCTGCGCTCGAACGTCGATTTCAACAGGTATACGTCGGCGAACCAACGGTCGAAGACACGATTGCCATCCTGCGTGGTCTAAAAGAGCGTTATGAAGTACATCACGGTGTGCGCATTAAAGATTCGGCGATCGTTGCGGCTGCTACGTTGTCGAATCGCTATATCACCGATCGTTTTCTGCCAGACAAGGCCATCGACCTGATCGACGAAGCAGCGTCGCGACTTCGTATCGAGATCGATTCTCTTCCCCAGGACATCGATCAACTCGAACGCGAAATTATTCAACTCGAGATCGAGCGCCAGGCTTTACAACGTGAAGAAGACGATAAGTCGAAAGGCCGCTTAAAAGAGATTGAGACTCGCATTGCGGACTTGAAAGAAACTTCGTCAGGCATGAAAGCGAAGTGGCAGTCTGAAAAAGAAGCCATCGAGCACATGCGCTCGGCGAAAGCGGAGTTGGAACAGTTAAGACTGCAACTCGATCAAGCCCGCAATGCGGGCGATTTGGGACGTGCTTCGGAAATCCAGTACGGACGTATTCCGGAACTCGAACAGAAGCTGAAAGCAGAACAGGAAAAACTCGCGGCCTTCCAACAAGACGGCGTAATGCTCAAGGAAGAAGTTGACGAAGAAGATGTCGCCGAAGTCGTAGCTAAGTGGACCGGGATTCCGGTTTCCAAGATGCTCGAAGGCGAGCTGCAGAAACTGGTGACGATGGAGAACCGGCTGGGGTTGCGTGTCATCGGTCAGGAAGAAGCGTTGAATGCAGTGGCAAACGCGGTCAGACGCGCGCGTGCCGGTTTGCAGGATCCGAATCGACCCATCGGGTCATTCATTTTTCTTGGTCCAACCGGTGTCGGTAAAACTGAAACCGCTCGCGCCCTCGCAGAATTTCTGTTTGACGACGAGCGCGCGATGATTCGTCTCGACATGTCGGAATACATGGAGAAGCATGCGGTCGCTCGCATGATCGGCGCGCCTCCGGGATATGTTGGATACGAGGAAGGTGGTCAGTTAACCGAAGCTGTTCGTCGCCGGCCTTATTCGGTTGTGTTGTTCGACGAAATCGAGAAAGCACATGGGGATGTATTCAATGTGTTATTGCAGATTTTAGATGACGGAAGATTGACCGACTCGAAGGGTCGCACTGTCGACTTTAAAAACACGGTGCTGATCATGACGTCGAACCTCGGCTCGCGTGAGATTCAGGCTGCCGAAGGCGACGAAAAGCAGGTTCGCGAAGCAGTGCTTCAGGAACTGCAGATCCACTTCAAACCCGAGTTCCTGAATCGCATCGACGACGTAGTGATCTTCCATCAGTTGTCGCGTGATCAACTCGGCAAGATCATCGATGTGCAGTTGGAACGACTTCGCGCGATGCTGGCTGAAAGAAATATTCATCTCAAACTCGATGAGTCAGCCAAAGATTTGTTGATGCGTGAGGGTTACGATCCTGCGTACGGCGCTCGACCGCTGAAACGCGCGATCCAAACCCTTATTCAAAACCCGCTGGCCGTAAAACTCTTGCAGGGCGAAATCCAGCCGGGCGAAACATTAAAGCTGGCTGCCAACGGCGATAACATGGAGTTCAAACAAGACTCCGCCGTGGCAGCGGCTCAGCAGAGTTAGTTGGAGAAAGGTGTATGTCTCAACAATGGAATCCACTACAAGATCTAATGTTGTTACAGGATCGAATGAATAGATTATTTGAAGACGCTACTGATCGACGCGCGCGCCAGGAATCAAATGGCCGCGACGACTTTGAACGGGCTGACTGGACTCCTGCCGCCGACATCTACGAAACTGAGAGCGGCTACCAGATCGCCATCGACTTGCCCGGTGTCGGACGTGATGCAGTTGAGATTGATCTCGACGACAATCGTTTAACGATCAAAGGGACCAGGGCAGTTGAAGAGTCTTCGAAACAACGAAGCGAAAGACCGGTCGGCAAGTTTTTGCGATCATTCACGGTGCCGGGTTCGGTCGATCAACATCGTATTGGCGCTGAATATAAAGACGGCGTTTTAAACGTTCGCCTGCCCAAGCGAAAAGAACAGAAGTCGCAACGAGTGGAAATAAAGATTCAGTAATTTTGCCGAAGGAAGCAGAAAGAAAATGATTAGGAGAGACCGGCGGTCTTCAGGCGAAGAAGATGAAGGCGTTCGGGTAACCGACCGTCGTAGAATTTATCTCGATCCCGAAGGCGCCGAACAGGTAAATAAAGAGGCTGAGCAACCGAACCTCAAGCCTTCGTACGTCGAGGAACTTGAGCTCCGCACCAAAGCGGCTGAACAACAGGTGCTGGAAGTGCAAGCCCGGTTCGATCAACTTCGTCAACAACTGCAACGCGAAACTGATGAGACCAGGCAACGGTTGGCCCGTTCGGCCAATGAGCGAGCGGCCACTGACAAAGCAAACTTCATCGCCTCGTTGCTGCCCATGATGGACGATCTCGAGCGCGCAATTCAGGCGACGACTAACAACGCTTCTCGTGAGGCAATCCTGGAAGGTATTCGTGGCATTGCTACGAGTTTTCAAAGTGCCTTATCAAACGCCGGCGTCGAATCTATCGCAGCGATTGGCGAGAACTTCGATCCCGAACTTCATGAAGCAGTCGATACAGTCGATGCGCCGGCTGAGATGGATGGCAGAGTTACTAATGAATACGGCCGCGGTTTTCGCATTGGCGATCGATTACTGCGACCGGCCCGCGTGCAAGTTGGCCGGGGAACGCAAATACAAAACGCTACCGAGTAATAATCAAGTTTGATTAGTTTAGAGAGAAGGAGACACGAGGAGTGCCCGCAAAAGAGTTGAAATTTAGTGAGGATGCGCGTCATGCGATGCTACAAGGGGTAAACGTTTTGGCGAATGCCGTCCGCGTGACCCTGGGACCAAAGGGACGCAACGTTGTTCTCGGAAAGAAATTTGGTTCGCCGATCATCACCAAGGACGGGGTTACCGTCGCTAAGGAGATTGAACTCAAAGATAAATACGAGAACATGGGCGCACAAATGGTGCGCGAAGTGGCAGTCAAAACCAACGACAAAGCGGGTGACGGTACAACCACGGCTACGGTGCTCGCCCAGGCGATCTTTCGTGAAGGCGTAAAGAACGTGACTGCGGGCGCTAATCCGATGCAGTTGCAACAAGGTATTCAGAAAGCGACTGAGTTAGTGGTTGCCGAACTCGAGCGGATGTCGAAACAGGTCAAAGGCAAAGATGAACTAACTAACGTCGCGACCGTTTCGGCCAACAATGATCGCCACATCGGTGAATTGATTTCTGCGGCGATGGAGCAGGTTGGTAAAGACGGAGTGGTCACCGTTGAAGAGTCGAAGACATTGCAAACCGAACTCGATATCGTGGAAGGAATGCAGTTTGACCGCGGATACCAGTCACCTTACTTCGCGACTAACGCGGATCGCATGGAAGCAGTTCTGGAAGAGCCACTGATTCTTCTGCATGAGAAGAAGATTTCCGCGATGCGCGACCTGCTGCCGATTCTTGAACAAACAGTTACTGCCGGTCGTCCGCTCTTGATCATTTCCGAAGAAGTTGAAGGCGATGCGTTAGCGACGCTAATCGTCAATCGTCTGCGCGGCACGATCAAAGTTTGTGCAGTCAAAGCGCCGGCGTTTGGTGATCGACGAAAAGCGGTTTTGGACGATCTCGCCGCGTTGACTGGTGGCAAAGTTATCACTGAAGACCTCGGCATCAAACTCGAGAACGTGACGATTGGCGATCTCGGTTCTGCTAAGCGAGTCATTGTTGATAAAGAAACCACTACAGTCGTTGAAGGCGGCGGTGATCCGAACGCAATTCAAGGTCGCGTAGGCACGATTCGTCGGCAGATTGAAGAGACGACATCAGACTACGATCGAGAAAAACTTCAGGAGCGTTTAGCCAAACTTGCTGGCGGCGTCGCAGTTGTCAAGGTGGGAGCTCCTACTGAAACGGCGATGAAGGAAACGAAGATGCGCGTTGAAGACGCATTGAGTGCGACTAAAGCCGCGGCTCAGGAAGGTGTCGTAGTTGGCGGTGGCGTTGCCCTGGTTCGGGCCGGCCGAGTGCTCGACAAGTTCACTAGTGATTCACCTGACGTGGCTACTGGAGTAAAAATCGTCCGGCGAGCGCTGCAGGAACCACTCAGAAGAATTGCCGCTAACGCAGGTGCAGAAGGCGCCGTGGTTGTTGGTGAAGTTGAAGCGTTAAAAGGTAATAAGGGTTACAACGCCCTGACTGGTGAGTATGAGGATCTGGTAGCGGCGGGAATTATCGATCCGACAAAGGTAGTTCGAACTGCATTGCAAAATGCGGCTTCAATTGCCGGCCTGTTGTTGACGACTGACGCTGCGATTATTGATATGCCTGAAGCAAAGAAGGCGGCGCCACCTATGCAGGGCGGTGATGATTACGATTACTAGAAATATGGGAAGTCGAGATTGCGAAAATGCGGGATTGCGGAATTGTAGAGAAGAGGGATTGCAGTTGAACTTAGACACACAAAATTCCGCAATTTCGCAATCACACACTTCGCATTTTCCACTGCAATTTCGCAATCACGCATTTCCGTATTTTCCCTTTGCATTGAAACGCAACGGCGCTTATGCTGACGACATCTAACCCCGAGTTAGATTTGTGTATTTAGTTGTTTGAAAGTGGAGTGTTACCGTCGCGGTCGTTGAACCGGGAGGTACGCGACGGACATAATGAATTATGGTTGATTTAGGTTCATACAAAGACAAATTTGGCGATAGCGGTCAGCGCGTTCTTGAGCACGCGTTGAACGAATCGCGCCGCCGCGATCAAAATTACGTATCGGTAGAACATATTCTTCAAGCTCTAACTATTGAAGAGCCGGACATGTTCAACTCTGCGATGCGCGAGCTTTCACTCGATCCCGTGGTGGTGAAGATGGCAATCGAAAAACGATTGACCGGCACCCGCCAACAACACGTTGGAAAAGGATTTCGTATCGGTTCGGATACGACCGACCTCTTCAAACGGGCGATGGAAAGAGCGCGAAGTCAGGGCAGAAAAACCATTGAAGCAACGGACATCTTCGAAGCTTTAAGCACCGAGGAAAGTCTTTTCGTTGATGTTTTAAAAACGATGGGAGCGAACCCGGAGGCGGTTGTCGAAGGTGTTAAGGCCCAGATCCAAAAACGAGAACTGGAAGAAGAACATAACCGCAAGAAGTTTGAACTTCCACCCTATCTCAAACATTTCGGTGTTTCACTAAATAGACTCGCTCGCGCCGACAAGATCCCACCAACGATCGGTCGCGAAAAAGAGATCCAGCAAATTATCGAAATCCTTTGTCACCGCGAACGCGCTAATTCACCGATGCTCGTTGGTGAACCTGGCGTTGGTAAAACTGCGGTCATCGAAGGTCTCGCTCGCTTGATTGAATTGGAACCGGAAAAAGTTCCGGCTCGGCTGCGTGCCTCACACATCGTGCAACTTCAAATGGGCGGCCTCGTTGCCGGCACCATGTTGCGCGGTATGTTTGAAGAACGCATCAAGGGCATCATCGACGAGGTCAAAGAAAGAGATAACCTGATTCTCTTCATCGATGAAGCGCACACGATCATGGGCGCCGGCGCAGCACTCGGCACGTCTTCGGACGCGGCGAACATGTTCAAGTCGGCGTTGGCCCGTGGTGAAATGCGTATCATCGGCGCCACTACGATTTCGGAATATAAAGAATACATCTCCGACGATGAAGCGCTTGCGCGACGTTTCCGCATGGTGAAGGTCGTCGAACCTTCGATTAACGAGACCCGCGAAATCCTTTTGGGTCTTCGTCCTCGTCTCGAGAAAAACTACTCCGTCAAAATTTCTGACGATGCAATCAACACGGCGCTGGAGATGGCGCCGAAGTACATTCGGAATCTTCATTTGCCTGATAAAGCGATCGGCTGGCTCGACACGGCGGCAGTGAAAGTTGAAATCAATGAGCCGCAAACGCTCGTCGTAAAACCTGAACATGTGATTGAAGTCATTTCGCAGGAATCGCGGATTCCGCGCGACATGATCTTTCGCGACACTACCGATCGCTTTGCGATGACTGAAACGATGCTCAGCCAGCGCGTCATTGGCCAGAAGGAAGCGATCAAAGCAGTTGCCCAACGGCTCCGCCTTAATAAAGGACCACTCAAAGAGTCGCACTACAAACCTGATGGTGTGCTGCTCTTCCTGGGACCAACCGGGGTTGGCAAAACTGAGCTGGCCAAAGCTGTCGCCGAGTTCATGTTTGGTGACGAAGAAAAGATGGTCCGCATCGACATGTCGGAATACAGCGACGGCACTGTCAGTATTGAAAAACTGATTGGCATGCCTCGCGGAATTGTCGGTTCGGAACGCGGCGGTATTCTGACTGAGCAACTGCGGGAAAATCCGTACACGGTCCTGCTGTTAGACGAAGTCGAAAAAGCGTCACCTTATTTGATGAACTTGTTTCTACAGGCCTTCGATGAAGGTTGGTTGACAGATGGACGCGGCAAGAAAGTTTATCTATCAGATGCGATCATCATCATGACTTCGAACCTGGGTTCCGAGAACTTCAAGAAGTTCGAGAAACCGCTGGGCTTTGGCACAAAGACGGCTGCTGACTTCCGCAACGTCAAAAACGAAGTGATGAAGGCTTCTGAACAACGTTTCTCGCCGGAGTTTCGCAACCGCATTGACGAAATTGTTGTCTTCTCGCCACTGACGATGGACGAGGTTCGACAGATCGCCAAGTTGTATCTCGAGAAGTTGCGGCGGCAGATGGAACGGCAGGGTAAATACGTCGAAGTAACTGAAGCGGCTGTTAATCGCCTGACTGAGAAAGGCTTTAACACAGCTTACGGTGCGCGCTTCCTGAAGCGTCACATCGATGAACAGGTAAAATTGCCAATCACCGGGATGTGGAAGACGTCGACGAGTTTTCGAGTTGATGTCGAAAATGGTGAGACGATCGTCAAAGCAGTCGAAGGCAATAACCCTAAACTCAACTAAAAGTGGCTGTCCCTTGACCACCGTGGGGTTTCAGTGAGTCACTCATTGAAACCCCACTTTTCTTGTTACACTCTGTAATATGCTTCAACGATTTCTTAGTTTGCTCGCACTCACTGCCCTGCTTGCGGTCTCAGCCTACGCGCAATCAGCCACGGTCGATGAAAAGTCGCAACAGATTATCGACAAGGCGATTGTTGCGCTCGGTGGCAATGCTTATCTAAATATTAATACTGTCACGGGTCGCGGTTTTTACTCGGCCTTTAGCCAGGGCCTCGCCCAGGATCCGTCGAAGTTTCTCGATTACATTGTTTATCCGGATCATGAGCGGACTGAATTTACGACTTACGGCATTCGCACCATTCAAACGAACGTTGGTGACACTGGTTGGGTATTCGATGGCGCAGTAAAGACGATTAAGGACCAGGGGCCGGCGCAGATTGACGGGTTCAAAGTCGCGATGCGAACGACCCTCGAAAATCTCTTACGCGGTTGGTGGAAAAAAGAAGGCGGAAAGATTGTTTATGTTGGGCGGCGCGAAGCAGGCCTGGCCAAACGAAATGAAACGATCAGGCTAACGTTTACCAATGGCTTTTGGATCGAGTATGAATTTGGAGCGAAAGATAATTTACCCGCCAAAATAATCTATAAACGCACGCGGAAGAATGCTGACAGTGGCGATGAAGAAGAGACAACCGAAGAGGATCGGTTCTTCAAGTTCATTAGCGTCGATGGCGTGAACGCACCCTATGTGATCGACCACTTCATCAACAACACGCAAACGAGTCGTATCAATTACGACACCATTCAATACAATCAGAAGCTGGCTGATAGTTTATTTGCGAAGCCGGAGAATATAAAAGCGATAAAGTAGTGAATGGTGAATAGCGAATAATGAATCGGCGCTCCTAAGGCTTTGCCACCTGTTGTGAGGAATGGCTCCGCCTTTCCGCAGGCTGCTAATTAAATTTTAGGCTGTGCCTCCTCAGTGAAACCCGGAAGAAGGCGCAGCCTAAGCTCTATAAGAACGCTTATGGAAAGGCAGAGCCATTCCTCACAACAGGTGGCAGAGCCAACAAATAAGAAATGCGGGATTTGTATGCGCTTCTAAATGTCGCATTTCTCAATTCCGCAATTCTTCACATTGCCAATCCACCATCAACCTGGACCACCTGCCCGGTTATGTAACGCGCATCGTCAGACATTAGAAACGCCGCAATCTTTGCAACTTCATCAGCTTCTGCAAATCGTCCCAGGGGAATCTGTTCAATAATCTTCGCTTGATAACTCTCATCGAGTTTGCCGGCCATGTCCGTCGCGACCATTCCCAACGCTAACGCATTCACGGTAACTTTTCTGCTCGCCACTTCTTTTGCCAACGCTTTCGTCAAACCAACCATGCCAGCTTTCGAAGCCGAATAGTTCGACTGGCCCGCCATGCCGACCTCACCGCTGATCGATGAAATGTTCAGAATCGAACCGCCACTGTCCTGGCGCAACATCACGCGCAATGCGGCCTTTGAAAAGTTCCACGCGCCTTTGAGGTTCGTATCGATAACCTCGTCCCAATCGGCTTCCTTCATCCGAAGTATCAACGTGTCGCGCGTGATGCCGGCGTTGTTGACGAGATAGTCGATGCGACCGAAAGCGTCCTTCACTTGTTTGACCATTTCCGCCGCAGCTTCGGTGTTGCCCACGTCACATTGCGAAGACAAAGCACGCACACCAAGTGATTCGAGTTCTGCCTTCAACGTCTCCGCTGATTCGGCGCTCTTCGCATAGTTGAACGCGATGTCGGCGCCGCGCCGGCCGAGTTCAAGCGCAATCGCGCGGCCGATTCCGCGAGTTGCGCCGGTAACAATTGCGACGCGACCTGAAAATGTTTTCTCGTCTGACAAGATATGGTCCTTCCTGTATTGGAACGCAGACTTTGTGGGAGCGCCGGTTTTGGGAGCGCAGGCGTCCTCGCCTGCCTACCTTCCATTTTCGAAACTCCGATTCAAAACAACTGCCGTCTTAAACTTCTGGCGCGGTGGGAAGTTTCGTCCCACACCACGGGCAATAATTGATCACTGAATACGACGAACCGCCATCGTGAATGAGAATGCCATACTCGCCGAGCTGCTTTGAGTAATAGACCACACAATCGGGACAATCAAACACATCCGGATGGTCAGCACATTCACGGTCCAACTCCGATTCCATCACACCGCAACAATGTTTGTCGTTAGCCATAAACTAATCCATCGCCGCCTTAACTTTTCTGATGACTCGACAAAGTCTGGTTTATCGGACATCTTTTAGGGCGGTCTCTAATAACATATCTCATCGGAAGAGAACAAATGCTGGATCTTAATTACGTTCGCGAAAATATCGACAAGGTCAGGGAGGCGCTGGAGGCGCGCAATTTCGACCAGAAAGCCCTTGACGATTTTGCTGGTGCGGATGCTGAACGCCGCAAAGTGATTGCCGAATCGGACCAACTAAATGCGCAACGCAATGCGTCGAGTCGCGAAATCGGCAACTTGATGAAGGAAGGCAAAAAGGAAGAGGCTGAAGCGCGCCGGGCTGAAGTTGGCAGTCTTAAGGACCGGATCGCCGAGTTGGACCACCTGCGTTCACAAACTGAGACCCGCATGCACGATCTTCTGTCGACGTTGCCGAACATACCACACGAAAGCGTACCCTTTGGTCGTGAAGAGTCAGACAACGTCGAAGTGCGACGTTGGGGAACCAGGCCGGAATTTGATTTCGAGCCGAAGGACCACGTCGATCTTGGTACGAACCTCGGCATTTTAGATCTGGAACGCGCGACTAAGATTGCTGCGGCGCGTTTTGCAATTCTCAATGGCGCCGGCGCGCGACTCGAGCGTGCGCTCGTCAGCTTCATGCTCGACGTCCATACACGCGAACACGGTTATCTGGAAACTCTGCCGCCTTTCATCGTGAATCGTGCTTCGTTGTTTGGAACGGGACAGTTGCCAAAGTTTGAACAGGACCTGTTCAGACTTGAAGACGACCGAGATCTTTTTCTAATTCCCACGGCCGAGGTGCCGGTAACAAATTATCACCGCGACGAGATCTTCGATGCGTCACAGTTACCGATGAAGTGGGCTGCGTACACGCCATGTTTTCGATCGGAGGCGGGCAGTTATGGACGCGACACGCGCGGCGTGATCCGGCAGCATCAGTTTGAGAAAGTCGAACTCGTGAAGTATGCGTTGCCGGAGAACTCTTATGATGAACTCGAAGCGTTGACGCGCGATGCGGAAACGATTCTGCAAAAACTGGGACTGCACTATCGCACCGTTACGCTTTCGACGGGTGATCTTGGTTTTAGCAACGCCAAGACTTACGACATTGAAGTCTGGCTGCCGTCGCAGAATACGTTTCGCGAGATTTCTTCCTGCTCAAACTACGAATCGTTCCAGGCGCGACGCGCACAGATTCGGTTTAGACGCGCTGGCGGTTCGAAGCCGGAGTTTGTACATACGCTGAATGGATCAGGGTTAGCTGTCGGTAGGACGTGGATTGCTGTGTTGGAGAATTATCAGCAGGCAGATGGATCAGTGATCGTCCCGGAAGTGCTGCGGCAGTATATGGGTGGGTTGGAGAAGATCACAGCCGGTTAGACACCCCGGACTTTATGTCCGGGGAAGTTTCAATTTCACCCTAACAAGAGTGCTCGTAGATACCACCGACTTTATATCGGTGGTCATTCAATTTCACGCTAACTAGTTGTCAAATGCTCTCGTAGATACCACCGACTTTACGTCGGTGGTCGTTCAATTTCAGCCTAACAAGTGCTCGAAAAGAGCGGGAGATACCACCGACTTTATGTCGGTGGTCATTCAATTCAGCCTAACTAGTTGTCAAAAGCTCGGGAGACACCACCGACTTATGTCGATGGAGTCTCAATTTCTCGCTAACAAGTCACGGGCTATCACCACCGACAGGTTGACATGATTACAGGATGGACAAGATATAAAGATCGGGTCGGATTAGCGTGAAATTGAAACTCCACCGACGTAAAGTCGGTGGTATCTACGAGAACCTTTGACAATTAGTTAGCCTGAAGTTGAGTGACCACCGACGTAAAGTCGGTGGTATCTACGAGAGCTTTTTGACAACAGTTAGCCTGAAATTGAGTGACCACCGACATAAAGTCGGTGGTATCTACGAGAGCTTTTTGACAACTAGTAGGCTGAAGTTGAGTGACCACCGACGTAAAGTCGGTGGTATCTACGAGGGCTTTTGACAACTAGTTAGCCTGAATTGAATGACCACCGACATAAAGTCGGTGGTTTCTACGAGAGCCTTTGACAACTAGTTAACCTGAAGTTGAGTGACCACCGACATAAAGTCGGTGGTATCTACGAGAGCTTTGACAACTAGTTAGCCTGAAGTTGAGTGGACCACCGACGTAAAGTCGGTGGTATCTACGAGAGCTTTTTGACAACTAGTTAGCCTGAATGGAACGACTCTTGTTAGCCTGAAGTTGAGTGACCACCGACGTAAAGTCGGTGGTGTCCACTAACTGAATAAACCTTCTCACCTGACTCGTATATCGAACGGCATCAACATCATCGTCTCGCCGTCTTTCATCTTATCCATCAACGCCATGTAACGCAGCGCGCGTCTGGCGTCTTCCGGTAGCGCCGCCGCGATCGCTTTCTGCTGCTCCAACTTCGTGTTTGAACTTTCGCTATTAGTGTCACTCAACAACTGCTGGAGGAACGTTTGCGGGTAGGGCAGGATCACACGTTCTACGCCTTTGTCTGCCGGAATATTCGCGAGCTGCTTCGCAACTTCAAGCGCGCGATCGAGCCCGCCGAACTCGTCAACTAGTCCTCGGTCCTTTGCTTGTGCGCCAGTCCAAACACGACCTTGTCCGACCGCATCGATCGACTGTTCGTCTTTCTTTCGTCCCTTTGCTACTTTCGGGATGAAATCACCATAGTAAGTTTGCTTGATCCATGATTCAAACTTCGCGCGCTCGTCGTCAGTAAACTTCTCAGTCTCGCGAAATAGACCAGCAGTTTTACCACGCATAACATACTCGTTCGAGATTCCCAGCCAGTCGTAGAAACCACGCAGCACCGGCTTCCCGGCAAGTACACCAATCGATCCCGTTATGGTCGATGGTTGCGCAATGATCTTGCTCGCCGCACACGCGATGTAATAACCACCTGACGCGGCCACGTCGCTCATCGAAACAACTACTGGTTTCTTTTGGTTCGCAGCCTCGACCGCATGCCAGATGATGTCTGACGCCAAACCCGAACCACCGGGACTATCAATACGCAGCACGATCGCCTTGATTGATTTATCAGCGGCGGCATCGTTCAGCGCTTTTGCTAACGTGTCGGAACCGATCGACTGATCACCTGAAGGACTGTTTGCGGAACTTCCCGAACCAATATCCCCGGTTGCGTAAATCACGGCTATGCGCTCGCCCTTATTCAAGCCGAGTGACTCGGGAGACACATCTCGATAATCATTGGCGCGCACGGGAGTAAAAGCGTCCGACTCCTTGTAGCCCAACGTCATCTTGATCTGTTTCTCGACATCGTCGCGATAAAGCGATTCGTCGATCAAACCAACTTCTTTTGCTTTGGCTGCGTTGTAGGGAGCGTTGTCGATCAAAGTACGGACTTCATCGGGAGTCTTATGACGGGCCTGGGCAATCGCGTTGACGTAGTGCGCATAAAGATCGTCGAGCATCGAATTGACGTACTCGCGATGCGCGTCGGTCATCTCCTTTTGCGTAAACATGTCGCCGGCGGTTTTGTATTTTCCGATTTGATAGATGTCCGGATAGATGCCGAGCTTGTCCAACGAGCCCCGGAAAAACATCACGTCTGCAGCCAGACCATTGATGAACAACTCGCCCGGCGGTGGCACATAGATCTTGTCGCAGGCGCTCGCGATGTAGTATTCCTTGTTGACGCCGAATTCGAGATAGGCGTAGACCGGTTTTCCTGACGAACGAAAATCAGCAATAGCATCGCGAATTTCTTCGGCCTTACCCCAACCGACACCAGATACATCGACGTCCAACAGAATCGCTTTGATCCGTTTGTCTGCCTTCGCTTTCTTGAACTGCATCACGAGGCCAGTCAGCGATTGATCTGGTCCACCAAAATATTTCTTGAACGGATCGTCGGGACTGTAGTCGGGAAGCGAACCGGAAACCCTCAGCGTCAACAAACTGTTGTTGGCGATTGATGGCTCGCCTTTGCGGAAGGCCGAAACCAGAATCGCGATTCCGATAACGGCAACCAGCACGAGCACCGCCAGAATGCCGCCGAGAATCAGTAACGTCTTTTTTGTACCTGACATCGCCATAAAATTTCCTATCTGAAAAAGGACTATTGTCTGGGATTAATTAAAGATTTGAGACTAGCTTTGGTACGCGCTAGCGAAGCAAAAGGTTTAATCAGAAAGCAGTAGGCAGCGGGCAGTAAGCAGAAGGCAGGAGCAGAAAGCACCAACCCGATGCACGTGCCTTCTGCTTACTGCCCTTTAACAATCCAGCCACCACCTACCACTTCATCACCGCGGTAGAACACGGTCGCCTGTCCGGGCGTGATCGCTCGTTGGGGTTCATCGAACACAACCCGCACGCGTCCGTTCGGTTGACTGGTTATAGTTGCTGGTTCGGCGTTGTGACGATAACGAACTCGAACGTCAGCTCGCACCGGTCCTGTAGGCTCATCAAAGAGAATCCAGTTAACTCCGGCCGCCGTAAACTCGTTGCTCAATAGATCATCCTGGCCGCCCACAACCACGCGGTTCTTTTCGGCGTCGAGCGAGATAACGTAGAGCGGTCGTTCGTCGGCGATGCCAATTCCGCGGCGTTGTCCGATCGTGTAACGCTGAATGCCACCATGTTGCCCGATCACTTTTCCGCGTGTATCGACTATCTCACCGGCGCCGGGCAAACGATCAGTTGCGTCTTCGACCTCAAGATAACGATCGATAAAGCCGGCGTAATCGCCATCAGGAACAAAACAGATCTCCTGCGATTCTTTCTTTTCCGCGATTGCCAGACCATGATTTCGCGCCGCATCACGAGCTTCAGGTTTTGACATTTCGCCGAGCGGAAACAACGCGCGCGATAACTGCTCCTGCGTCAGCTCCCAAAGAAAATACGATTGGTCCTTCTGATGATTGTGTCCGCGCAGAAGTTTGTAGCGTTTCGTGATCGGATCAAATTCAACTCGCGCATAGTGACCAGTTGCGACTTTCTCACAACCTAAACTCACCGCGAGTCGATCGAGTGAGGCAAACTTTAGCCGGCTGTTGCATGAAACACAGGGAATTGGAGTTTCGCCACTTAAGTAGCTATTCACAAAAGGCTGGACCACATCGCGTTCGAAATCACGTTCCAGATTGAGAACGTAAAATGGGAAATCGAGTTCTTCAGCCACCCGGCGCGCATCGTAAACATCGTCGAGCGAGCAACAACGCGACGGTAAGGGATCACCGTTCTCGTCGAGATTGATGCCGCGTCGCTGGTCCCACAACTGCATCGTGAACCCGACGAGCTCATGACCTTGATCTTTCAATATTGCTGCGGCGGCTGAAGAATCAACGCCGCCACTCATTGCTACTGCGATTTTCATTTTCGAATTTCCAACTGCCGGGTATTTATCCGCAGATTACGCCGACTACACAGATTATCTAAGATAAAGACCAAGCTTTTGCTCCGACTCTGCGTAATCGGTGTAATCTGCGGATATATTCTTTGATCTTCCGACAAGCTAACGCATATCGGCATTTGGAAATCGGCAATCGGCATTGCTAAGATTCCTTCCATTAGAAAACTAACTCCTTATGCCTGAAAGCGCAATCGAAGAATACCGAGTCGCAAACGAACCTTATTACCTGCCTGTCGGACACGAAATTGAGCTGTTTGAAGCAGCGCACTCGGCCCGGCTGCCGGTAATTCTTAAAGGACCAACCGGCTGTGGCAAAACCCGTTTCGTAGAACACATGGCGTGGCGTCTCGAGCGGCCCTTGATCACGGTCGCCTGCCATGAAGACTTATCCTCAACCGATCTGGTTGGCCGGTTTCTACTGGAAGGCGAAGAAACGGTCTGGCACGACGGCCCGCTCACGGCGGCAGTCCGAAACGGAGCAATCTGTTACCTGGACGAGGTTGTCGAAGCACGGAAAGACACCGTCGTCATCATTCACCCATTGACGGACCATCGTCGTCGCCTGCCGATTGAAAAGCTGGGAACGGTTGTCGAAGCGCCCAACGATTTCATGTTGGTGGTTTCTTACAACCCGGGCTATCAATCAATTCTGAAAGACCTGAAACAATCAACCCGTCAACGCTTCGTCGCAGTTGAGTTCGACTATCCACCACCGGAAATGGAAGCAGAGATTGTTGCTCGTGAGGGTGCAGTTGACGAAGAAACTGCTCGCGATCTCGTACTCATCGGTCAGAAAGTCCGGAACCTGCGCGGGCATGGTTTGGAAGAAGGCGTTTCAACCAGATTATTGATCTACGCAGCCCAACTTATTGCGCTGGGCATTCCGCCTGTTGATGCCGCTGAGGTTGCGATGTGCGCTCCGATTACGGACGACCGTGAGTTGCAGCGAAGCATCCGCGAGATCATCACGACCGTAATTTAGTTTCCCAAACAACACACCGCGACTTGACACGAGGTTCCCATTATGGAAACCTCGTGTTGTTTATTGCACCCTCTAAAGAAAACCTAACGAAGGAAGAACAAGCCACCATGAGAACAAGAACCGATTGTAAGTTATGGAACGTCGATTCGCATGAACACGATCAGCGTAAGAAAGATTTTAGAATTTGCGAGAATACATGGAGACTCAAAGTCGGCTTTAATGGCGTGGTTTAAGATTGCCAAAAAATCAAAGTGGAAAAGTCTAAGTGACGTTCACAAAGTCTATCCTCAAGCCGATATGGTAGGAAAATTTACGGTCTTCAATATTAAGGGAAATCATTACCGTCTAATTGCCGAAATTAATTACCAGTACCAGCAAATACTTATCAGGCATATCTTGACTCATTCAGAGTACGACAGAGACAAGTGGAAACAATGAACCCAGCTACTTCAGCAATAAATCCACAGAAGTACGGCAGGCTGTTAGCTAAAGTGAAACCCGCAGTCATTCAAACTGAGGCTGAGAATGAACGGATGCTTTCGATAGTGAGTAAGCTGATGTCGAAGGGCGAAAAGCTGACGCCTGAAGAAGCAGTGCTGTTAAAACTTCTCGGCAGATTGATAAGAGACTTTGAAGAACACTTCTATCATTTAGAGGATGCCGCTCCCCATGAAGTCCTGAGAGAATTGATGGATGCTCGCGGTTTGAAACAAAACGACATCTCTAAATTGCTCGGTTCAAAAGCGCGTGCCTCGGAAGTACTGAATGGCAAACGCGCGATCAGTAAAGCACAAGCAAAAACATTGGCAGAATTTTTCAGCATATCGGCGGAACTATTCATCTGAGCTAAGGTTGACGAGTGGCGGAAACAGAATCGGACAATTTGAACCCCGGTGATGATGCAGCGGAAGCGCCTCAGTCTGCTGAGCGCAAATCTTTTCTCGAACTCACGCGCGGGCTCGCCAGTCTTCCCTTCGACCAGACTGCGGCAGCACTCGAAACCAGCGCCGCCATCGCAAGCATTTCACTACGTGCCGCGATCGAATTTCTTCGTGGCGTTCCGGCGGCATCACAAATTCTCCGTGCTAATGAGTTGAAACTCTGGGGTGAACTCGGACGCCGGCTCGCGATGGGTGATTACGACACCGCCGCAAACTTTTTCTCAGAAGGTGTAGAAAAATATCGGGATCTTCCTCGCACACTCCACCTCGAAATATTTCAACTATGCGCCCGGCAAATGACCTTATCGACTGCAGTTGGGCGAGAAACATTCCAATCGACTCCAGCTCTCGTAGTAGAAGTTGACGATGAATCTTTCTTCAGCTCGGTCCTGGAAATTGCCACTGAGATTGCACGGCGTTCCGCTAAACACAGCGCCGAGTTTCTGAAACACAGCGGTGCTGTCTCCCAAGCCCTGAAGTATTTCGACGATTCGCAGGTGAAGGCGAAAGTGCTCGAACTTGCCGCTTCATTTGCAGCCCGCGCCGGCGGCATCGCGTCCGATGCCTGGGCCGCTATCCCGCAAGCCATTTCAGATCTCAACTCAGAAGATGTAGTTCGGCTCGTAGATCGTTCGAGCGAATTTCTGGAACGTGGCGGTGGAGCAGCGCTACACGTACTCCTCTCGGGCGGCGAACTTCTTCGTCGCGCCCCTGAAATCTTTGACGACTGGATCGAACTATTGTGGGTTGTTGCCAAACATGGCAACGCGAGTCTGGTCGCGTTTATTCGCAGCAGTCCGCGGTTTCTTCGCTTACTGAATAGGGAAATCAATCGTCCGGAAGCAGTGTCACTTGCCCGCCGCGTTCTATCTCTGACGAAAGAGATTGCGGAGATTGACGGTGAAGCAGCACTCGCTTGTTTTCGGTCCAGTGGTAAAGCGTTACAGACGGTTTCGATCGATCAGTTTGAAGCATGGGCCAAACAAGGCCTCACTTCCGCTCGTTCAGATACGCGCGCACGCCGCAGCTACTTTTCAATAGAGACGCGCGGCAGTTATGAAGCTCTTCACTCCGGCATGGCCGGTCTGCCGCTCGACGCGGTCCAACATCTGTTGCGACTCTACGTTGAAGCACTGACGGGACGCGAAGTTGAAGTCGCGCCGCTGGCTGCCGTGCCTGACGAGTCGCGGATTGGCGATGGCCGGACGATTCATTTGCCTTCACTTGTGAACGAGTTTGGCGAAGAGGAACTCGATTTCAAACTTTATAAAGTGCTCGCTGCTCACGCGGCCGGACAGATTGAGTTTGGGACCTATTTGCAGGGACCGGTGCTTGTTCCTGCTTACCAGGAAATCTCAGCGAGCTACGCGCCAGAGAATGTAAACGCGTTGGACGCCTTTGCCCTGCCGGATGAAATGGTGGATCCAGCTCAGCTCGAACAACCTGCGCAGCCGATGCCGCCGGTCGAAGAGATCGGTTATCAACAAGTGCTGCGACTCTTTCCGGTTCCCGCTCTGGGCCGCCGGATTTTCGGCACCCTCGAAAATGGACGGATCGATCGTCGTCTTCGTCATACCTATCGCGGCTTGCGACGCGATCTCGATTTGATCCGTGAACATCTGGAACGAAGTCGGCCCCGAATTCAGGAGTTGCCATTGACTCTCGTTCCGTTTGAACTCTTGTTTCAAATCACCATGCTTGGTGGTGCGCGCGACGACTCACGGCAGTACTACGCGCAGGTCGTCTCTGAATTGGAAAGCATTGTTGCTGATTATCTTTCGGGCCCAGCCGCAACTGTGGCAGACACATTGATGGCGACGCGACGTGTCTACGAACTGTTTCAAACGCAAATACCAACTGATGATTCTGTGCAGCAGATCGAAGTGCCGAAAGATCAAGTTGAGGATGAGGAAGAAAGCGACTCGAGGGCTGAACGAATGCGCCAACGGCAAGCGCAACAGATGCCGCAGCGCAAAGATGCACGCGAGTTGTTTAATGCCTGGAACGATCCGTCTGCTGAAGGTGAGCCTGATCAAATAGCGGGTGCTGAAGCATGGTCTGAAAACGAAACGCCCGAGCAAGTGTTGACTGAAGGTGAAGTTGCCTACAACTACGATGAGTGGGACCGCGAGCTCACGGACCACCGCCTTGGCTGGTGTCGAGTAATCGAAAAGCGGGTAAAGCATGGCGACGCAAGTTTTGTCGATGAAACCAAAGAGCGACACAAAGGCGTCATCTCATCGATACGTCATCAGTTCCAATTGATGAAGCCGGAAAACCTAACGCGCGTCACTAATGAAGTCGATGGTGAAGAGTTTGATCTAAATGCGTTGATTGATTATGTGATTGATCGTCGTGCTGATGGACAACAATCAGAACGCATTTATACAAAACGTTTGCGGCGTCGCCGTGATGTCGCGGTTTCGTTCTTGTTGGATCAATCTTCCTCGACCGCGCGAACTATTGGTCGACATCCGTTACAACCGTACACGCGGCCAGGTCGTCGCATCATCGAAATTGAGAAAGAAGGACTCGTGTTGATGAGCGAGGCGTTGGAAGCTGTTGGCGATGTCTATGCAATCAATGGCTTTACGTCTGAAGGCCGGCGCAATGTAAAGTTTTATGTGGTGAAGGATTTTGATGAGAAGTATTCCGATGAAGTTAAAAAACGTATTGGTGGGATCAACTATCAGAACAACACGCGACTCGGCGCAGCTATCCGTCACGCAGCAGCCAAGCTCGCCAAACAGGACGCCAGAACACGTCTTTTGATCGTTCTTTCAGACGGTCGTCCCTATGATCACGATTATGGTGACGCACGTTATGCTCGCGAAGATACCCGCGAAGCCCTGCGCCAGGCTAAGACGGAAGGCATCACGCCGTTTTGTATAACGATCGATCGCGAGTCGGAAGCAGAGTTGAAGGACTTGTATGGTGAGATTGGCTATACGATCATCGATGATGTCTTGACGCTGCCTGAACGCCTGCCGGGAATTTATAGAAGACTGACCACGTAGAAGATTGCAGATTTAAGATTGTAGATTTCAGATTGACTCTCTTCGGCTTCGCCGCCTGTTGTGAGGAATGGCTCCGCCTTTCCGTAACAAGTTATTAAAATTTTAGGCTGCGTCTTCGGCTTCGCCGCCCGTTGTGAGGAATGGCTCCGCCTTTCCGTTACAAGTTATTAAAATTCAGGCTGCGCCTTCTTCTTTCCGGTAAGAGGGGCGCAGCCCCAAAACTGAAGGA